>DASRHM010000015.1:0-37677 GCA_035650575.1 Dehalococcoidia bacterium | reverse complement strand
CACCTGCGCCACCTGATCGAGGAAGGCGCGCCGGCCGCGTGGCCGGACATCGACGCCGGCAACGCGGCGCGCATCGCGGAACGGGCGCTGACGCCGTGCGCGGCGCTGCTCGAAGAGTATCTCTCGATGCGCCACGAGACGCTGCGGCTGCTGGCGCAGCTCACGCCCGAGCATGTCGCGCAGCCGATTGCCCTCGCGTGGCTGCCGGAACCGGAGGGCCACACCGTGCTCGAGTACCTGCAGGGCTTCCACTGGCACGACACGATGCACGCGGAGCAGCTGCGGCCCGCGATGAAGTACCTGCGCTGATGCCGCTCTTTCGCCGGACGCCCAAGCCGCCGCCTGAGATCCCGATCGAGCTGCCGTCTGGCGAGCACGTCGACCGCGGGACGCGCGCGACGCTGCTCCAGGGGAAACTCGCGCTCAAGGGCGCGCTCTGGATGACGAACCGCCGCCTGCTGTTCTACGCCGAGCGCGGCGATGCGCGCTGGATGGTCGTGCCCTTCGCCGAGGTGCGCTCCGCGGGGCTCTATCCCGCGCCCGGCATGACCATGGGCGCGCCGCTGAGCCGCCGCCAGTGCCTCTGCGTCGAGACGGCGCAGGGCGAGCAGGTCTGGTGGGACTTCGGCGAGCGCGACGAGCGCGAGTGGATCGAAGACGTGCGCGCGCGGGCGGCCGCCGCGCGCGACGCCGCGGTGTCCGACGCATCGACGGACTGATCAGCTGCGGGCGCGTTCCTCCTGCGCGACGCGGGCCCGGAAGCGGGCGATGGCGACGCGCAGCGCCTCCTCCGCGTCGATATCGTGCGAGCGGGCCAGCGCGACGAGCCCGAACAGGGCGTCGCCGAGCGCGGTCGGCGTCAGCTCGGGCGCCGACGCGACCGCGTGCAGCGCCTCGCGGGCGGCCTGCGCGTCGGGCGCCGGGAAGCCCGCCCTGGCCGCGCGCGACTGCAGCGACTGCGCCTGCGCGAGCGCCGGCAGTGCCTTCGGGACGGCGTCGAGGAGCGGCGCGTCGCCGCGCTCCTCGCGTTTCAGCACCTCCCAGTTCTGCAGCACCTCGCCCGCGCCGCTCACCGTGACGCCGCCGAACACGTGCGGGTGGCGCCGCACCAGCTTCGCGGCGATCGAGCCGACGACGTCCTCGATGCGGAACTCACCGTGGTCCTCGGCGACCTGCGCGTGCAGCACGACCTGCATCAGCAGGTCGCCCAGCTCCTCCGCGAGGCGGTGCGGCTCGCCGGCGTCGAGCGCGTCCAGCGCCTCGTAGGCCTCCTCGACGAGGAAGCGCTTGAGGCTCTCGTGCGTCTGCTCGAGGTCCCAGGGGCAGCCGCCGTCCGGGTTGCGGAGCTGCGCCACGATCGCGCGCAGCCCCTCGAACGACCGCACGTCGTCGACGAGCGCGAGCGGCGGGACGTACACCGTCACCAGGTGGTCGAAGAGCGCCGGGTCGCGGTCGAGCGCGGCAAGCGGCACGCCGCGCACGTCCGGACCGCCGCCGTGGCCCGCGCGCACGACGCGCACGGGGTGCTCCGCCGGATACGCGTCGAGCAGGGCGAGCTTCGCCTGGGTCGCGGCCCGCTGGTCGTAGACCTGCGCGATCAGTGTCGGGCGCTCGGGCACGAGCAGCCGGCGATGCCCGCCGAGGTCGAGCGCATCGAGCAGCAGCAGGCCATCCGCGAGCGGGTCGAGCGCGAGCGCCGTAACGGCGGCGTCGACGAAGCTGACGCCCGCGACGACGCGGGTCCCGAGGCCGGCATCGCCGGCGCGCGCGAGGAGCGCCCGCACCGTGGCCTCGCCGAACAGCGGGTGCCCCGGCACGGCGTACACCACGCCGTCCGGCCGCGCGGCGAGCGCCAGGACCCGCTCGACGATCTCCGCGTACACCGCGTCGAATGAGGGCAGGGTGTCGTACAGGTCGTCGAACGACCGACGCGCGGGCACGGCGACCGCATCGAGCGTCGGATGCCGCAGCGTGCGAAACCAGACCTCGGGTGCGGCGTCGAGCACGACGCGCGCCTCGACGGTGAGCAGCGCCGGGTCGCCGGGACCGAGGCCGACGATCGTCAGCGGGACGGATGCGGGCACAGCGCATTATCGCGGCGGACGGCGCCGCCGGGTAGGTGCGCCAGGCGGTAAGCTGGTGCGCATGGCGGACGGGGAACAGGCGGCAGCGGGCGACGACGCGCTTGACAACCTCGGAGAGCCGCAAGAGAATGCGGCTGTCGCGGCGGCGGGGCGGCAGAGGGGAACCTACATGGGCTTCGCCCGCGCGCTCGCGACCGTCGCATTCCTCATCGCCCTCCCCGTCGCGCTGGTGACCACCAACATCCGCCTCCTGGCGAACTCGCCGCAGGTCTACGACTACGCCTTCGACCGCTACGACGCCGAAGCCTCGACGGGGCTCTCCCGCGCCGATCTCGATTCGACGGCGAAGGCGCTGCGCGGCTACTTCAACAACGGCGAGAAGACCTTCTATCACACCGTGACCGAGGACGGGCTGCCCGCGCCGGTCTTCAACGCGCGCGAGACGCGCCACATGCAGGACGTGAAGGGCCTGTTCGTGCTCGTGAACCGCGCGCAGGAGATCAGCGCGGTCTACGTGCTCGCATACGTCGTGATCTTCTTCATCCGCTCGCGAGACGGGAACGTGCGCCAGCTCGCGGGGCAGGCGCTCGCCGGGCTCGCGCTGGGCGCGGTCGTGCTCGGCGGCATCGGCGTCTTCGCCGCCTTCGGCTTCAACGCGGCGTTCGACCGCTTCCACGAATTGCTGTTCTCGAACGACTTCTGGCAGCTCAACCCCGCCACCGACCACCTGATCCAGATGTTCCCGGAGCCGTTCTGGCGCGACATGACGGTGCTGCTCGGCGCGATGTGCGCGCTCGAGACACTCGTCATCGGCGCGGTCTCGGCGGTGTACCTGCTCGGCACGCGGCCCGAGCGGCGCGCGCTCCCGTCGTCGCTGCGCATCGACCATTCGGGCACGCAGGCGGCCTGAGCTTCGACGCGTCAAATTGAACCTGCGCGGCGCGCCGCGCATACTCCCCACGGATGCGGAGGCGAGACGGGAGGGCACGCCTGGTCACCGCGATCGCCCTGTGCGCGGCAGGGGCGCTGGTCGCGTCGTGCGCGAGCGCGGCCCGGGCGCAGCACGTGAGCGCCGGCTGCGACGCCCGCCGCGCGGTCGCGCTGACCTTCGACGACGGACCGAATCCGCCCTACACGGATCAGGTGCTGCGCATGCTGCGGGACCGTGGCGTGCGGGCGACGTTCTTCGTCGAGGGCGCGGCCGCCGCCGCGCATCCGGAGCTGGTCGCGCAGGAGACCCTCGCCGGCATGGGCGTCGGTTCGCACTCCGAGACGCATTCGCGGGCGCTCGCCCGCATGCGCGAGGGCGACTTCGCGCGCGATACGGCGCGCGCGCAGGCGGAGATCGCCGCCGCCGCGGGCTTCGCGCCGGCGCTCTACCGCGCGCCCTACGGCCATACGAGCACGGCGATGCTGCGCGTGCTGCGCCGCGCGGGCTACACGTCGGTCGGCTGGGATGTCGATTCTCGGGACTGGAGCGACGCGACCGCCGACGAGGTGGTGCGCAATGTCCTCGCCGGCGCCCATCCGGGCGCGATCATCCTGATGCACGACGGCGGGCTCGGCGGCGGCAACCCGGACCGCAGCACGACCCTCGCCGCCCTGCCGCGGGTCATTGACGGCCTGCGGTCCGCCGGGTACGAGATGGTGACGGTCCCCGAACTGACGGGCCTGCGCGCCCGCCAGGACGAGCCCGCAAGGAGCGCCACGTGCTTGGCGAACTGACGGCCCCGCGCGCCGGCGCGAGCATCGGCGCCGCCGTTTCCCGCTGGCACGTGCGCCTCCAGTACGCCGTCGCTTCCGGCGCGCTCGCGGGCGTCGCCGTGCTCTGCGCGCTCGTCCTCTCGAAGCCGTTCTTCCTCGGCTCGGACTCGGCGAACGACTACGCGCACGTCTGGTACATCTCCGACCAGCTCTTCCACCACGCCCGCCTGCCGCTGCACATCTCGATGCTGGAGCGCGGCGACGCGCTCACCTTCCCCTACGCCGTCGTGCCGTGGCTCGTGGCGGCGGTGCCCTACGCCCTGATCGGCGACCGCGCGGTGACGATCGCGATGGTCGGCGGCTTCGTGCTGTACGGGTATGCGGCCGTCCGCGCGCGCCCTGCCCTGCGCGACGCGCGGCTGCTGGCGCTGCTCTACGTGAACACCTTCCTCATCGAGGGGCTGGTTTCGTTCCAGCTCGCGTTTCTCTACGCCTGCGCGTTCTTCTTCCTCTTCGTGGAAGCGACCGACCGCCGCCGCTGGCCGCTGGCCGGCGGCTGGGCGCTGATCGCCGTGACGACGCATCCCTTCGCCGCCGTGCCCGCGATCGCCGGCTACGCGCTGTACGCCGCGGTGCGGCGCCCGCGCGACGTGTTCCCGCTCGCCGCGGCGCTCGTCGTCGCGGCGCTGATCGCCCTGCCGTACGCGCTCTACATCCGCACGGCGCCGGCGGTGGCGACGACGAAGCAGGCGGACCTCGTCGGCACGCTGAAGTTCATGGCCCGCTTCCGCGCCGCCGTCGTGCTCATGCCGTTCATCCTTTCCGGCCTCGCCTGGGCGATCCGCCCGGCGTTCCTGCCGGCGTTTCTCGCCCTGGCGCTGCTCTTCGCGCATCGCATCCAGCATCAGCAGGTGAACACGTTCGGGCTCGACCGCTACTCGCGCCCGCTGTATGGCGAGTTCCTGCGCTCGCCGCAGTTCGACCCGCACGCGACCTACCGCGTGCTCGAGCCCAACGACCGCGAGGACGGCGCGTACCAGCTGATGCGCCACCACGCCGTGCTCGCGCAGGAGTTCTTCGACCAGAGCCAGTTCCGGCGCTGGTGGAACACGCCGGAGCAGTACGCCTGCTTCCTCGGCGCGAAGAAGATCGACATCGTGTTGCTGGAGCGCGACTACCCGATGAAGTTCTCGCAGAACGAGAGCACGCGCCTGCAGGAGTTCGAGCAGCAGGGCACTGCGCGCGTCGTCTACCGCGACCCGCGCGGACGCTTCGCCGCCTACGATGTGCGCGCGGCGCGGCGGGACGGCGCTCGCATGCGCGACTGCGGGCTCTAGCGCGAGCGGCGGTACTCGACCGGGACGTAGGTGAACGGCACGGCGCCGACCGCGGGCTGGGCGCGGTCGCGCGCGAGTTCGACGCGCAGGAGCGTGTTCGCTTCGTCGAGCCAGTGCAACGGCGCCATCAACTCGCGCCGGTCGCGCTTCGCGGCCTCCGCATGCAGTTCATCGAGCACGTGCGACAGGTCGAGGGCGAGTTCGGCGAGGCGGTCCATCTGGTGCCTCCTTGCTCGGATGGGCGGCGAACCGATTATACGGCGGGCGCGGCGCGAATGCGCCACGCGAAGCCCTACAATATCGACCCATGTCCGAAGATCAATACCGCTTGCTGCCCTCGGTCGACCGCGTGCTCGCGGATGCGCGTTTCGCTGCGCATTCGGGCGATAGGCTGGTCACCGCGGTCGTGCGCGAGACGCTCGAAGCCGCAAGAGCGCGCATCGCCGCCGGGGAACCCGCGCCGGCCTACGAGGCGGTGGTCGCCGACGCGTTACGTCGACTCCAGGACGAGCGAGAGCCGCCGCTCCGCCCGCTCATCAACGCCACCGGCGTCATCCTCCACACCAACCTGGGCCGCGCGCCGCTCGCCGTGGAGGCCGTGCAGGCGATGGCCGCGGGCAGCGGCTACGGCAACCTCGAGCTCGACCTGGCGAGCGGACGGCGCGGCTCGCGCCACGCGCTGCTGGCGCCGCTCGTGCGCCGGCTCACCGGCGCTGAGGCCGCGATCGCCGTGAACAACAACGCCGCCGCCGTGCTGCTCGCGCTGTCCGCGCTCTGCGCCCGGCGGGAGGTCGTGATCTCACGCGGGGAACTGGTGGAGATCGGCGGCGGCTTCCGCGTGCCCGACGTCATGCGGCAGTCCGGCGCGAAGCTCGTCGAGGTCGGGACGACGAACCGCACGCGCCTCGCCGACTACGCCGACGCGATCGGCCCGCGCACCGCGGCGCTGATGCGCGTGCACGCCAGCAACTTCCGCATCCGGGGCTTCACCGAAGCGCCGGCGCTCGACGCGCTCGCCGCGCTGGCCCATGAGCGGGGCGTGCTGCTCATCGACGACCTCGGGAGCGGCTGCCTGCTGGACACGACGAGCTGGGGTCTGCCGGCCGAGCCGCGGCCCCAGGACGCCATCACCGCCGGCGCCGACGTCGTGCTGTTCTCCGGCGACAAGCTGCTCGGCGGCCCGCAGGCGGGCATCGCCGCCGGCCGGCGGGAACGCATCGATACGATGCGG
This sequence comes from Dehalococcoidia bacterium, assembly GCA_035650575.1. GTDB lineage: Bacteria > Chloroflexota > Dehalococcoidia > DSTF01 > JACRBR01 > DASRHM01. Next base: position 31,321 of record DASRHM010000015.1, on the reverse strand, counting down.
CGCCACCCGCTCGCGCGCGCCGTCCGGCTGGACAAGAGCAGCATCGCCGGCCTCGCCGCGACGCTGCGGCTCTACGCCGAAGGCCGCGCCGAGGAACGGCTGCCCGTCTGGCGCATGATCGCGGCGCCGGTCGACGCGCTCGCCGCGCGCGCCCGAGCGATCGCCGCCACGGTCCCCGGCGCCGAGGTGCGTGATGCCCGCGCGGCGGTCGGCGGCGGCGCGCTCCCGGACGAGAGCCTGCCATCGAAGGCGGTCGGGCTGCCGGCCGGCAGCGGCGCCCGCGCGACGCGCCTGCTGGCGGCGCTGCGCGCGCGCGGCGTCATCGCACGCATCGAGGACGACGCGGTGCTGCTCGACGTGCGCACGATCGACCCGGGGGAGGACGCGCGGGCCGCGGCCGCGCTGCGCGAGGCGCTCGCGTCGTCCGGCTAGGCGACGAGCGGCGTCGCCAGCTCGCGCAGCGGGACGAGCGGACGCGCGCCGACGTGGCTGATCACTTCGGCCGCACAGATGCTGCCGAGCCGCCCGCACGTCGCGAGGTCGCGCCCGGCGGTCAGGCCCCAGAGGAACCCCGCGGCGTACAGGTCGCCGGCGCCGGTGGTATCGACCACCCGCGGAACCGGCGCCGCATCGAGGACATGCACCTCGCCGCCGGCCACGACGACCGAGCCGCGCTCGCTACGCGTCAGCGCGACCACGTCGCACTGGCCGCGCACCCGCTGGAGCGCATCATCGAAGCTCGCCGCTCGGTAGAGCGAGATGACCTCCTGCTCGTTCGCGAACAGCACGTCCACGTGCGCCGCGACCAGGTCGAGGAACGACTCGCGGTGGCGCTCGACGCAGAACGGGTCGGAGAGCGTGAGCGCGACCTTCCGTCCGGCGTCGTGCGCCAGGCGCGCCGCGCGCAGGAACGCCTCCTTCGCCGTCTCCCGATCCCACAGGTAGCCCTCGAGATAGGTCACCGCAGAGGCGGCGACGATCTCCGGCGCGATGTCCGCGGCCGTCAGCTCGACCGACGCCCCGAGGTACGTCTGCATCGTCCGCTGCGCATCCGGGGTGACGCAGATCAGGCAGCGCGCCGTCGCGGGGCCGTCGGCCGCCGCCGGCGTATCGAAGTGGACGCCGGCGGCCCGGATGTCATGCCGGAAGACGGCGCCGAGCTGGTCGTCGCGCACCTTGCCGATGTACGCCACGCGGCCGCCGAGCGAGGCGATCCCCGCCGCGGTGTTCGCGGCGGAACCGCCGGACGACTCGACGCCCGGCGGCATCAGCCCGTAGAGGCGCTCCGCGTCCCGCGCCTCGATGAGCGTCATCACGCCTTTCGCCAGCCCCTGCGCGTCGAGGAATCGATCCTCGACCTGCGCGATGACATCGACGATGGCGTTGCCGATGGCGACGACGTCGAAGCGCGGCCCCTCGCTCATCGTCGCCCGAACTCCCGCGCCAGCGCGTCCGCGGCCAGATGGATCATCGTCGGCCGCCCGTGCGGGCAGGTGCGGGGCGACTCGCACCCCTCGAGCCCCCGCAGCAGCTCGCGCTGCTCCTCGGCGCCGAGCGCCATCCCCGCGCGCACCGCGGCGTGGCACGCGAGTGACGCCGCGAGCCGGTGCCACGGGTCGGCGGCCTCGCCCTCGCTGCCGGTGGCATCGCGCGCCGCGCGCTCGAGCACCTCGGCGATCGCCGCCCCGGCGTCGTCGCCCGCCAGCGCCGCGGGCACCGCGCGGACCACGTACGCGCGCTCGCCGAAGTGCGCCAGGTCGAACCCCAGGCGCTCCAGCGTCTCCCGCTGTTCCTCGACGATCGCCGCGTGCTGGGGGGTCAGCTCGACGGTCAGCGGCTCGAGCAGCCCCTGCACGTCCGGACGGCCCGCCCGCGACGCCGCCAGGAAGCGCTCGTAGAGGACCCGCTCGTGCGCCGCGTGCTGGTCCAGCAGGTACAGCCCCTCGGGCCCCTCGGCGATGACGTACGTGTTGCCCGCCTGGCCGACGGCGCGGAGCACGGGCAGCCGGTCCGCCATCGGTGGGGGGTGCGGCGTTTCGCCGCGTTCGGGGGCTGGCGCCAGCCGCGGCTGCGCTTCGGGCGCGCGCAGCACGAGCGGCGGGCGCGCTGACGCGGGCGCCGGCGAGGGCGCCCAGACCCCGGGCGAGACCGCCGGCACCGGCGACGCGGCGGAGAGTGCGCGCCGCACGGCGCGCTGGACGGCGCCGAACACCTCGCGCTCGCGCCGCAGCCGCACTTCTGCCTTCGTCGGGTGCACGTTCACATCGACCTCGTCGGGCGGCAGCGCGATCGCGATGACGGCGACCGGGTGGCGGCCGACGGGCAGCATGCCCTGGTATGCCTCCTCGACCGCGAACGCCAGCGCGCGGTTGCGCACCCAGCGACGGTTCACGTAGAGGCCGATGTAGTTGCGCGACGCGCGGTGCACTCCCGGGTCGACGGCGACGCCGGCGACCCCGGGCTCTCCCTCGTTCGGCGGCGGCGCCGCGACATCGAGCGCGGCCGCCGCGACCTCCGCCCCGTACACGGCGGCGACGGCATCGCGCAGGAGCCCGGTGCCCGGCGTGTCGAGCGTCGCGCGGCCGTCCGTTTCGAGCGAGAAGCGCACCTCCGGGTACGCCAGCGCGTAGTGCGCGATGACGTTCGCGACCTGCGCCGCCTCCGCGCCGGGCGAGCGCAGGAACTTCAGGCGGGCGGGCTGCGCGGCGAAGAGGCGCCGCACGGTGAAGACCGTGCCCGGCGCGCCGGCGGCGGAGCCTTCCTCGATGATGGCGCCCTCGCGCAGCCGCACGCGCGACGCCACGTCGTTGCCCGCCGCGCGCGTCACGACATCCACCTCGGCGGCGGCGGCGATGCTCGGCAAGGCTTCGCCGCGGAAACCGAGCGTGGCCACGCGCCAGAGGTCGTCTTCGGACGCGACCTTGCTCGTCGCGTGGCGCTCGAACGCGATGCGCAGCTCGCCCGGCTCGATGCCGCAGCCGTCGTCCGCGACGCGGATCAGCGCCAGCCCGCCCTCCCGGACCTCGACGGCGATGCGACGCGCGCCGGCATCGAGCGCGTTCTCGACGAGCTCCTTGACCACCGACGCCGGGCGCTCGATCACCTCGCCCGCGGCGATCTTCGCGGCCTCGTGCGGCGCCAGGATGCGGATGGGCACAAAGACCTCCGGGCCGGCGCGATTGTAACACGCCCCCTGTGCTATCCTGCGCGGCACTGACGCCGTCCGGAGTAGGCGACGAGGGCGATGCCGAGGATGTGCGGACGGTCGCTGCCGCTGCTCCTGGGGGCCTGCGCGTGCGCCCTCGCGCTGTCATCGCGCACCCTGCCGCGGCCGGCGCCCGCCGCCCGCGCCGCGACGGGCGCGCCCGCCTCGCTGCCGCTCCCTGACACGCTCGTCGTCCGCACGCGGGACGCCGCCCAGGCGCAGGCGCTCGCCGCCCGCGCGGCCGCGCAGGGCTACGCCGTGCGCGAGATGCTTCCCGCGCCGATGCCGGGCTTCGCCGTCCGCGTGCGCCGCGGCGAGGGCCTGGCGCGCGCCTTTGCGGACTTCGCCGGGGCCGCGGGCGTCACGGCGATCGAGCCGTCGTACCCGCTCTACCGGGCCGCCGAGCACCCCTCCGACCCGCTCTTCGCGCGCCAGTCGTACCTCGGCGTCGAGAAGGCGCCGCAGGCCTGGGACATCGAGAAGGGCAGCCCTTCCGTGCTCGTCGCCGTCATCGACACGGGCATCGACGCGACGCATCCCGACCTGCGGGGGCGGGTCTGGTCGAACCCGCGGGAGGTGCCGAACAACGGCGTCGACGACGACGCCGACGGCTGCGTCGATGATGCGCGCGGCTGCGCGTTCGTCAGCGCCGCCTCGTCGCCGTGCGCGCCGCGGAGCGGCGGCGACGTCGCGGACGACGCCGGGCACGGGACCTTCGTCGCGAGCATCATCGCGGCCGATGGCAACGGCGCCGGTATGATCGGCGTGGCGCGGAACGTCACGCTGCTGCCGGTGAAGGTGCTCGACTGCGAGGGCGGCGGCGACTCGCTGCAACTCGCCGAGGGCATCATCTACGCCGTCGAGCGCGGGGCGAAGGTGCTCAACGTCAGCCTCGGCGGCGCGGTCGATGCGCCGATCGTGCGCGAAGCGGTGCGCATCGCCCACGACGAGTTCGGCGCGCTGATCGTCGCGGCCTCCGGGAACACCGGCACCGACGGCGTCTCGTACCCGGCGCGCTATCCGGGCGTGCTCGCCGTCGGCGCGGCGCAGGCGGCGGACCCGTCGCGCCGCGCCGACTTCTCCACGACCGGGCCGGAGGTCGGCGTCGTCGCCGTCGGCGAGCGCGTGCTCGGCGCGGTCCCGCGGACGAAGTGCGACGCCTTCCTCCCCTGCATCGACGACCAGCCCTACGGCGTCGCCGATGGCACGTCGTTCGCGGCGCCGCAGGTCGCGGGCCTCGCCGCGCTCGTCCTCTCGCGGCATCCGGCCCTGCGGCCGGATGCGCTCGCCGGCGTCATCGAGCGCACGGCGACACCCCTGCCCGCCGGCGACCGGCCGGAGTGGGCCGGGCACGGCCGCATCGACATGCTCGCTGCCGTGACGGCCGACCCCCTCTTCCGCCTCGGCGTCGCCGGCGTCACGAAGAACTGATCCGCTCCCGGCGCGGCGCTTTATTCGACTCTTTTCCCTTGGTTTCCGCGGCGAACGCCGAAGTCCGTCTTGTGATCATCGCGGTTGCGCCGGCGCCGGGTGGCCGTTCGTTTGGTCACTGGTTCCCGTGTGCCCGGCGCGGGAGCCGGGTTCGTTTTGTCATTTTTTCCTCCGGGGGTCGCCGCGATGGCGCGCACCGCGCGCCGGCGCAGCGATGCCATCGCGCCAGAGTCGCACACGATGCGCGCAACTCCGAGCGCCCGGTGGCACTGCCGCCCGGGCGTGTCCGCGGACCGTGGGCGATCCACTCGCCGGGCCTCGGAGAAGCCGGCGTTCCCGCGGGACGCGCCCGGGAGCCCCCTGACAAAGGGCTTCCGCCCCATGCACGCCCTCTGCTGGGAGGGACGGGACCGCGACGCCGGGGTGCAGGCGCCAGCGCGCGCGGAAGGGCGACGCGTACCTCTGGGCTCGGGCCCGCGGCGGCTACAGGCGCTCGTCGATCCAGGAGACGATGTCGGCGAGGACGGACTCGCGCTCGGGCTCGTTGAGCACCTCGTGATAGAGGCCGTCGTAGATGCGCAGGGTGCGGTCTGCGGAGCCGGCGCGCGCGGCGAGCACGCGGCTGCCTTCGGGCGACACGAGGCGGTCGTCGCCGCCGTGGACGATGAGCAGCGGCTGCGCGATGTGCTCCATCGCCGCAGCGATGCGGCGCTGCGCCGACAGCATCGCGACGAGCGTAGCGGCGCGGATCTTGCCGCGATAGACGAGCGGGTCGGCGTCGTACGCGCGCACCACGCCGGGGTCGCGCGAGACGGCGTCTGCGGGCAACTCCACGATCCCCATCCGCGGCGCGATGAGCGCCAGCGTCCGCACGATGAGCTCCTGCAGGCGCGCGCGCCGGCCCGGCGTCAGCGCGGGGCCGCTCAGCACGAGCCCGCGCGCGTCCCAGGCGCGCTCCACCGCGCCGAGGGCGACGACCGTGCCGCCCATGCTGTGCCCCAGCAGGAACCGCGGCGTGGCGCCCTCGACGCCGGCGGCCAGCGCGCGCACGGCATCGACGCAGGGATCGAGCGAGCGCAGGAGCGCGCGCACGCCGTCCGAGCGCCCGTGCGCGGGGAGGTCCACGGCGTGCGCCGCGTACCCCGCCTCCGCGAGCCGCTCGCCGGTCCAGGCGTAGCGCCCCGAATGCTCGGCATACCCGTGGACGATGAGGAGGTGCGCCTTCGGCGGTCCCGCCGGCAGCCAGCGGCGCGCGAAGAGCCGCCGGCCGCCGGCCTCGAACGTCTCTTCGACCTGCTCGAGCGCCTGCGTCATCGCGGCCATGATACGGCGCGGCGCGGTTACGCGGGCACGAAGGCCACCGGGAGCGCCGCGAGGCCGCGGAGTGTGACGTTCTCCTTGTACTCCGGCTGCTCGACGAGCGGGCGCAGCTCCCGCGAGCGCGCGAGCAGGGAGCCGATCGCGATCTGGCCCTCGACGCGGGCGAGCGGCGCGCCGAGGCAGAAGTGGATGCCCATGCCGAACGCAAGGTGGCGGTTCTCGGCGCGCGCGACGTCGAAGCGCTCCGGGTCGGGAAACTGCTCCGGGTCGCGGTTCGCCGACCCGAGGAGCAGCACCGCCTGCTCGCCCTTGCGCAGCACGCCGGCGGACAGCGCGATGTCCTCGAGCGCGATGCGGGCGGTGAGCTGCACGGGCGGGTCGTAGCGCAGCATCTCCTCGACGCCCGTGCGCACGAGCGACGGGTCCGCGCGCAGCCGCGCCTGCTCGCCCGGATGTCGCAGCAGCGCCAGCGTCCCGTTGCCGATGAGGTTCACCGTGGTCTCGTGGCCGGCGATGAGCAGCACCGTGCAGGTCGCCAGCAGTTCGTCCTGCGTCAGCCGGTCGCCCTGCTCCTCGGCGGCGATCAACGCCGACAGGAGGTCATCGCGCGGGTCCTTCCGGCGCGCGGCGATGAGGCCGGTGAAGTAATCGCGAAACGCCTCCGCGGCGGCCTGGCGGCGTTGCATGAGGTCCGGGGGGATCACGGCTTCCGGGTCGAGGCTGCGCGCCAGCTCCCGCGACCAGTCCTTGAAGCGCTCGTGGTCCTCCGGCGGCACGCCGAGCATCTCGCTGATGATGCGCACCGGCAGCGGGTACGCGAGGTCTTCGATCACGTCGAGCTCGCCGCGCGCGGCGGCGGCATCGAGCAGCTCGTCGACGATCTCCTGGATGCGCGGCCGCAGGCGCTCGACGACGTGCGGCGTGAACGCCTTGTTCACCAGCCCGCGCAGCCGCGTGTGATCCGGCGGGTCAAGGAAGAGGAACGGCCGCGTCTCGTTCATGAACTCGTCCGCATCGAAGGCGCCCGGGTTCTGTGCCGCGTACTCCTGGAACGCCGTCGCCTTGCGGCCGTCGCTGCTCGCCTTCGGGTGCCGCAGGAGCGTCGCGCAGTCGGCGTAGCGGCTGCAGACGATGAGCCCCGGCAGGCTCTGCTGCACCGGCGCCTGTTCCCGCAACCGGCGGTATACGGGGTACGGGTCGCGGCGGAACTCCGGGTCGAACGGGTTGAACCCGAGCAGCGCGTCGTTGGATGGCGTCTCGGCGGCCGGCTCCGTCATCGTGATCCTCCTGGGCTGCGCGTATCGCGCCGGGATCGAGTATGGCGGACGGGAGATGGCAGGCAATACGCCCGCTGACTGCGAAAACCGCAGCGCCGCATCGCGCGCGGTGACCGCGCCGCCGGCGGAGCGATGCCGGGGGCGCCGAGGGCCGGAGCTACGAGGGCAGGACGTAGAAGGCGACGAGCGCGAAGTGGATCGCGCCGCCGGCGATGACGAGCGCGTGGAAGACCTCGTGGAAGCCGAACCAGCGCGGGTACGGGTCCGGGCGGCGCGCGGCGTAGACGAGCGCACCGAGCGAGTACAGGACGCCGCCCGCGATGAGCAGCGCGAGCGTCGGCGCGCTGAACCACGAGACGAGCTCGCCGGAGGGGATCAGCGCCAGCCAGCCGACGACCAGATACGCGGCGACGCCGAGCCAGCGCGGCGCGCTGGACCAGAGCGTCTTCATCAGCATCCCGGCGCCGCCGAGCGCCCAGACGAGCGAGAGCATCGTCACGCCCCATGCCGTGCCGAGGACGACGAGGCAGAACGGCGTGTACGTCCCCGCGATCAGCGCGAAGATCATCGCATGGTCGATGCGCCTCATCACCGCGCGCGGCGTGCGCCCCCAGGGCAAGAGGTGGTACGTCGCGCTCGTGCCGTAGCAGATGATCAGCGTCGCGCCGTAGATCGCGGCGCCGACATAGCCGCCCGGCGCGTGCGCCTGCAGGACGAGGAACGCGAGCCCGGCCGGCGCGAGCAGCGCGGCGGCGAGGTGCAGGACGCCCCGAAGCTTCGGCCGGACGTCGTCCCGCGCGTGCGTCCCCGCCATCGCCGCCGTCTGCGTGGTCACTTCCGCTCGTCCCCCGGGCCGGGCCGCGGGCGCTCGAAGAAGCGCAGCCACGCCTGCATCATCGACTCGGGCCGGAGCCCGAGCAGGCGCTCGGACCAGCGCGCATAGCGGCGGAAGGCCTCGCTGCCGCCGCGCATCAGCTCGGCCTGCAGGCGGAGCGACTCCGCGCGGGCGCCGAGGAAGTCGCCGAGGGCGTGCATCGCCCGGCTCTCCTGCTCCCACACGCGCTGGTACGTGTCGAGGAACGCGAGCATCTCGTCGGACGCCTCGAAGAGGTCGGCGACGCCGGGGATGCCGGCGAAGGGCGGCGGCTCGCTCGGGCGCTCGTCTGCCGCGTCGGCCATCGCGCTCAACCGGAGGCGTCCGCGGGCGGCGTCTCGCCGGCCCGCAGGGTGGCCACGAACGGCAGGTTGCGGAACTTCTGGCGGTAGTCGAGCCCGTAGCCGACGACGAACTCGTCGCCGATCTCGAAGCCGACGTAGTCGAGCGGCACGTCCACGAGCCGGCGGGCGCGCTTGTCGAGCAGCGCGCACACGCGCAGCGTGGCCGGCTCGCGCGCCTGGAGCTGGCGCATCAGATGGTTGAGCGTCATGCCGGTATCGACGATGTCCTCGACGATCAGCACGTCGCGGCCGGCGATGTTCTCCTGCAGGTCCTGCACGATGCGCACGGCGCCGCTGCGGTCGCCCTCGTACGAGGAGATCGTCATGAAGTCGACGCTCAGCGGCAGGGAGATGTGGCGCATGAGGTCGGCCATGAAGCACGTCACGCCCTTCAACACGCCGACGAGCAGCGGCTCGCGGCCGGCGTAGTCGCGGGTGAGCTGGCGCCCCAGCTCGTTGACGCGCCGCTCGATCTCGCTCGCCGTGATCAGCACCTCGCGCACGCCCATCGCTTCTTGCTCGCCGGCGTCGCGGATGCCGTACTTCGCGAGCAGGCCCAGGTAGTCGCGCTTGTAGAGCAGCTTCACCTGCGCGTCCGGGTACAGCTCCCGCATCCGCCGCAGCTTGCGATGCTTGTCCGTGACCAGCCCCTGCTTCAGCGTCGTCAGCTCCACGTAGATGCCCAGGTCGGGCAGGAAGAAATCCGGCGTGAACGCCTCGAGAATGCGGCCGTCGTCCGCGTGGCGGAGCGGGAAGGTCCGCGGCTCGTATTCCCAGCGGACGCCGTAGAAATCGAGTAGCCGCGCGAACTCCTCTTCGCTCTCGTGCGCGAAGCGCGCCTGCTCGATGCTCGTCACGGCGTTCGGAGTGGCGGGAAACGGCCGGAGGCGCGGCGCGGACATGGGCCTCTAGTCCCCCGCGGTGATCCCCTGCGAGATGCGGTCCATCGCCGCCTGCACGGAGCACATGAGGCTCGCGGGCACGTTGCCGTTCGCCGCCCCGGCGAGCGGAGAGGCGAGGAAGTCGGCGAAGGCGCCGATCACGGTCACCACGAGCTGCTTCGCCAGCTCATCGACGTCGTCCGTGCGGATGGCGTGACGCGCGGCGTAGTGGCGCAGGATGCGCGCTTCGGCGCGCTCCCAGCGCTCGACAAGCATCCGGTACTCCTCCATCGCCACCGCATCGCCCGCCATCGCCTCGACGAGCAAGACCTTCATCAGGTCGCGGTTCGCGTACATCAGGGCGAGGGCGCTTTCGGCGATGCCGCGGATGGCCTCCGCCGGCCCGACCGTCACCTGCTGCAGGTCGGTGCGCTCCAGCCCCTCGACGGCCGAGGTGAACCCACGCTCCTCGATCAGGGCCTCGAACAGCTCGCGCTTCGACTCGAAGTGATAATAGATGGCCGCGTCGGTGATGCCGGCGGCCTGGGCGATATCGCGCACGCTCGTGCGCGCGAAGCCCTTCTCTGAGAAGAGCCGGAGTGAGGCATCGAGGATCTGCTTGCGGGTGAGAGGCCCCCGGCGCAGCTTCCGCTTGCGGCCGGAGGTCGGGACGGCAGTCGTGTCCCTGGCAGTGGCCAACCGATGAACCTCGTTTCCTGAACATCCTTAGCGTATGGCAGGCCTGCCGAGGTGTCAAACGATCAAGCGCTCATGCCGAATGCCGTCCGCGGCGTTTCGTCCCGGCGCGAGCGCTGGTAGCATCGCCTTCGGGAAGCGTGGAGCCGAAGGGAGCGAGCGCCGATGCCCGATTTGCCGCTGAAGCCGGGCGACACCGTGCGCTTCACGAAGACCGTGACGGACGCCGTCGTGCGCCAGTTCGCGGAAGCGAGCGGCGACGACCAGCCGCTGCACCTCGACGAGACGTTCGGCACGCGGACGCGCTTCAAGGGGCGCATCGCCCACGGCATGCTATCGGCCGGCTTCATCTCTGCCGCGCTCGGCACCCGGCCCCCGGCTGGGTCGTCATCTACCTCTCGCAGCAACTGCGCTTCCGCGCGCCCGTCGCCATCGGCGACGAGATCACGGCGGAGTGCGAGGTGACGGCGGTCGACGCGGAGAAGCGCATCGTCACGCTGCGTACGGACTGCCTGAACCAGCGCGGGGAGAAGGTCGTGACCGGCGAGGCGAGCGTGCTGCTCGACCCGCTCGGCTAGCGCTCAGGCGCCGGGCGCGAGCGCGCGCAACATCTCGAGCGACTGGCGCGCGCGCTCGGCAGGGTCCGCGGCGGCCGGCAGGAAGTTCAGCACGGGCACGTCGACGCCGGCATTCACGTACTCCTGCACCTTGCGGCGGCAGGTCTCGGCGTCGCCGTGGATGATTAGCTCATCGATTGTCTGGCGCGGGATGGCGGCGGTCGCTGCCTTGCGGTCTCCCGCCGCCCACGCCTCCCACATCGGCCGCAGCAGCTCGCCACGACCGAGCCACTCGTGGAACTTCGCGTACACGGGCACGTTCAGGTATCCCGCGACGGCGCGGCGCCCGAGGAAGTCGACGAGCGCCTGGTCGGTCGACATGCAGACGAAAATGCGGCAGACGACCTCGACCTTCGCCGGGTCGCGGCCCGCCTGCTCCGCGCCCCTGCGCGCGGCGGCGACGGCCTTCGGGACGTCCTTCGCGCCGAGCCAGTTGATGATGACGCCGTCCGCCTGCGCGCCGCCGAGCATGAGCATGCGCTCGCGGAGGGCGGCGATGTAGAGCTTCGGCGCGGGCGCCAGGGCGGAGCGCGAGAGCCGCATGCCATCGACGTGCAGCGTCGGCAGCTCGGCGCTGACCTTCTCGCCGGCGAAGGCGCGCTCGAGCACCGCCGTCACATCGCGGACGCGACCGTACGGCTTCTCGAACGGCACGCCGTTCCACTGCCCGACGATCACGGACGAGCCGGCGCCGATGCCGAGCGAGAAGCGCCCGGGCGCGGCCTCGGCGATCGCCATCGCGGACATGGCGAGCGTCAGCGGCGAGCGCGTGTAGACGTTGGCGATCGCCGTGCCGAGCTGGAGGTTCTCGGTCCACGCGGCCGCGAGCGCGAGCGGCGCGAAGCAGTCGACGCCGTCGACCTCGTAGGACCAGGCGTCGGTGTAGCCGAGCCGCTCGGCGTCCTGCAGCGCCTGCCGGTGGTCGCGCAGGGCGATGCCATCGAGCGGGAAGGTGAAGCCGAAGCGCGCGGCCATGCGGCAATCATCGCCGAGAGCGCGGCCTGGGGAAAGCGCCGCCGATGAAGACCACGGCCGCGAGGGAGGCTGGAAGGTATCGCCGGCATCCGACCGGACGAGTCCCGGGATCGGTCCGCGAGGAGCGCGACCGGCGCGGGGGGCCGCCTGGCCGCCGTGGCCTCGCCGCCGCCAGCGCGTGGCGCCGGTGCGCGGTCGTCGGAGCACCGCAGGCGCGAAGGATCGAGCCGGCATGCGCGCCGCCCAGCAACGAGCGAAGGCGCGCGCCGGGAGGCGAAGGGAGGGCCGCAGGCCGCATTGGAGCGGCGCGCGGGCGACCCCGCCGGGCGAGCCGGTTGGGGCCGGGGGCAACGGGCATCGTGCTATAATCGCGCCGCGAATCCCGCTGAGGCGACGCCCTATCGCGACGAACGAGATCAGCCTGCCCCGCACCGCCGCCGCCGACGCGCCGCTCGTGAGCCTTCGCGCCCGCGCCGGCGGGTACGTCGTGGACATGGTGATCTTCGCCGCGGTGCTCATGCTCATCACGGTGATCGCGGGCGCGATCCTGCTGTTCCGCACGAACGGCGCGGAGCAGGACGCGAGCGATGCGGACCTCTACGCCTTCCTCGCCATCATCGGGCTCGGCACGCCGCTCGCCTGGAGCATGCTGAACCTTGCGCTGCTGTCGCTGCGCGGGCAGACGGGCGGCCAGTACGTCGCCGGCGTGCGGCTCGTGCGCGACGACGGGTCGAAGCTATCCCCGGGCGCCGTTGCGCGCTGGTGGTTCTGCCTGAACCCGCTGCTCTTCAGCTGGCCGATGGCGCTCGCGACCGGAGCCCCGCTCGCCGCCGTCGTGGCGCTCGCGCTGACCCGCACCAGCATCGTCGTCTTCGCGGCGATCGTCGTGCTCTGCGCCATCGCGCCGATCATCGCGTTCGTGTCCGCCCTGCTGGACGCGGAGAACCGCACGTTGCACGACCGGGTGGTCGGCACGATCGCCGTCCCCGCGGAGTAAGCGTGACCGGCGATGGCGAGCCGGTGATCGCGACCGCTCCCCCGGCCCCGGCACCGGACGAGACGATCGTCGTCGAGGTCGGCCCGTCGCTCTGGCGCAACGTCGGAAAGTGGTCGGTCGGCTTCCTGTTCTCGTGCACGCTCCTCGCCCTGCTCGGGTCGCTGTGCCTCTACCAGCTCACGGCCGAAGGCCCCTCGAAGCGCACCCTCCGCCGCGCCGTCGCCGCGCTGACCGAGATCGACCCGCTGATCGACCGCAACTACGACGACCTGCAGCAACGAGCCGCCGCCGCCGGGCCGGACGAGACGCTGACACTGCGCGACTTCCCGGTGCAGGTTCAACTGACGCGCGAGGAGGCGCAGTCGCTGTCGAAACAGGAGCTGCGCGACGTGCTGCTCGACCGCTCCGCTAACGTTATGTACAGCCACGGCACCGACGCCCTGCGCGAGCCCGCCGCCTCGAGCGGGAACGTCGGCGTATTCTCGCTCGCCGGGATCACGGACAACGGGCTCGACTTCCTGCGGTCGCGCAACCACGATATTCTTCGCGTGCTCACGTTCGCGCTGGCCGTGCTGGCGGCGGTGCTCGGCGGGCTCCTGGTCCTGCTGTGCCGCGGGTTCGGGCGCCTGGCAAGCGTGGGCGCGGCGGTGCTCGTAGCGGCGATCCCGATCGTGCTGCTGGGCATCGGCGCCCGGTTCTACATGCGGATCGTGTCGACGAGCGACACGGAGTACCTGCAGCGCGAGTTCCTGTCCATCGGGCAGGGGCTCGCATGGATCCCGATCCGCGACGGGCTGGCGTTCACCGTGCTGGGCGCGGCGCTGCTCGCTGCGGGAATCGGGCTCGCCGTCTGGGCGGACCGGCGCGGACGTCCCCGCTATCCCGCCGCCCGCCCCCATGCCCGCTGACGCATCCCGCGGCGACGCCGGGCGCTGAAAGAGATCATCGGTGCGCATCGCCCGGCGGCGCCCCGCGCCGCTCGCCGTGTCTCCCGCCATGCTGCTCGCCGCGGCCGCCGGCTGCGCGGCGCTGCTCGCGGCGCTCGTGTGGTGGCGCACGCCGGCGGTCCAGCGCGCGCACGATGCGCCGGCGGGCGATGCGACGATGGCGTCGGCGTACGGGCTCGGGGGGCTGCCCGAACTGCGCGCGCCGGTATCGGCGCGCGAGCCCGCGCCCTCGCCGCTGGCGCACGAGCGGCTCGTCACCTATTACGGCAACCCGTACACGCCCTCCATGGGCGTGCTTGGCCAGCACCCGCCGGAGGACGCGGCCGACCTGCTCGCGCAGCGCGCGGCGGCGCTCGCGCTCGACGGCGCCGGGCCGGTGCTGCCGGCGCTGCACGTGGTGTACGCCGTGGCCCAGCCGGCGGACGGCGGCGCCAGCCTGCAGTACCTCGACGACCGCAGCGTGCGGGCGTTCATCGACCTGGCGCGGCGGCGCGGCTTCGTCACGGTGCTCGACCTGCAGATCGGGCACAGCGACCCGCTCGCGGAGGTGGAGCGCATCGCGCCGTACCTGCGCGAGCCCGACGTGTTCGTGGCGCTCGACCCGGAGTTCGCGCTGCCGGGCGACACGCGCCCGGGCCAGGCCATCGGCAGCATCGACGCCGGCGAGATCAACGCCGTGCAGGCGTACCTGGCGGCGCTCGCCGAGCGGGAGCGCCTGCCGCGGAAGGTGCTGATCGTGCACCAGTTCCAGGACGGCATGATCACCGGCGCCGCCGACATCGACCGCCGCGACGACGTGGACCTCGTCATCGACATGGACGGCTATGGCGCGGCCGACATCAAGGGCGTGAAGTACCGCCGGTACGCCGGCGCGGCGTATGCTCCCTACGGCGGGATCAAGGTCTTCCTGCAGCACGACCCCGACCCGCTGACCGACGCGCAGATCCTGGCGCTGCAGCCGCCGCCGCGCGTCATCGTCTACCAGTAGCGCAGGCAGAGGAGGCGCCCGATGTCGATCCGGCAGAACATCGAGTTCTGGCACGACCAGTTCCCGGCGCTGCTCGTCGCGGGCCTGACGCCCGACCAGCTCGCGTGGCAGCCTGACAAGCACGACACGTCGGTGCAGTTCGCGATCTGGCACGCCTTCCGCGCGGGCGATGACCTGCTGCACGGCCTGGTGTTCAAGCAGCCATCGGTGTTCGCGTCGCAGGGGTGGGCCGACCGCCTGCGCGCGGAGACGACGGGCATGACGCCCTTCGGCAACGGCATGACGCGCGAGCAGATCGGCGCCCTGCGCTTCGACATCGACGCGCTGCTCGCCTACGGGCGCGCGGTCGGCGAGTCCGTCTGCGGCCACGTCGAGCACATGAGCGACGAGGACAGCGCCGCCGCCGTGAGCCTCCCGTTCTTCGCGCAGGCCTATCCGACGATGGCGCAGATGTCGAAGGCCGAGTGCATCGCCTTTTTCGCCATCGGCCATATCTGCGAGCACCTGGGCGAGGTGCAGATGGTCAAGGGGCTGATGGGGATGCGCGGCGCCCCGCTCTAACCCTGGCGGCGCCGTCCGCGCGTACAATGGCCCTATGGACGCGTTCGCCAGCCTCGCGAAGCCGCACATCGTCGCAGTCGCCGACGAGGCGGCGCGGCGCATCGCTGAGCGCGTGGCGCGCGACCCCGAGCGCGGCGAGGACCTCCTCGCCGGCGCGGTCGACGACCTGCGCGCGACCGGCTACCTGACGCTCACCATCCCGGAGTCGCTCGGCGGCCTGGGCGGCGACGTGCTCGACGCCTGCGCCGCGCAGGAGCGCATCGCTCGGGCGCTCGGCTCGGCGGGGCTCGCCGCGAACATGCACATCAGCTATGTGGCGCAGTCGCAGGTCTCGGGCCTCTGGCCGCGGGCGATGATCGAGGCGTTCATGCGCGGCGTCGTCCGCGACGGCTACTTCATCAACAACTGCCAGGCGGAGGCGGAGATGGGCAGCCCGGCGCGCGGGGGCCTGCCCGCGACGCACGCGGACCGCGTCGACGGCGGCTGGCGCGTGACCGGCCGCAAGCAGTGGTCGACCGGCAGCACGTTCCTCACCCACTTCGCCGTGAGCGCCACGGTGAACGCGCCGGACATGCCGCAGCACCTGGGCCAGTTCCTCGTCGCGCATCGCTCGCCCGGCGTGCGCGTCGAGCCGACGTGGGACGCGCTGGCGATGCGCGAGTCGGCAAGCCACGACATCGTGTTCGAGGACGTGCTCGTGCCGGACGCCGACGTCATCCGCGTGAGCCCGGCCGGCGAGCCGTTTCGGCCGCCGGTCGACGTCGCGCCGTGGCACGGGCTCTCGATCGCCGCGACGTACACGGGCGTCGCCGTCGCCGCGCGCGACTGGGTGGCGCGCTTCGCGGCGACGCGCGTGCCGACCAACCTCGGCAAGCCGATCGGCGAGATCCCCGGCGTGCGCCAGCGCCTCGGCGAGATCGAGGCGCTGCTGCTGGCGTCGCGGCGGCTGATCTACGGCGTGGCGCGCGACTGGGTCGAAGGGCGCGGCGAGCGCTCCGAACTGGCCGCGCAGGTGGGGCTCGTGAAGTACCACGCGACGAACAACGCCGTCCGCGTCACGGACCTGGCGATGCGCATCGCCGGCGGCTTCGGGCTGATGCGCGCGGAGCCGCTCGAGCGCTGCTTCCGCGACGTGCGCGCCGGCCTGATCCACCCGCCGCTCGACGACGTCGCCCTCGACGGCGCGGCGAAGCGCGCGCTCAGCGAGTTCTCCGAGCAGGCGGAGCCCGCCTAGAAGACGCGCGTGTACGACTTCTGCGTCTCGTGCACTTCCGTCAGGAGCTGCATCCAGCGCAGGTTGTAGTAGCGCGGGTGCAGGAGCTCCTGCACGTCGACCTCGCCGATCTTCTCGAGCACGCTCTGCACGGAGTCCGCGGGCGTGCGCGACGGCGTGAAACCGGTCGCGGCGGTGAGCCGCTCGTTCGCGCAGCGGTAGTCGCGCTTGCGCCCGGTCGCGGGCACGGGCGTCAGCTCGACGTCGCCGGCGACCGGCCGCACCGCTTCCGCGACGGTCACCGCCAGGTCCTTGATCTGGTAGTTGTCCTGCACGACGTTGAACAGCCGGCCGGCGACGCGCTCGGCCGGGGCGTCGATGCACGCGATGTGCGCGAGCGAGACGTCGCGCACGTCGACGAGCGGGCGCCACATGAGGCCCCCGTCGTGCAGGAAGAGCTGCTTCTTGAGCAGCGCGTCCTTCAGGAACGTGTTCACCACCAGGTCGTAGCGCATGCGCGGGCTGTAGCCGCCGACGGTGCCCTGTCGCAGGAGCACGACCTCGAGCTGGCCGGCGTGCTCGAGCAGCTTGCGCTCGGCCTCGTACTTCGACTGCGAGTACGGGCCGATGGGCTGCACCGGGGCGTCCTCGTCGAGCACGCAGTCGGAGCCGATGCCGTCGTAGATCGAGCCGCTGGAGCCGAAGGTGATGCGCCGCACGCCCATGCGGATCGCCGCCTTAGCCAGCTCTTCGGTGGCGACGGTGTTCATCTGCCAGTTGGCGTTCGGGTCGAGGTCGGCCGTCGGGTCGTTCGAGAGCCCGGCGAGGTGGCACACCGTGTCCACGCCCTCGAGGTCACGGTCCTGGAGGTCGCGCACGTCGCGCGAGACCAGCTCGACCCCCGGGAGCTTCTCGAGCCCGAGCGTGCCCCAGAAGAAGCGGTCGAGCACCCGCACGCGCTCGCCGCGCGCGACGAGCTGCTGCACGAGGTCGATCCCGATATAGCCCGCCCCGCCCGTGACGCAGATCAGCCGGTCCATCCACTCCCCTTTGGCCCCGATGCGATGCGCGGCACCGCGCGGGTGCCTCGCATGTCAAGCATTCGCGTGATGACAATCCTCCAACGACAACGCCGCCGTGGGGAGGCTCGTTGCGCGGACCAGGCACCAACGCGCGCGGGAAGCGTCGACCAGGCCGGGGATGTCGAGGCTGATTTTACTGAATCCCGGGCTATCGTGGACGACCTTCCGGGGTAGAACTTGACAGATCGGCTCTGAGCCGTCCAAAGAGCTCCTCGTAGCGCGCCGTCACGCTGTCCCAGCTGTACCGCTCGCGCGCGCGCCGCATCGCGGCCTCTTGCGCCGGCGCGCGCAGCTCCGGGTGGTCAGCGAGCTGCTGGAGCCGGGCGCGCAGGCCTTCCACGCCGTCGAAGATGAAGCCGGCGTCGCCGAGCACCTCCCGGTTCTCGGGCGTCGCGTACGCGAGCACACAGTTCCCGTAGCCCATCGCCTCCACGAGCGCCGGATGCGTGCCGCCGACCTCCGTCGCCTGCACGTAGGCGTAGGCGCTCTGCTGGAGCGCCCGGTAGCCCTCGCCGAAGACGAAGCCGAGGAAGCGGACCCGCGGGTCGCGCGTGGACTTCAGCCGCGCGATGTACGCGGTCGCGTACGGCGCGTCGCCGACGATCGCGAGCTGCAGGTCCGTCCGCACGCCCTCGAACGCCGCGATCACCTTGTGCGCGTTGTTCTCCGGCTCCAGGCGCGAGACGTAGAGGACATAGCGCTCCGGCTCGAGGCCGAGCGAGCGCACGACGTCCGGCATCGGGCAGCGGCCGACCGGCGTGCCGTACGGGATCATCGTCGACGCGCGCCCGTAGTGCTCACGGTAGTAGCGCTCGATGACGGCGGCGTCGCTGATCACCTCGTCCGGCACGATCGTCGACAGGCGCTCGCAGAGCCGGTAGTACATGCGGCCGAGCGCGTTCCACTTCTTCCGCTGCCGCTCGATGCCATCGACGTTGATTGCGACCTTCGCGCCGCGCAGCCGCGGCAGCCACGCGAACGGCGCGTTGGCGCCGTTGCACACGAGCACGACGTCGTAGCGTTGCGTGAGGCCGTGCAACGCCGAGACGCCGGTGTGCACCACCGTATCGAAGTACTTGTGGCGGACCGTCGGCAGGACGACGACCCGCACGCCCTTGTACGACCTGAGCTTCGGGTCGACGAAGTGCGACCGGCCGTAGACCGTCACGTCGTGCCCGCGCTCGACCAGCCGGGTCGAAAGCTGCTCCGCGAACGTCTCGAACCCGCCGTAGCTCGCCGGGACGCCGCGCGTCCCCATGATCGCGATCTTCATGCGACGCCCGTTGGCTGCGCCGCCGGCCGCTGCGCGGTGACCCGCGCATAGACATCGAGCAGGTCGCGGAGGTAAGCGTCAGGCGTGAACCGCTGCGCCACGAGTTGCGCGCGCTCCCCCATCGCGCGCAGCTCACCCGGGTGCGTGGCCGCCCAGCGCAGGCGCGCGGCGAGCTCCTGCGCGTCGCCGGGCGCGTGCAGCAAGCCCGTCTCGCCCTCGATCACCAGCTCCGGGATGCCGCCGATGTCCGCGCCGATGACGGGCGTAGCGTTGGCGAACGCCTCGAGCACGACCATCGGCTGGTTCTCGTACCACTCCGAAGGCACGGCGACGGCAAGCGCCTCCGCCATCATCCCGCCGACGCGCGCGGGCTCGACGCGCCCGAGGAACTCGACGGCGGGCGCGCCGGCGAACTCGCGCTGGAGCGCGGGCAGCTCGGGGCCGTCGCCCGCCACCTTCAGCGCGACGCCGGCCTCGACCGCCGCGCGCGCGAGCGTCCGCACCCCCTTCTCCGGCGCGAGGCGGCCGACGAAAAGCACGTGCGACCCGCGCTCGCCGCCCGTCGAGGCGGCCGGGGGCGGGCCGGGGTTCGGCAGCACCTCGAGCGGGTGCGCGAAGCCCATCTCGCGGAACTTCCGCGCCAGGAACGCGCTCGGCGAGAGGAACAGCGCCACGCCGTCGTAGGAGCGCAGCAGCCGGTGCTGCAGGTAGGACTCCGCGCTCAGCAGCAGCGAGCGCGCGAGGCCGCGGCAGCGGGTCGTGCTGGCGCGAAAGAAGCGGCCGCCGGCGCAGCGCTCGCAGACGGCGCCGCGGGCGAGCATCGTGTAGGCGGGACAGACGAGCTTGTAGTCGTGCAGCGTCATCACCGCCGGCACGCCCTCGTCGCGGAGCACGCGCAGGACCGAGGGGGTGAGCTGGTGGTTGATGCTGTGCAGGTGCGCGACGTCCGGCCGCGTGTCGCGCACGAGCCGGCGCATGCGCCGCGCCGCCTCCCGCGAGTCGAGGAAGTTCAGCGCCGCCCTGGCCGATGCCGGCGTCGGGCGCACCGCGCGCAGGTCGACGTTCGGCGCGAAGTACGCAGCGTACGGGCTCGGGCGGTTCCGCGGGTCGGCCATGGCGAAGTCGACGACCTGGTGGCCCGCCGCCTGCAGCAGGTCGCGGGTGAGGAAGAGCACCGTCTCCGGGCCGCCGTGGTCGTAGAAGAACTTGTGGCCGAGCAGGACCTTCATGCCGGCAGCGCCGCGGCCTCCGGCGGGGGCTCGGCCTCCGGCGGGGGGGCCGCGGGCACGCGCTGGTGCGCCCACGCCGGCCGGTACGCGCCGCTCATGCCGACGACGATCGCCGCGAACGCCCAGAAGTACCACTCGAGCACGACGATGATGATGTTGTCCGTCAGCCCGATGACCACGCGCGCGGCCCAGACCATGAGGAATGCCAGCATCAGGTCGCGCTGGTAGGGCGTCGGCGCCTCGCGGTAGCCGCGGAGGGCGATCCCGAGCAGGCTGCGGTACAGGATGATCATCGCGATCAGCCCGCCGATGCCGGTCTCGACGAGCAGGCGCAGGTACTCGTTGTGCGCGTTCAGCCCCAGGTCCACGTCCACCGCCGCCAGCCCGGCGCCGGTCGTCGCGATCTGCGCGGGCGAGGCGATGCGGATGGTGTCCTCCCACTGTTTCTGGCGCCAGAGCACCGAGGACTGGCAGTAGCTCGCGCTGACGCAGGTGCCGGTCGTCGCGGAGTCGAGCCGCGCGCGCACGCTGGGCACGGCGAAGAACAGCGCCCCGGCCGCGAGCGGCAGCAGCACCAGGCTCCAGCGCGCGCGGGCGAGCATGAACACGGCGACCACGACGACGACGCCGATCCAGGCGCCGCGCGTCTGCGTCGCGTAGATGCTGAAGATGATTAGCGGCACCATCGCGATCAGGCCGACGCGGCTGATCTTCGAGCGCGTGTAGAGCAGGAAGAAAACGGCGAGCGGCAGGATCTGCACCAGGTAGAAGCCGTACGGCGACGGATGCACGAGCGTCCCCTGGATGCGGTTGTAGCCGGCCGTGTCGTGGTTCCCCGTGTCCGTGAAGAACTGGTACAGCCCGACGCAGAGCGGCACGATCGACGAGAGCAGGATGACGCGCACGACCCAGCGCCACTCAGCCTTCGTCGCCATCAGGTCGACGACGATGACGTAGAGCGCGAAGGCGCCCGCGACGCGCAGCCACTCCTCGACGGCGCGCGCCCGGTCCGGCGCCACGCCGACGCCGAGCAGGCTGATCAGCAGGAAGATGCCGAACGGCTTCACGAGCGGGATGCGCAGCAGGTCGACGCGGTTGAGCGCGACGTGCGCGAACGTCAGTCCGATGACCAGCAGGCTCATCACGGCCGCCGCGTTCACGTTCGAGCTCCCGGACGCCGAGAGCAGCGGCACCGTCGCGGTGACGTCGATCGTCGCGCGCACCAGCACGAGCGCCAGCACGGCGACGCGCGTGTCGACGAACGCCAGGATGACGAACGCGCCAACGACGGCGGAGGCGAGCGCCGACTCGACCGGCAGTTTGAAGATCAGGAGCCCGACGAGGCCCCCGAGCGCCAGCGCGAGCCAGAGGTCGCTCTCCCGCCGGACGAAGGAGAACGTGGGGGCGCGGCGCGGCAGCCGGGCGGTCTGCGTCGCCATCTATGGCACCAGCGCTTCTTCCGGCGCCCCGGCGCGCGCGGCGCGCGCTTCGAGCAGGCGCGCCAGGATCGCGCTCCCCTGCTCGACGCGATCATCCCAGGACTCGCCCAGCGCCGCCCGCTGCCGCGCGGCGATGCGCTCCGGCGAGTCCTCCGCGAGCGCGCGCTCGACCGCGGCGAGGAAGTCCTCGCGCGTGCGGCCGATCGCCATCTCCGCGCCCTCGTACGGGCGCATCTCCTCCATGTCCGTCGCGACGATCGGCTTCCCCGCCGCCATGTACTCGTACAGCTTCAGGGGGAAGATGTGGTGCGTGTAGTCGTTCAGGACGTACGGGATCGTGCACACGTCCATCTTCTTGATGTACGCCGGCAGTTGCGCGATCGGGCGGTTGCCCAGGAAGCGCACGTTCGGCATCTCGCGCAAGCGGGTGAGGTCCTCGGTGTCGCTCTTCTGCGGGCCGACGAGCGCGAGCGACCAGTCCGGGTGGCGCTCAGCGAGGAAGGCGAGCAGCGCCGTGTCGAGACGGAAGTCGAGCACGCCGACGTAGCCGATGACCGGCGGCCGCAGGTCGGCGATGTCCTCCGGGACGGCGGTCTCCGGCGCCTGCGCGGAGAGAAACAGCCGCACGTCGGCGCCCTCGGGCACGAAGTGGATCTCCGGGTTGTACTGGCGTCTCGACTCCACGAGCTTGCGTCCGGTGCAGATCACGACGTCCGCCTCGCGGCAGCACTCCGCCTCGCGCTCGCGCACGTTCGACGCCGGGTTCCACCAGTGCGGCACGGAGGCAAAGTCATCGACGCAGTGGTAGACGGAGAGCGCCGGCGCGACGGCCGAGGCGAGCGCGGGAAGCGATGGCTGGAAGTTCCAGTAGACGGCGTCGCGGAATCCGAGCCGCTGCGTCTCGCGCGCGAGCCAGCGCCGCAGGATGCGCGCGTTCAGGCGGTTGACGACGGCGTTGAAGCGAAACGGCAGGACCGGCGGCGGCGCGGCCTGCCAGACGTTCGGCGCCACTTCCTGCGGGCCCCGGCGCCAGCGCCTGAACTGCCGCAGCACGGCGTCCCGGCGGCGGATGCCGGTGACCAGCGAGAGCGGCGAGACGGGCTGATCGACGAAGAACACCCGGTTCTCGTGCGCCAGCCGGCTCATCCACTGCTGCGGCGTGCCCCAGTGGTCGTCCCATGCGACGAACGAGAGGCAGACGATGTCGCGCCCGCTGATCATGCGACCCCCATCGGTCCCCGGCCCTACGCCCGCGCGGCGACGCTTCCGGGCGCCGCACTCGCCTTCTTCGGGTACGACTTCACCGCCTCGACGACCTGCGCGAACTCGTCGTCGGTCATCGTCGGGAAGAGCGGGAGCGTCACGAGCGTCTTCCAGACCCGCTCGGTCACCGGCAGCAGCTCGGACCGGTACGGCGCATAGGCCGGGTGCAGGTGCGACGGCACGAAGTGGACGTGGCTGCCGACATCGCGCGACTTCAGGTGCAGGATGAGCGCATCGCGGTCCTCCTCCGGCACGCGCACGACGTACTTGTGCTGCGCGGTGAACGCGTAGTCGCGCAGGACCGGCGTCTGCAGCCAGTCGAGCGACGCGAACTCGCGGTCATACGCCGCCGCCAGCTCGCGGCGCCGCCCGTTGTGCTTCTCCAGCTTGCGCAGCTGCACGATGCCAATGGCGGCCGACAGGTCGTTCATGTGATGCCGCCAGCCGACCTCCTCCGTCTCGTGGTAGTAGTCCATCTGCCCCGGCTCCGCCGGCGTGCCGGGCGGCCGCGAGTGCCCGAGCCAGCGCAGCTTGCGCATCCGCCGGTCCATCCCCTCGTCCTGCAGCGTCACCATGCCGCCCGCGCCCGTCGCCAGGTTCTTCACGGGGTCGAAGCTGAACGTATTGATCGGGCCGAACGACCCGATCATGCGCCCCTTGTACCTGGACCCGCAGGCGTGCGCGCTGTCCTGCAGCACCGGGATGCCGTGCCGCGCGCCCAGCTCCAGGATGGGGTCCATGTCGCACGGGTGGCCCGCATAGTGCACGACGCAGATCGCCTTCGTGCGCGGCGTGATGCAGCGCTCGATCTCGTCGACCGCGATGTTGCACGTGTCGGGCTCAATGTCGGCGAACACCGGGATGCCGCCGCAGTAGAGGATCGCGTGGTTCGTCGCGATGTACGTCAGCGACGTCGTGATCACCTCGCCGCCGGCGATGTCGAGCACGGCGAACCCGAGGTGCAGCGCCGAGGTGCCGGAGTTGGTGCCGACGGCGTGCGGCGCCTCCGTGTACGCGGCGAACTGCCGCTCGAACTCCTTCGTCTTGGGCCCGAGGCCGAGCCAGCCGTTCGCGAGCGGCTCGCGCAGCGCGTGCCACTCCTCCTCGTCGAGCGCGGGTTTGAAGACCGGGATCACGATTCGCTCCTTACTGCCGCGACCTCTCGACGCGGATCGACCGCCGCCGGCTGCTCCGCGCCGGCGCGCTCGCCTTCTGCGTGACCGGCGAGCAGCGCCTGAAGCTGCTCGACGGAGCGGTCCCACGTCCAGGTGCGGACCGCGTGCTCTCGGGCCGCGCGCCCCATGCGCGCGCGGAGCGCGTCGTCTTCCAGCAGGCGCTGCACCGCTGCGCCGAGCTCGCGCGCGTCGCGCGGGCGCAGGAACCCCGTCTCGCCGTCGACGACGGTCTCGAGCGGCCCGGCTTCGCCCACCGCCACGACCGGCGTCCCGCTCGCCATCGACTCGATGACCGCGAGCCCGAACGGCTCCAGGTGCGGGGTGTACAGCCCGACCGCCGCCGTCCGCAGCAGCCGCTTCATCTCCGCGTCGGGCACGCGTTCGCGGAGCTCGAGGTCAACGCCTGCGGCCGCCGCGAGCGCCTGCACGTACGCCTTCTCGCGGGGGTCCGCGCGATGCCCGGCCCAGACCAGCTTCGGCCGGCGGCCGGCCGGGATCGCGGCCATCGCGCGCACGCTCCAGTCGAAGCCCTTCGGCGGGATCAGCTCGCCGACGCTCAGCACGAACCGCTCCTCCGGCTCATCGCCCGGCCGGAAGGCATCGGTGTCCACCCCGGGGTAATTCACCGCCGCATCCACGCCGTAGGCGCGGCGCGCGTAGTCGCGCGTGTACGCCGAGTTCGCGATGACGAGCCCGGCGCGGCGCGTCGCCTGCCGGTCCCAGCGGCGGATGATCCCGCCCGTGAAGAACCGGTGCCACGCCGCCTTCGCCTGCGAGACCCCGGGCCGGCGCAGGTACGGGCGCGCGACCTGCGGCTCGTACAGGCTGCGCATCGGCTCGTGGCAGTAGTACGCGCTCCGCGTGCGCGCGTGCCGCAGCACCAGCGGCGCCTCGCTGTACCCGCCGACGCTCGCGAAGAGCAGGTCGTAGCCGGCGGCGTCGATCTCGGCGGCGATGCGCCGCGAGGCGCGCTCGAACCGCAGCAGGTCGGCCACCATCATCGGCGCGTTCAGCGGCTTCAGCGGCCCGCGCAGCCGCGGCAGGTCGCGGAACGCCACGGCCCGCGAGCGCAGCGCGAACTCGCGCACGTCGGGATACTGTGGGCCGAGCGAGTCGCGGTCGATGCACCAGAGGTCGATGTCGTGAAACGCGCTGAGGCGCGAGACGCACTCGTACAGCCAGCGGCGGCCGCCGCCCCAGCCCACGTTGTAGTACACCGCGATCCGCAGCCGCCCGCTCACCGTCCCGTCCCTGCCTCCGCCGCCGCGGGCCGCCCGATCACCTCGCCCGCATCGTGCCGCCGCAACAGCGCGCGGATGTCATCGAGCGAGACGACCCGAACGAGCGCAACGCCGAGGCTGAACACCACCATCGCGAGGATGACCTCCGAGATCCATGGCAACGGCAGCGCGTAGATGACGATCCCGGCGATGCCGGCGATTGGCAGCAGCCGGCCCGACACCCAAAACGATGGCGCTTCTCCCATATATCGGCTCAGCAGGACCAGGGCCGGCACCAGCACGGCCGCCTCGGTGATCACCGTCGCCGCCGCCGCGCCCTCCTTGCCGTACAGCGGGATCAACACCAGGTTCACGCCGACGTTCACCACCAGCCCGATGCAGGCGATCCAGAGCAGGGCGCCCTGCTTGCCGACGGCGATCAGGCCATGGTCCACCAGGTTGGAGAGCCAGATCAGCGCCACGGCCATCGAGAGCACCTGCAGGCTCGTCACGGCCGCGCCGTACTGGCTGCCGCCGATGACCTCCGTGATCGGCTTCGCGAACAGGATCCCGCCCGTGACGATGCTCATGCCGACCAGCGAGAGCACGTCGTGCGAGCGCTGGTAGAGCCGCTTGAACTCCGCGTGCTCGCCCATGTTGTGGTAGCTCGATAGCAGCGGGTACACGGAACCGACGAAGAAGAAGCTCAGCGGGAACGCCAGGTCCACGACGCGGTACGCGAGGCCGTAGTATCCGACGGACTCGCTCGTCGTGAACGCCTTGAGCAGCACGATATCGATGCGGCCGTAGACCGTGATGACGAGCACGGCGAGCCCGAGCGGCAACGCCTCGCGCATCACCGAACGGCCGTACGCGAAGTCCCAGCGGAAGCGCGGGCGCACGAAGCGCCGCGCGAAGTGCAGGCAGACGATGCTGTTCGCGAGGATGCCGAGGTCGTAGGCGAGCAGCAGGCCGACGAGGCTGGCATGCGCGTGGACGGCGATCAGCATCCCCGTCAGCGTCACCACCGCCTGCGCGATGTTGCCCAGCGCCGCGAACTCCATGCGCAGGTTCGCCGCAAACGTGGCGTTGTAGGCGCCCGTCGCGATCATCAGCGGGAACGACAGCGAGGCGAGCGCCATCGAGTACTTGATCTCGTCCGGGTAACCGATGGCGTACACGAGCGCGATCGCCAGCGCGGAGGAGATGAAGGCGAGCGCCGTGCGGATCGTCAGCACGTTCCCCATCAGCTCATCCGGGTCGTGCCCGCTCGTCGAGAGATGGCGCACGGCGATCGTCGCGACGCCGAAGTCGCTCACGTTCACGAGCGTGAGGAAGGCGATGACGAGCTGGTACTGCCCGAAGCGGTACGGCCCCAGGTAGCGGGAGAGCAGCGTCAGCGTGGCGAGGGACACGGCCATCGTCACGCCGCGTCCCGCGAGTTGGACGAGGCTGTTGCGGGCGACGCTTTGTGCGACGGTCATGCTTCCCTTCCGCGGGGGTGAATCAGGTCTCGGTCGCCTTGCAGTAGACGAGGCCCGCGGGCTTGGCGCCCAGGCTCGTGAGCTCGTCGATCGACTCTTCGACGGAGTGGCTGCTCGCCTGCCCCTCCGCCGCGACGAGCACGACGCTGTCCACGACCGGCGCGATCACCGCGGAGCCCGCGGACGAGAGCATCGACGCGCCGTCGATGACGATCACGTCCCACTGCGACTCCAGGTAGTCCAGGAACGCCCGCATCTCCTGCGACGCGAGCAGCTCCGAGGGGTCGCTCATCTTCGTGCCGGCGGTCAGCACGTACAGCCGCGGCACCGGCGACGATTGGATGATGTCGAGCGCCGCCTGTTCCATCGGCTTCGTCGGCCGCGCCCCGTTCGTCGAGATGAAGTTGTAGAGCCCGGGGGAGAGCGGCAGGTTGAACAGCTTGTGCAGGTCCGGGCGGTTGAGGTTCGCGTCGAGCAGCAGCACGCGCAGGCCCGCCTGTGCCATCGCCATCGCCGTGTACGTGGCCACGGTGGTGTTGCCTTCCTCGTCGCGCGTGCTCATGAAGAGCACGCTCTTGTGCTGATGCTCGTTGAGCGCCGTCTGGATCTTCGTCGCGAGCAGGCGGTACTCGGGCGATACGGGCGGCGGCGGGTACTTCCAGCGGATCCCGAACGGGATCGAGGCGAGCACCGGCAGCGGGGTGACGCTCTCGAGGTCGCGGACGCCGCGCAGCGTGGGGTCGATGTACTCGAGCACGAGCGCCAGGGAGACGCCCGCCGCCGCGCCCGCGAGCAGCCCGGCGAGCAGGTTGAAGCTCCAGCGCGGGCTGATCGGCGCGCCCGGCGTGTCCGCCGACTGGATCACCGCGAAGCTCTGCTGGTGCGCGCTCGCGGCGGCCTGCTCCTGCTGTTGCAGCAGGCTCTGGTAGAGGTCCTGGGTCGCGTTGACCTGCGCCTGCTGCGCATCGACCTGTGCCTGCGGCGCGCCGCTCTGCTTCAATCGCTGCAGCTCGCCGATCTGGTCGTCGAGTTGCGTGCGGACGTCGTTCACGCGCTGCGCGAGCGCGGCCGCCGGGTCGGCGTTGAGCTGCGCGAGGATCTGCGGGTCCTGCAGCACCTTCAGCAGGTCGTTCGCGATCGCCGCCGACTCCTCGGCCTTCGACGCCTTCGTCGTGATGCGGACGAGCTCCGTGCCACCGACCGCGCTCGCCGAGACGCGGCCTTCGAGGTCCGCGGCGGACGTGTGCAGGTTCAGGTCCGTGATCACCTTGTTCAGCACGACCTCGCCGCGGATGATCTCCGCGTAGGTGTTGATGACGCGCTGCGCGGCGTCCGGGTTTTGCCCCTCCTGCCCCGGGTCGATGCGGATCGTCGCCGTCGCCGTGTAGACCGGCGTGCTCATGAAGCTCACGAGCGCCGCGCCCGCCACCGCGAGCAGCACGGGGATCAACAGCACCCACTTGCGGCGGTTCACGAGCTGCAGGTAGCGCTCGAGCTGGAGGCGGCTCTGCTCGTTCATTCGGCCGCCATTCCGGCGCGGATGGACAGGTGATGCGTCATGCGCGCGTTACTCGCTTCCGGCCCTTCCCCGAGTGGCTGCTACCAGGCGCCGCGCCCGCCGAACACGGCGAGCGGCGTGCGGAGCAGGATGATCAGGTCGAACATGAGGGACCATCGCTCGATGTACTCGAGGTCCAGTTCGACCATTTCCTCGAACGGCAGTTCGCTGCGCCCGCGCACCTGCCAGAGGCCGGTGATCCCCGGCACCGCGGACAGGCGCTGCAGATGATGTGCATCATAATGCATCACCTCGCGCGGCAGCGGCGGCCGCGGGCCGATGATGCTCATCTCGCCCTTCAGCACGTTGAACAGGTTCGGCAGTTCGTCGAGGCTCGTGCGGCGCAGGAAGCGCCCCACCGGCGTCACCCGGGGGTCGCGGCGCATCTTGAAGATCTGCGGCGCGTCGTGGTTGTTCTCCCCCTCGAGGTCGTCCCGCAGCAGCTCCGCATCCTCGCGCATCGAGCGGAACTTGTAGAACGTGAACGTCCGCCCGTACCGCCCCACCCGCGTCTGGCCGATGATCGCCGGCCCCGGCGACGTCAGCCGCACGACCGCCGCGATGACGAGCATCGGCACCGCCAGCACCACGAGCGCGGCCGCCGCGACCATGCGGTCGAACGCGCGCTTCACGCCGTACGAGAAGCCCTTGAGCTCGCGGTAGGCGACGGCGTCCACGCCGACCGGCGCGACGACGACTTCGAGTTCAGGTTCCCTGGTGACGGCGTTACGCATCTGCACTCTCCCCGAAGCACAGACTGGAAATCACCGCCCGGCGCCCGACCGGGTGCAGGCCACGACCGTGGAATGGAAACCGAGTGATGAACATAACATCTCCGGGCGCCGCATTCAATATGCGAGATTTCGGTGCGAGGAGGCGGACCGGTGCCCGGCGCCGGGTTCCCCATCACGATGACAACGGCGCGAAGCCGCCATCGTCTCAGTCAGTGGATTCCGCGGGGAACGAGAGCCGGCGTCCGTGCCGGTTAGAAGCGTTGTATCCGGTGCATGACCCGCATGGAAGAGGAGCGACGTAAACCTCGCGGATTATGTGGTCGAAACTTGACAGCTCGCCTCAGCCGCATCCCTCGAACGGGCGAGCGCCAGCCGCTGCCGGGTCGACGATGCGGTACAGCACCGCATCGCCGCGACGGTACGCCTCCGTTACGTCGATGCCGCGCGGCGCGATCTCTTGCGCCCACGCCCGCTCGCGGTGGCCGCAGAAGACGTAACTCGCGGCGTACGGGCCAAGCACATCGTCTGACGACGCAATCGCGCGGAACTCCGCGCGCCAGCCGGCGAGCCTGTCGCGGATCAGTTGCGGGCGCCCCACCTCCCAGTTCAGCAGGTAGTACGCCATGTACTCCTCGGCGCGCGCCTCGAGGTCGGCGGTCGTCCCCGGGGGGTCGTGGAACGGGTAGCCGAGCCGGTCTTCGAGGCGCCGGAACGTCGTCTCCTCCCCGATCCCGAACGCCGCCGACGCGCGCAGGTACCGCTCGACCAGTTCCTCGTCGCTCGCGCGCGTGTAAAACCCCTCGCTCATGTACACCGACGCCGGCGTGAGCGACGAGATCTCGAGGCTCGTCGTGATGCTCGGGCTGACGATCACATCGTCCCGGCCAAGGTGCCCGTCGATCCAGTCGTAGACCGCGCGCTCGTCCGCGTCCGTCGCGTAGGCCGCGTTCACCTGGTGGACCGCCCGCGCCTGCAGGACGCAAACGTAGGCGACGCCGATCACCGCGACGGCGGCGAAGGCAAAGCCCGCGTAGCGGAGCGCCGGCCGCGGCAGCCGGCGCACGAGCTCCGCGCCGCCCGCGATGAAGACGGGCAGCGCGAACACGCCCCAGACCCGCGTGCCGTAGTGCCATTGCTGCGGCACGATGCCCTTGACGCCGTATAGGGCCAGCGGCACGAAGAACAGCGCCGCGTACAGGCCACTTCGCCGCTCGCGCCAGCGGAGCGCCCACAGGAACGGCAGGCCGACGAGCACGCGCTGCGCGATGGACACCTTCAGCCCCGTGTCGACCCCGAACGGGTCGAGGCCCGTGCGGTCGCGCACGTCGGAGGAGATGCTCGCGGCGTTCCACGCCAGCAGGAGCAGCTCCGGCGACGCGATCACGACGGCCGCCGCCGCCGCGACGCCGAGCCGCCGCACGGCCGTCCAGTCCCGCCGCCAGGCGAGCCACGCGCCCCACAGCGCCAGCGCGCCGAACGCCGCCGTCCAGTAGAAGGCGTAGGAATAGATGAGCAGGGCGAGGCAAGCGATGGCGGCCGCAAGCGCGCGCCGCGACCCTCGCTCGACCCACTCCGGCAGCGCGAGCACGCCGCCGAAGAACGGCGCGTTGACCACGACGGGCGAGAGGAACCGCGACCACACGTGGAACTCGCGCTGCGGGTCGACTTCGACGATCGGTCTCAGGATGTCCCAGTGCCGCAGCGGCAGGAAGCCATCGGCCACGTTGAACACCTGGACCGCGAGCAGCGTGACCGGCAGGACCGCCGCCGCCGCGAAGGCGGAGCCGGTCAACCGCAGGGCCAGCGCGTAGTACAGCAGGAACGCGGCGAGCGCGCCCGCCGTGGCGACGAGCGCGAGCGCCACGAATGGGCTCCCGATCGCCCGCCCCGAGACGCCGATGATCTCCTGCCAGAACATGCCCGGCTGCGGCTTCGCATCCTGGTGCTCGAGGAGGTACGGGTCGCGCACCGGCACCTGGCCCTCGGCGGCGTCCCGGATCTGCGGCCAGTACAGCGTCTCGTCGGACGCCATGTTGGAGCCGCCCCAGGGCGTCAGTTGCAGGCGCGCGCCCTCGGGCGGCGCTGTCACGAGGAACCACCACCGTGGTGCGACGAGCGCCGCAGCGAGCAGGAGCGCCAGGGCGACCGCGGCCCAGTGCCTGCGCGCGAGGGCGAGCAGGTCGCTCTGTTCTCGCTCACGCTCCGCGGGCGAGGCGCCGATGGTCGCGGCAGCGGGACGCATGGTGCGTGCAACCTACATTCCGCGGCGCGGCGAGTCCACCGGCGCATGATGACGCGTCAAGGATCGAGAAGGCCCGCCCGGGATCCCCGGGGCGGGCCTTCTTCGGTGGAGCAGGCCGGCGCTAGTTGCCGATGGGCGGGGCCAGCGGCACGCGCGGCGTCCCGCCGCCGCCGATCGCCGTCGGCCCGTTGTTCACCACCACCGCAAGCTGCGTGATCGCGTTCAGCAGGTCCGTCTCCGCCCCCGCGATCGCCGTCCCCGTCCCGTACTCCCCCAGGATCGAGTACGGCCGCCAG
>DASRHM010000014.1:0-32054 GCA_035650575.1 Dehalococcoidia bacterium | reverse complement strand
CGCCGCCGCCGCGGAGCGCCCAGAACAAATCCTCGTTCTCGCGCTCGCTCGCGCGCAACACGGCGCCGTCGGCGGTCACCACCTCGGCGGAGAGGAGGTTGTCGATGCTGAGGCCGGCGCTGCGGGCCAGATAGCCGATGCCGCCGCCGAGGGTGAGGCCGCCGATGCCGGTCGTCGAGACGACGCCGCCGGTCGTGGCCAGGCCATGCGCGTGGGTGGCGTCGTTGAAGACGCCCCAGGTGCAACCGCCACCCGCCCGCGCGGTGCGCGCCCGGGGGTCGACCTGCACGTCCTTGAGCAGCGAGAGGTCGATCACGGTGCCACCATCATTGGTGCCGAAACCCGGGGCGCTGTGGCCACCGCCGCGGACCGAGACGTCGCCGCCGGCTTCGCGGGCAAGGCGGAGGGCCGCGACGACGTCATCGCGGTCCACGGGGCGGACGACGCGCGCGGGGCGCTGGTCGTGCATGCCGTTGTAGACCTTGCGCGCCTCGTCGTAACCGGGGTCGCCCTCGGTGATCACGGCGCCCCGTATCGTGCTTCGGATGTCTTCGAACGTGGAGGTCATGTCGGGCTCCTTCCGGCGAGGTTGGGCTTCCACGCTGCGCTTTCGCGCGCGCCCTGTCAACCCCCGTCTCCGGATCTTCAGAGGCGTCATGTCCCCGGGGGGCGCGCGTCAGGGCGCGGGCCGGGAGACGATCTCCATCCAGCGCTCGGGCGCGGCGACCGGGCGGAAGCCGACCTTCTCGTACAGGCCGTGAGCGTCGCGGGTGCCGAGCATCCAGCGCCTCAGGCCCTGGAGATGCGGGTGGGCGACGATCGTCTGCATCAGCCAGACGCTGAGCCCCTTCCCGCGCTCCTCCTCGAGCACGAAGACATCGGCGACGTAGGCGAAGGCGGCGTAGTCGGTGACGACGCGGGCGAGGCCGACCTGGGCATCGCCGCGATAGATGCCGAACACGAGCGAGTTCGCGATCGCCCGCTCGAGCTGCTCGCGCGTGATGCCCGCGGCCCAGTAGGAACGCTCGCTCAGGAAGGCGTGCGTGACATCGAGGTCGACGCGCGCGGGGTCCGTGCTGATGACGTACTCGCCGCGTCGCCACTCGTCCGGCGGCGCCGTCACCGGAGATGCTCGTTGAAAAACGCCAGCGTGCGCTCCCAGGAGAGCTCCGCCGCCGCCCGGTTGTACACCTCCGGCCGGGTGTCGTTGAAGAACGCGTGGTCGGTGCCGGTGTAGATGTAGAACTGGGCGTGCTTGCCGGCGTCGCGAATCTGCTGCTCGAGCCTGTGCGCCGCATCGGGGTTGGCCCAGCCGTCATTCTCGGCGTAGTGGCCCAGGACGGGGCCGGTGAGCTTCGAGAAATCCGGTGTCGACTGCAGCACCCCGTAGTACGACACGCAGGCATCGAGCGGCTTCTGCGTGGCGAGCACGAGCGCGAGGCCGCCGCCCATGCAGAAGCCGACGTCGCCGACCTTGCCGGTGCAGGCATCGCTCTGCTTCAGGTAGTCGAAGGCGCCGCCCATGTCACGCGCGGCCTCGTCGATCTTCATCGCCATCATGAGCTTGCCGGCCTCGTCGGGCTCGGTGGTCGTCTTTCCGTGGAAGAGGTCCGGCGCGAGGGCGGCGAAGCCTTCGCGTGCGAAGCGATCGCAGACGTCCTTGATGTGCGGGACGAGTCCCCACCACTCCTGGATGACGATGACGCCCGGGCCGCGCCCGGACTGCGGCACCGCGAGGTAGCCCTGCGCCTGCCCGCCGTTGCTGGGGAACGAGACCATCTGCCCGGCCATCAATCGACCTCCGTCCGCGCGCGCGATGCGACGTCGATCAGGAAATCACGCCGGCGGGTTGGGCTCAAGGCGGCCGCCGAAAAAACGGCGGAGCCGGGGGCTCAGAGCTCGTTCAGCGCGTCGATGAGCTGGCGGAGCCGTGCGAAGTCGTGCGTGGCGTGGAGGGCGATGCGCGGGAGCGCCGGGACGTCGCCGTCGCGCACCTCTTCGGCGGTCGCCGCGATCGCCTCGATGCGGCCGCGGGCGACGAGGTCGGAGTACTCGCGGTTCAAACGCGCGATGGCGGCGGGACCGGGCGCGCGCTGGAGGCGGATCACCAGGCGCTCGCCGACGTAGCGCGCGGAGTGGTAATTGGCGTAGAAGCGCTCGATGCGCGCGACGGCATCGCCGACGCTGGCGCTGATGTCGAAGAAGGCGAAGTCGTGCGGGGAGACGAGGCCGCGGGCGACGAGCTGGTCGCGCACGAAGCGCAAGAAGTCGCTCCAGTACGTGCTGCCGGGCGGCTCGAGGAGGACGATGGGGCGGACGGCGGTCTTGCCCGTCTGCATCAGCGTGAGCAGCTCGAACGCTTCATCGAGCGTGCCGTAGCCTCCGGGGAGGAGCGCGAAGGCGTCGGACTCCTTCATGAACGTGATTTTGCGGGTGAAGAAGTACTTGAAGTCGATGAGCTTCGGGTCGCCGGCGATGAAGCCGTTGGCGCCCTGCTCGACCGGCAGCTTGATGCCGACGCCGAAGCTGTCGCCGGCGCCCGCTCCCTCGTGGCCGGCGGCCATGATCCCGGGCCCGGCGCCGGTGATCACCATCCAGCCGCGCGAGGCGATCTCGCGGGCGAAGTCGCGGGCGATCGCGTATTCGGGGTCGGTATCGAGGGTGCGGGCGGAGCCGAAGATGCTCACCTTTCGCCGCTCGCGGTAGGGGGCGAAGATGCGGAAGGCTCGCCCGAGCTCGCGGAACGAGCGGCTCACGAGCTTCATCTCGCCGCGATTCGCGGTGCGCGCCATGCGGAAGCCGGTCTGGACCAGGTCCTCGAGCAGGTCCGCGTTCTCGACGCCGGCGCCCTCGACCAGCGCCCGGATCCGCTCGTCGAGTGCGCGATCGCCGGAGCCGGTGCGCCGGCGCAGCCGCTGGCGCGTCGACGCGGTGCGGCGGGAGATGGGCTCGAGCGGCTCGACGCCGGGGACGACGGGCGCATCAGTTGCGCGGCGCCGCTGGTCCGATCGCTTCATGTACTCACTATGACAGATCGGCCGAGCGCTCCTGCGCTGCGGCCGATCTCGCTGCGGTTATGTCGC
Source organism: Dehalococcoidia bacterium (assembly GCA_035650575.1). GTDB lineage: Bacteria > Chloroflexota > Dehalococcoidia > DSTF01 > JACRBR01 > DASRHM01. Next base: position 28,971 of record DASRHM010000014.1, on the reverse strand, counting down.
GTGGCGGCGACAGGCGCGTCAGGACGCGCGGCGCGGCTGCTGCGGCCGGGCGCGGGAGGACGGCTGCGGTATCTGCCCCGGCTCCTGGGCGTTGAGCAACTCGTTGAACAGCTCGCGGTAGTGCACCATCGCCTGGCGCAGGTCCTCCGTCTTGCCGGCGCCGTCGCCGTGCGCGTACTCGCGGGCGGCGCGGTAGTGCTCGACGACATAGGGGTGCTCGACCGAGATGTCCTCCACGCGGCGGTCGAAGTCTGCGACGGGGAAGCCGCGCGCCTCCATCGCGTCATCGACGAGGGACGAGGCGCGGTCGACGGCGGCGCGCGGGTCATCGACGAACTGCGCCTGGGTGGCGGTCCAGTCGACGAGGAAGCGCTGCCGCTCGTCGGCGTCGAGCGCGCGGAGGCGCAGGCGGCCGACGCGCTCGCGGCGGCGCTGGAGCTCCAGCTCGGCGCGCTCCTTGCTGCCGTACTCCTCGATGGCGCGGTCGTACTCCGGTCCGAAGGCGTCGCGCAGCTGCGCGGTGCGGCGCTTGCGGGCGAACGGAATGATCGACGCCGTGGCCAGGACGACGAGGCAGATGCCGACGACCACCGCGACCCAGATGAGCCAGTCCATGAATCACCTCCGACGCTGGCATCGTGGCGGACGGGTGGTTGCCGATGCGCTCGGCCGGCGAAGCGGCGCATGGCGGATCCGTGTAGGTTCGGCACCGAGCGAGCGGCCTGCCGGCGAGCGCTGTCGGGGGCGGGCTGTCTTCGCCAGCCTGCAGCGGCCATGGATACGCTCGCTGGGACGACCGGCGAGCGGGAGCGGGGCGCGCATGACGCAGAGAGGGGACGCAAGCGCGTCCCCTCTCCGGCAACTCAGGCGGGCGGCCTGGAATCGGTCAGTTGAGCTCGTTGACGGTGAGGAACGCCGGCGGCGTCGTCCGCTGGAGCACCATGTAGGAGCCGGTCGGCGGCTTGATCTCGAGCGTAAAGGTCTGGTTCGTGCCGACGGTCACGCCGGCGGCCGGCAGGTCGATGGTGATGCGCAGCAGCTCGCCGGGCTCGAGCAGCGTGTTGGCGTTACCGCTGATCGGCGTCACGGTGTACACGACGTCGTTGATGACCTGGGACGAGTCGATGTAGCTGATCACGGTACGGTTGGACGTGGCGGTGGGGTCGAGGTTGACCGAGTCGCCGCCCGCGGCGAGCGTCATGTCGAACTCGACCGTGGTGACGTTCGTGCCGTTCGAGTTGGCGACGACCCCGCTCGAGAGCTCCATCGTGCCGCGCGTCTTCGCCAGGCCCGCGTAGACCGCCTCCTTGCCTCGCTCCGAGCTGAAGAGCCCGGTGCTCAGCACGACGAAGGCGAACACGGCTGCGACCACGACGAAGGCGATGAGGATGATCGCCGTCTCGAGTCCGGTGATGCCGCGCTCGTCGTGGACCCGGCCAAGGAGTTTGCGCAACGTCCTCACTGGCCACCTCCTGCCGGGCGCCCGCCAGCGCGGGCGTCCCGTCCCTGATCTCCAACCTACGGGAGCCCTAGGGGAACTCCCGAGGGGATTGTCGGCGGGGGCACGACGGGCTTTAGGTACGGGGCAAGCGCCCCGCAGGAAAGGGTGCTTGCACCCGCGCACGGGGACGAGTGCCGGCCGAGGTTTCCGGCCGGCTCGACGGGGCGCTGGCGCGAGGCTCGTCGGGCGGACCCGACACGACGAAGGGAGGCGGCGAAACGCCGCCTCCCCCGGCGCATCGCAACGGCGGCGTTAGAGGCTGAAGCGCTCCTTGCCCTCGTAGACAGCCATCGCCTCGTCGACGCTGCGGCCGCCGTAGGTGATGGCGCTGATCGCGTTGGTCATCTGCACCGCCTCGCGCAGCGGCTTCTGGTGGATGTTGCGGCCGGTCGCGCTGCCGGCGGCGCCGGCGACGAAGATCTGGTCGTGCAGCGTCTGGAGGAACTTGCGGACGTCGGTGCTGGAGCCGCCGGCGGTGATGACGCGCGTGCGGCCGGCGGCCTTGACGGCCTCGCGGAAGGCCTCGGCGGGCGAACCCTCCTTGACCTTCGGGTAGTTCACCTTCACGAAGTCGGCGCCGAGCGTGGCGCCGAGGCCGGTGGCGCCGGCAATGATGTGCGGGTGCTGCTCTTCGGGCACGGCGGCGCCGCGCGGGTAGACCCAGAGCACGGCGACGAGGCCGTTGCGGTGCGCCTGGAAGCAGGCCTGGGCGGCCTCGCGCATCTGCTCGGACTCGAACTCGCTCCCCAGGTAGACGGTGAAGCCGACGCCGACGATGTTGAGCCCGGCTTCGCGCAGGGTCAGGGCGTCATCGACGCTCACCCAGGCGAGGCTGCGCGGGTCGCGCTGCGACGTCTTGATCAGGTGGGACTTCGAGTTGAGCTTTACGAGGTACGGGACCGTGTTGTAGTCGCGGCCGTAGCGGGCGATCAGCCCGAGCTGGGTCGCGAAGCAGCCGATCACGCCCTCCCGGGCGATGCGGAAGAGGTGCTCGGGGTCGGCGTCGTCCTCGGCGATCGCCTCGCCGCTGCTGAGCGTGCCGTAGAAGTCGTCGTTGAGGTGCTCGACCTTCTGGTCGCCGGCGAAGAGCATCAGGTGGCCGGTGCCCTTCGTCATCGTCTGGTAGTTCTCTTCGTAGCGGCCCTGCTGCACCGAGGGGACGTCCGCCGGGACGTCGATCTTCGTCAAGAGCTGCGTCATTTCTTCCTCCGTCGCCGGCTGGATCCGGCTTCACCTGCAGACGTCCCCATCATCGGCGCTGGATGCGGAATCTTCAAGATGCCGGATGTACCAGCGGCGGCCGGGGCGCGGGCGCCCGCGCGGGGCCGAGATCGAAGGTCGCAGGTGGCAGGGCTGAAGTTGCGGGTCGCAGGTCGGCCGGCGGTACGGCGGACGGCGCGCGCGTACGCAGGGCTGGTTCAGTGCGCTCAGGGTGACAGCGGATGTGCCCGCTGCCCGACTGGCGGGAGCGCGGCCGGGCGCGCGAGCGGACGTGGTAGGCTGCGAGGGCATGGCCGAGCGCGCGGCGGGGAACGTGTATTACGGCGGGCAGGCGGTCATCGAAGGCGTGATGATCCGCGGCCCGCGGCAGATGGCGATCGCCGTGCGCGCCCCGGACGGGCAGATCGTGACGCGCGCGCAACGGCTCACCGGCATCTACGCCGGGCCGCTGCGCCGGCTGCCGGTGGTGCGCGGCATCGTCGTGCTGTACGAGACGCTCGCGCTCGGCATCCGCGCCTTAACGTGGTCGTCGCAGGTAGCAGGCGGGCGCGACGCCGAGGACGTGAGCGCGCCGCAGATCTGGCTGACGCTCGGGGTGACGCTCGCGTTCGTCGGGGCGGTGTTCTTCGCCGGGCCGGTGCTGCTCACGGGCTGGATCGGCGAGATCGCCGGGACCCACTACGCGGAGGTCGCCGCCGAAGGCGTGCTGCGGCTGGCGATGCTGGTCGGCTACATCTGGCTGATCGGCCGCATGGAGGACGTGCGGCGGGTGTTCGCCTACCACGGCGCGGAGCACCGGACGATCCACGCCTACGAGCACGGCGAGCCGCTGACGGCGGACGCGGTGCGACGCTTCCCGAACGCGCACCCGCGCTGCGGCACGGCGTTCCTGCTGACCGTCATGGTGATCTCGCTGGTCGTGTTCATCGCGCTCGGCACGCCGCCGATCTGGGTGCGGCTGGTCGAGCGGCTGGCGCTGATCCCGGTGATCGCGTCGTTCGCCTACGAAGTGCTGCGGCTGGGCCAGGCGTGGGGCGACAACCCGCTGATGCGGGTGGTGTACGCGCCGAACATCTGGCTCCAGAAGCTGACGACGCGCGACCCGGACGCGGCGCAGATCGAGGTGGCGATCGCCGCGCTGGAAGGCGCGCTACGCATCGAACCGGAGGTGGCGGCGGACGTGCCGCCGGCGGCGATCCAGGCGGAGGAGCCGCTGGCCTGAGCGGCGGTCCCCTTCCGACACGTGACCGCGGGGAGGACCGCGCGGCTCCAGTGCGGACGCCGCGCTAGGAATCCTGCAGTTCGCGGAAAAAGCACGAGCGGGCGCCGGTGTGGCAGGTGCCCTTGCCGAGCATCTTGACGCGGACGAGGAGCGAGTTGTCCTCGCAGTCGCGGCGGATCGAGCGCACCTCCAAATAGTCGCCGCTGGTCGCGCCCTTGTGCCAGACCTCCTGCCGGCTGCGGCTCCAGAAGACGACCTGGCCGATCTCCTGCGTCATCTTGAGCGTGTCGGCGTTCATGTAGCCGAGCATCAGCACGTCGTTGGTCTCGTCGTCCTGGATGATCGCCGGGATCAGGCCCTGGGCGTTGTAGTTGAGCATGCTCTCCTCCTCGCGCGGCGGGCGCGCGTGCGTGATCGACCGCGGTTCGTGCGGGTGCGCCGGCCCTCGCCTCAGAGGCGGACCGGCAGGCCATGCGCGGCCATGTAGCGCTTCGCTTCGCCGATCGAGTACTCGCCGAAGTGGAAGATGCTCGCGGCGAGCACGGCGTCGGCGTGCCCTTCGACGACCGCATCGACCATGTGCTGGGGGTGGCCGCAGCCACCGCTGGCGATGACGGGCACGGGCACGGCATCGCTGATGGTGCGCGTGAGCGGCAGGTCGTAGCCGTCCTTGTGGCCATCGGTGTCCATGCTCGTGACGAGGAGCTCGCCCGCGCCGAGCTCGACGGCCCGGCGCGCCCAGTCGACCGCATCGAGCCCCGCCGGCCGGCGTCCGCCGTGCGTGTAGACCTCCCACTTCCCCTCGCCGACCGCCTTCGCATCGATGGCGACGACGATGCACTGGGAGCCGAAGCGCTCGGACGTGACGCCGATGAGCCGCGGGTCGGCGACGGCCGCGCTGTTCAGCGAGACCTTGTCGGCGCCGAGCTCGAGCAGCGCGCGGACGTCGCTGTCGCTGCGGACGCCGCCGCCGACGGTGAACGGGATGAACACCTCGTCCGCGGTGCGGGCGACCATGTCATACGTGGTGCGGCGGTCGTCCGAGGACGCCGTGATATCGAGGAAGACCAGCTCGTCCGCGCCGGCGGCGTCGTAGGCCTTCGCGAGCTCGACGGGGTCACCGGCGTCGCGCAGCTCGACGAACGAGACGCCCTTGACGACGCGCCCGTTATCGACGTCGAAGCAGGGGATGACGCGCTTGGTGAGCATCGTGACCCATGGTAGCGGACGGGCGCCGATCGGCGGGCGGCAGGGCTGGGCGGCAGGTCAGGCGCGGGCCGGATGCGCCCCACCGCGCGGTGCAGGTGATCCCGCGCGGGGCACTGCAGGACCGCCGGAAGGCCGCGACCCGCGGTCTCCCACAGTTGCAGCGCGGACGAACTATACTCGTGCGGCAAGGGAGCGAGCGATGAGCATCAGAATGGTCCCACGGAGGCCGGACGAGATCACGGCGGAGTTCGTGACGCCCGCGGCGCGGCGGCTGCTGCGGGACGAGCGCGCGCGGGTGACGGCGGTGCGGCTCGGGGCCTCGGAGCCGTTCGAGTACCCGAAGTTCGGCGACAAGCGCTTCGACATCATCGAATTCGACTACGAGACGCCGGCGGGCAGCGGGGCATCGCGGATGATCCTGCGGCGGCGGGCGCCGCGGGACGCCGTGAGCACGCTCAGCGGCGACCTGCAGCACCGCGAGATCCTGGCGTTCCGGACCGGGCTGCTGGACGACCTGCCACGGACGTTCCACCACCCGTACCTCGACGCCGTCTACGAGCCGGAGCACGGGCAGTACTGGGCGCTGCTGGAGGACGTGAGCGCGGACATGGCGCGCGTGGGGATCGTCGATGCGCTGCCGGAAGCGGAGCTGCGCACGATCCTGTCGCACCTGGCGGCGTTTCACGCGCGCTTCTGGGAGCGCCGCGACGTGCTGTCGCAGCCGTGGCTGATGAGCCTGCGCGCTCCGGTGGACTACTGGTACAAGCTGGTGGTCGAGGTCATCGACGCGGTGCCGGAGCCCTGCGAGCCGACGCGGTTCATCCTCTCGCAGTGGCCGTGGCTCGCGGACGGCATCATGCGCCTGCTGAACTCGCTGGAGCCGGACACGCGCGCGCTCGTCGAGAGACTCTTCCGCGACCCGGAGCGGCTGCTGCGCGAGGTGCAGCACATGCCGCGCACGCTGTGCCACTACGACTTCGACAACCGCAACCTCGGCATGCGCGAAGGCCCCGGCGGCGTGCAGACCGTGGTGATCGACTGGGAACTGGTGGGCGAAGGGCTGTCTTCGGCGGACGTGGGGCGGTTCCTGACGTACCAGCAGCCGCCGAACATGGAGGAGCTGCTGGAGTTCTACCTCGACGAGCTGGACGCGCGGCTGGCGGCGCCGGTCGACCGCGCGCAGTGGTACAAGGGCTTCGAGATCGTCGCCGTCGCGATCTGGCAGATCGTGGGCTTTCTCTTCGGGGCGATGGTGGCGGCGCCGGAAGCGCCCGTGCCGGAGGACCAGCGCGAGGGCATGCGCCAGCGCGTGTACGCCGACGTGGCCGCGGTCGAGCAGATGGCGCGGAAGTGGCTCTGCTGATGCGCCATTAGGCTCCCGGCTTGCGGCCGACCGCGAGGAGGTTGACGCGCAGGCCGCGGAGGGCGTCGAAGCGGTTGACGACGCGCTCCCAGGCGACGCCGAGCGCATAGGTCGGCGTGCTGAACGCCAGGTACTCCGGCTCCGTCTCGAATTGCTCGAGCCGCTCGATGCAGAGCCCGGCGCCCTCGTAGAGCGCGCGGAGGCGGCCGGCCGTGTTCGCGCGATAGACCGTCGGGAAGATGTCGTGCGCGTCGACGCCGCGCCAGCGGTTGTAGGCGAGGTGGAAACGGTGCGGCAGCAACGCGCTGCTGACGGTGACGTAGTGCCAGCGGTTCGGGGTGAGGATCAGCAGGCGTCCGCCTGGCCGGAGGACGCGCGCCAGCTCGCGGAAGACGCGCGCGGGCTCGGTCAGGTGCTCGGCGACGTGGCTCGAGATGGCGATGTCGAACGTGGCGTCGCGGAACGGGAGCGCGCCGAGGTCGGCGCGCGCCGCGGCGTCGATGTTCCCGTTCCCGCGCGGCTCGTCGGTCATGTCGACGCCGACGATGCGGCGCGGCCGCTGGGCGGCATCGAAGGCGTACTGGAAGACCCGCCCGGAGCCGCAGCCGGCGTCGAGCATGAGGTCGCCGGCGCACACGTACTCGTGGATGACGTCCGAGAAGCGGTCGTACATGCCGCGGAAGGACGGCGGGTAGAAGCGGTCGCGCAGCTCCCGCTTGCGCCAGACGATGCGGGGGCTCATGGACGACGCGGGAGGGTTCGCGTTCGACCGGCGAGCGCCGACCGGGCGAGCGGATGCTTCGCTGCGCCCAGCGTGACGGGGCGGCACAGCGCGCGGGTGCCGGAGCGATGCTTCGCTGCGCTGAGCACGACAGCGGGGACGAGGGCCGGGGTGCGCATCGGGCTTCAGTATAGGCGGCGCGTCGCGGAAGGCGGGGGCGGCTGGTATACTTGCGGGGTCTGAGAGAGATTCGTCCGGACCTGGGGCCTCGCGGGCCTCAAATTTATGTCCGGGAGGAGATGCGATGACGACCGCCCCTGCCCAGAATCCCCCTGTCTCCATGAAGGCGCTCCTCGAAGCGGGCGTGCACTTCGGCCATCAGACGCGGCGCTGGGACCCGCGGATGAAGCCGTACATCTACATGGAGCGCAACGGCATCCACATCATCGACCTGCAGCAGACGGTGCCGCTGCTGCGGCAGGCGATGGACTTCGCGCGCAGCGTGGCCGCGCGCGGGGAAGCGATCCTGTTCGTGGGCACGAAGAAGCAGGCGCAGGAATCGATCCAGCAGGAAGCGACGCGCTGCGGCATGCCGTACGTGACGAACCGCTGGCTCGGCGGGACGCTGACGAACTTCCAGACCATCGAGCGCCGGATCGACGACCTGCTGCGGCTGGAGGACCAGCAGCAGAAGGGCGAGTTCGGGCTGATGATCAAGAAGGAAGCCGGCAAGCTGATGAACAAGATGGAGAAGATGAACCGCTACTTCGGCGGCATCAAGAGCATGCGGCGGCTGCCGGGCGCGCTGTTCATCGTCGACCCGCCGATGGAGCGCATCGCCGTGACGGAAGCGCTGCGCATGCGCATCCCGATCATCGCGATGTGCGACACGAACTGCAATCCGGACGAGATCGACTACCCGATCCCGTCGAACGATGATGCGATCCGAGCGGTGAAGCTGATCGCGAGCCGGATCGCGGACGCGGCGCTGGAAGGGCGCGAGCTGCAGGGCTACGCGTCGGAGGCGGAGGACACGGAGGGGCTCGACGTCGAGTCACTCGCGGCGGGCGGGCGCTTCTCGGCATCGCCGGACGACCCGGGGCCGCAGGTGACGCCGGCGGAGCCCGAGGCGGGCGCGGCGGCGCAGGCGTAGGCGCGCGGCGAGCAGAAGCGAAAGAGGACGAGGATGCCGACAGCGGAAGACGTGCGCCAGCTCCGGGAGGAGACGGGCGCCGGGGTGATGGACTGCAAGCGCGCGCTGGACGAGGCGGGCGGGAGCATCGAGAAGGCGAAGCAGATCCTGCGCGAGAAGGGGATCGCGGGCGCGGAGAAGAAGTCGGGGCGCGAGACCTCGCAGGGGCTCGTCGAGTCGTACATCCACGCCGGCGGGCGGATCGGCGCGCTGGTCGAGGTGAACTGCGAGACGGACTTCGTCGCGCGCACCGACGCGTTCAAGACGCTGGCGCACGACCTGGCGATGCAGGTGGCGGCGATCTCGACGACCGCCGCGGTGAGCGAGGACGACCTGCCGGCCGACGCCGAGGGGAGCATCGAGGAGACGGTGCTGCTGAAGCAGCCGTTCATCCGCGACGGGTCGAAGACGATCGAGCAACTGGTAAAGGAAGCGATCGCGCAGACGGGGGAGAACATCCGCATCCGGCGGTTCGCGCGCTTCGAGCTCGGGCAGTAGGAGCGTCGCCGTGGCCGGAGCAGCGTGGCACCGCGTGCTGCTGAAGGTCAGCGGCGAGGCGTTGATGGGCGACGCCGCGTTCGGCATCGACGCGGCGACGGTGCGCACCATCGCGCTCCAGATCAAGGCGGCGAACGACCTGGGGGTGCAGGTGGCGGTCGTCGTCGGCGGCGGCAACATCTGGCGCGGCGCGCAGGTGAGCGCGACGGGGATGGACCGCGCGACGGCGGACTACGCCGGCATGCTGGCGACGGTGATCAACGCGCTGGCGCTGCAGGACGCGATCGAGCAGGTGGGCGGCGACGTGCGGACGCAGACGGCGATCCCGATCCAGTCGGTCGCGGAGCCGTACATCCGGCGGCGGGCGATGCGGCACCTGGCCAAGCACCGGGTGGTGGTGTTCGCCGCCGGCACGGGCAACCCGTACATGACGACGGACACGGCGGCGGCGCTGCGGGCGGTCGAGATCGACGCCGACGTATTGCTGATGACCAAGAATCGCGTCGACGGGGTGTACGACGCGGACCCGCGCAAGGTGCCGCAGGCGCGGCGCTTCTCTCGCCTGAGCTACATGGACGCGCTCAGCCGGCGGCTCGAGGTCATGGACAGCACCGCGCTCTCGCTGTGCATGGAGAACAACCTGCCGATCGTGGTGTTCGACGTCGCTTCGCCGGACGGGATCCTGCGGGCGATCCAGGGCGATCCGATCGGCACGCGGGTCGATGCGGGCGAGACGGCGCTGGCGCCAGCGGCCGATGCACCGGCGGCATCTCGGCCGGCGAAGGGGTGAGGTACCATGACCGCGCTGGACGGAGCGAGGCCGGATGATCGATGACACGCTGCGCGACGCCGAGCATCGCATGCAGAGCGCGGTGGGCGCGCTCGACCGGGAGCTGAACGCGGTGCGGACGGGGCGGGCGCGGCCGGCGCTCGTCGAGACCCTGAAGGTCGAGTACTACGGGACGCCGACGCCGCTCAACCAGCTGGCGACGATCGCGGCGCCGGAGCCGCGGCTGATCACGATCCAGCCATGGGACAAGACGCAGCTCGGGACGATCGAAAAAGCGATCCAGAAGTCGGACCTGGGGCTGAACCCGACGAACGACGGCAACATCATCCGCCTGGTCATCCCGGCGCTGACCGAGGACCGGCGCAAGGAGATGGTGAAGGTCGTACACAAGAAGGTCGAGGACGCGCGCGTGGCCGTGCGCAACGTGCGGCGCGACTGCCTCGACGAGCTGCGCAAACTCCAGCACGACAAGTCGATCTCGGACGACGACGAGCGGCGCGCGCAGGACCGGCTGCAGAAGCTGACGGACCGGTTCATCGCGGAGGTAGACCGGCACGGACAGGCGAAGGAGCAGGAGCTGCTCGAAGTCTGAGGCACAGGATCCGGCGGGAGCACGCGTGATCGCAGAACCGGCACCCCTTTCTGACATCGGCAAGCTCCGCGAGCGGGCGCCGCGCCACGTGGCGATCATCATGGACGGCAACGGGCGCTGGGCGCAGGAGCGCGGGCTCTCGCGCCAGGCCGGGCACCGCGCGGGGACCGAGAACATCCGGCGGATCATCCAGGCGTTCGGCGAGCGCGGCGTCGAGGTGCTGACGCTATATGCGTTCTCGACCGAGAACTGGGGGCGGCCGCGGCGCGAAGTGAACGCGCTGATGCGGCTCATCGGCCGGGTGATCAACCGCGAGGTGAAGGAGCTGCACAAGCGCGGCGTAAAGCTCGTGCACATCGGCCGGCTCGACCCGCTGGAGCCGGCGATCCGCAAGAAGGTCGAGCAGGCGATCGAGCTGACGAAGGACAACGACCGGATGACGGTGGCGGTCGCGTTCAACTACGGCGGGCGCGGCGAGATCATCGACGCGGTGAAGCGCATCATCGCGGACGGGGTGCCGGCCGAACAGATCGACGAAGCGCGCTTCTCGTCGTACCTGTACACGGCGGCGCTGCCGGACCCGGACCTGGTGATCCGGACGGCGGGCGAGGTACGGCTGTCGAACTTCCTGCTGTGGCAGTCGTCGTACGCGGAGCTGTACGCGACGCCCACCTACTGGCCGGACTTCGACGAGGCGGAGGTAGAACGCGCGCTCGCGGCGTACGCGCGGCGGGTGCGGCGATTCGGCGGCGTGATCCCGGACGCGGAGCAGAACGGGGCATGAGCGGCCGTTGCTAGCGCAGCGGGTCGCGGCCGCCGTCATCGGCGTCCCCCTGATCTTCCTCATCATCCTCGCGGGCGGCGGGGTGTACGCCGGGGCGGTGGCGGCGGCGGTCGCGGTGGCGGCGATCGAGTTCGAGCACCCGCGCCACGGGTGGGTCTCGGTACAGGGCGTGGTCGTGGCGGCGGCGTGCGCGGCGATCGCGGGGACGGCGCACGCGGGCGCCGACCACGTCATCTGGGCACTGGGCGCGGGCGCGCTGGGCACGCTCGCGGTGACCGTGGGCACGTACCGCGACGGGGAGCGCGCGCTGGGCGACTGGACGTGGACGGCGGGGGCGCTGCTCTACGCGGGCTTGCTCGGCAGCTTTCTCGTGCTGGTGCGCGACCTCCCGGATGGGCGCGACTGGGCGTACCTCGTCGTGTTCAGCACGTTCGCGACGGACACGGCGGCGTATTTCGTCGGCCGGGCTATCGGGCGGCGGAAGCTGGCGCCGGCGATCAGCCCGGGAAAGACGGTCGAAGGCGCGTTCGGGGCGCTCGCCGGCGGCTTCGCGGCGGTGCTGCTGCTCAACTACTTCCTCGGACTGCGGGTGGATGGCGGCAAGATGGCGGTGCTCGCGGTGGCGCTGCCGGTGGCGGCCGTGATCGGCGACCTCGCGGAGTCGGCGCTGAAGCGCGGCATGCGCATCAAGGACGCAAGCGAGCTGATCCCGGGGCACGGGGGCGTGCTCGACCGCCTGGACTCGATGCTGTTCACGTTCGCGGTCACCTACCTGTTCGTGCAATGGGCGTTGTGAGGCGGCTTCGCCTCGGGCTCAGCACAGCAAACAGCAAACAGCAAACAGCAAAGGCCGGCGGCCTCGGTCGCGGTGCCGACCGCGGTGCCGGACGGCTTGCGCGCCTCGCGACCGGCACAGCGAACGGCAAACAGCAAGACAGCAAAGGCGGAGAGCTTCGGTCGCGGTGCGAGCCGGCTTCCCAGGCGGCGGAGCGCCGGGGAAGGCGGGACGGAGGACGGAGAATCTCCGGACCGACGACCGGTGCCGGGGCGCTGGGGCGTACGACCCTCCGACTATGCGATGCGGCGCGCGCATCGTGCGCGGGGAGGGCGGGATATACTCGGACGTGATGAGTGAGCGGCCGACGGGCGTAGCGGTGCTGGGCTCGACGGGGTCGATCGGGCGCCAGACGCTCGACGTCATCCGCTCCTTGCCCGGGCGATTCCGCGTGGTCGCGCTCGCCGGCGGCTCCAACCACACCCTGCTCGAAGACCAGGCGCGCGAGTTCCGGCCGGCGATGCTGTGGTGCGGGGCATCGGAGCGCCACATGGAGCTGAAGGCGGCGGCGGGGCCGCGCGCGCGCTGGGCGACGATGGAGGAGATGGCGGCGCATCCGGGCGCCGACCTGGTCGTCGTCGCGACGGCCGGGGCGGCGGGGCTGGCGCCGACGCTGGCCGCGCTCGAGGCGGGGAAAGCCGTGGCGCTGGCGAACAAGGAGGTGCTCGTGATGGCGGGGCACCTCGTGACGCGCGCGGCGGCGGCGCACGGCGGCGAGCTGCGGCCAGTGGACAGCGAGCACAGCGCGATCTGGCAGTGCCTCTGGGGGGAGGATGCCGGCGCGATCGAGCGCATCCTGCTCACGGCGTCGGGCGGGGCGTTCCGCGACGTGCCGGCGCCCGACCTGGCGCGGGTGACGCCGCAGCAGGCGCTGCGGCACCCGACGTGGGACATGGGGCGCAAGATCACCATCGATTCGGCGACGCTGATGAACAAGGGGTTCGAGGCGATCGAGGCGCGCTGGCTGTTCGACGTGCCGATGGAGCGCATCGAGGTGGTGCTGCACCGCGAGAGCATCGTGCATTCGCTGGTGGAGTTCTGCGACGGAAGCGTGAAGGCGCAGCTCGGCGAGCCCGACATGCGCCTGCCGATCCAGGCGGCGCTCTGTTACCCTGAACGCGTTGCATGCAGCAGCGTCCCCCGCCTGAACCTCGCGCGGACGAAGAGCCTCAACTTTTCCGCACCGGACCTGTCGCGCTACCCGTGCCTGCGCCTGGCGCTCGAAGCCGGCGCGAAGGGCGGGACGTGGACGACCGTGCTCGCAGCGGCGGACGAGACGGCGGTGGACCAGTTCATGCGCGGCGAGATCCGCTTCACGGACATCGCGAAGGCGGTGGACCGCGCCCTCTCGGCGCATGCAGGGGAGGCCGATCCTACCCTCGAGGCGGTGCTCGAGGCCGACCGGTGGGCGCGGGAGCACGTGCGCGGGGCGGCGCCCGCCGGGGCGATCCGTCCGCGGTGATCCACGGCGGCGCCTTCGACGCAGATCATGACGAATTCCCGGTGAGGCTCATTTGCACGTCCTGACGCATTCGATCCTGCCGTTCGCCGGCATCCTGTTCGCGCTGATCGTGATCCACGAGCTGGGGCACTACGTGACGGCGAAGCTGTTCGGCGTGAAGGTGCTCGAAGCCGGCCTCGGCTACCCGCCCCGCCTCTGGGCCGTGACGTGGCGCGACACCGAGTACTCGGTGAACGCGCTGCCGCTCGGCGGCTTCGTGCGGATGCTGGGCGAGGAGGACCCCGGCGACCCGCAGAGCCTCGCCGCGCAGGTGAAGTGGAAGCGGGCGATCATCCTCGGGTCGGGCGCGGCAATGAACCTCGTGCTGGCGATCGCGCTGTTCAGCGCGAGCCAGATGATCCCGCACACGGTCTCGATCGGCGGCGCGCGGATCGAGGAAGTCGCCCCCGGAAGCCCGGCGGAGCACGCGGGGCTGCAGGCGGGAGACGTCATCACGAAGGTCAACGGGCGCAAGGCGTCGAGCGTCGAGGACGCGTCCTACCTGCTGCGGCTGTACCAGGGATCGCACATCGACCTGACGCTGCTGCGCGAAGACGCGCGGAGCGGCGCCGAGACGGTGACGGCGAACGTGTACTCGCGCTGGAACCCGCCGACGTACACGGACGAGTGCGGCCTCACGCACGACCAGGGCCCGATCGGCATCACCGTGGGGCCGCGGTATGGACAGAACGTCGCCTGGACGCCGGAAGAGCGCCAGAAGCTCGAAGCGAGTGCGCAGAAGGAACGCGAGCGGCTGCAGCGCGAGGTGAAGCCGGGGTCGCCGGCCCACTGCTACGACGTGCCGATCCCGAAGTACAACTTCATCCCCTACACACACTCGCGCTGGTCACCGCCGTGGGTGGCGATCCCGCGCGGCGTGCGCATGAGCTTCGAGTCGCTGATCCTGGCGCGGAACCAGGTCTGGACGTGGATCCGGGGCTACACGGCGCCGCAGGTGACGGGGCCCGTGGGGATCGCGCAGGCGACGGGCGAGGTCGTCGAGCAGGCCGGGTGGCAGTCGCTCATCGAGTTCTCGGCGCTCCTCAGCATGAACCTGGCGGTGCTGAACATCCTGCCGCTGCCGATGTTCGACGGCGGGCGGCTGTTCTTCGTGTTCGTGGAGTTCGTGCGCCGGGGGAAGCGCATCGCGCCGGAGAAGGAGGCGCTGGTGCACCTCACCGGACTGGTTATGATCCTGGTGCTGGCGGCCGTGATAACCTATTTCGACGTGCTGCGCGTATTCAGAGGAGACAGCCTGCTGCGATGATGAGCGCACGACGGAAGTCCAAACCGGTCCACGTAGGAGACGTCCAGATCGGAGGAGACGCGCCGATCGCCGTGCAGTCGATGTGCTCGACGGACACGGCGGACGTCAAGGCCACGGTCGAGCAACTGCACCGCCTGAAGGACGCCGGCTGCGATGTCGTGCGGATCGCTGTCCCCGACAAGGAGGCGGCGGAGGCGCTGCCGGAGATCGTGCGGCAGAAGCCGCTGCCGATCATCGCGGACATCCATTTCGACTATCGCTGGGCGCTGGCGGCGATCCGGTCCGGCTTCGACGCGCTGCGGCTCAATCCGGGGAACATCCGCGACGCGGAGAAGGTGACGCTCGTGGCGAAGGAGGCGAAGGAGCGCGGCATGCCGATCCGCGTCGGCGTGAACGCGGGCTCGCTGCCGCCGATCAGGGCGCTCGCCGACGGCGAGATGCCGCCGACGCTGCCGGAGCGCATGGTCGAAGCGGCGCTCTGGGAGATCAAGGTCCTGAACGACGCCGACTTCGACGACATCAAGATCTCGATGAAGGCGTTCGACGTGCCGACGATGGTGGAGGCATATCGCCGCATCGCGCCGATGGTGCCGTACCCGCTGCATCTCGGCGTGACGGAGGCAGGGACGCCGCGCGCGGGGTCCGTGCGGAGCGCGATCGGCATCGGCATCCTGCTGTCGGAGGGGATCGGCGACACGATCCGGGTGTCCCTGGCGGCGGACCCGGTCGAGGAAGTGCCGGTGTGCTGGGACATCCTCAACACGCTGAACCTGCGCAAGCGCGGCGCGACGCTGGTCGCGTGCCCGACGTGCGGGCGCATCGAGATCGACCTGATCCCGCTGGCGAACAAGGTCGAGGAACACTTCGTGCGGCGCGGCAAGATCCTCACCGTCGCGGTGATGGGCTGCGTCGTCAACGGGCCGGGCGAGGCGCGGATGGCGGACCTCGGCATCGCCGGCGGCAAGGGGCGCGGCGTGATCTTCCGGAAGGGGGAGGTCGTCCGTACGGTCGACGAGCCGGAGTTCATGGACGCGCTGATCGAAGAGGGCGAGAAGATCATCGCCGAGATCGAAGCGGGCACGTACAAGCCGGTAAGCCACGCCGGCGATGAGGTGATCCCGCTGCTGGAAGTGCCCGCCCGCTGAGCGCCGGCTGCGAGATCTGCGAGCGCTACGTCCCCGGCTACACCGCGGACAACCCGTACTTCGTCGCCGCGCTGGCGAGTGGCTGGGCCGTGCTCGCGGACAACCAGATCTACCGCGGCTACACGCTGTTCGTCGCGCGGCGCTGCGTGGGCGAGCTGCATCTGCTGCCGGCGCAGGAGCGGGCGCAGTTCCTCGCCGATATGGCGACCGTCGCGGAGGCGGTGTTCCACGCCTTCCGGCCGCGGAAGCTCAACTATGAGATGCTCGGGAACAGCGTGCCGCACCTGCACTGGCACCTGATCCCTCGCTACGCCGACGACCCGAATCCCGAATGGCCGATCTGGACCAACGCCGCGTTCCTCGACGCGCCGCGGAAGACGGCGCTCGCCGAGAGCGACCTGCGGGCGATGCGCGACGCCCTGCGCGCGGCGCTGGGAGGGGCTTCCCGGGCACGTTGACCGGCGCGCTCGGGCATAATCGGCGCATGGCGACGAGGCGGAAGGGCGCGGGCGGCGCGGCGGCGGCGCGGCTCGGCGTGCTGGCGCAGAGCGACCCCAAGAAGGCACAGGGACTCGCGATCGAGCTGCTCGCGGAGGGCGGCCGCATCGAGCGGGAGGCGGCGCTCGCGGCGCTCGCGGCGCGGCCGGCGGCCGAGGCGCGCGAGGCGCTGCGGGCGCTGTTCTTCGAGCTGCACGCGGACGGGCTGAAGCGCGACCAGGGCGCGGCGATGCGCGCGCACGCCCTCACGATCCTGCGGGCGATCGGCGACCGGCGGGATGCCGACGTGGCCGTGCTCGCCTGCGACGCTCACGAGGTCGCCTTCGGCGAGGACATCGCCTGGCGGCTGCGCGCGCAGGGGTTGATGACGCTCGCGGACCTGGCGCCGGAGCTGCTGCCCTACTTCGCCATCGAGATGCTGGAGGACCGGGCGGGCGACGGCGAGCCCGCGAACACGGCGTTCCAGCTGCTCGCCGGGCTGGAGCAGCACGCGCTCATCTACCAGTGGCTGCTGCGCGCCGACCCGGCGGACCCGCTGATCGCCGGCGTCTTCGAGCTGTTCGCGGAGGCGCCACGGGGGATCGTCGAGCGGTACGCGACGGAGGCGCTGCGGCGCGCGGCGCGGGGCGGCAACGAGACGCTGGCGACGACGCTCGCCGACGCGATCGTGCGGCTGGAGATGGAGGCGTGCTATCGCGCGATCGGCGAGCTGATGCACGCGAAGATCTCGGACGAGCTGTACCACTACCTGGCCCTGTTGCTGGCGGGCACGAACCGGCCGCCGCTGCTGGCGCTGCTCGATGAGCAGTTGCACCGGGGGCGGCGGCCGCGGGTCATCGCCGAAGCGCTGCGGCTGCGGCCGACGCCCGAGAGCGCGGCGATCCTCCGGGCGTGGCAGGACGGGGATTAGGGGGCCGGGGCCCGGCCGGCGACCGCGGTCAGCTTTCGAGGGCTTCCGGAGGGAGGAGAATGCGCTCGGCCAGCCGCATGGCGCCGTAGAAGACGACCGAGAGCAGGGCGATGGGGACGCCGATGAGGACGCCCCGGAGCCCGATGAGCATGATGAAGAGCCCGAACGAGAGCGAGAGGCCCATGCCGAGGACGGCGGCGATGCGGATGATCGCGATGTACGAGGGGACCTGGGGCAGCGGCGCCGGCTGCTCGGGGAGCGGGTACTCGGACCCCTCTCCGGGGGCTTCGGGAGATTCGAGAAGCTCTTCCGTGCCGGCCATCGACCGATTCTAGCAACCGCGGCCCGGGCGGCGAAAATCGCGCTCCGGCCGGGGAGCAACCGGGCAGCGCCGCTGCCGATACTTTTTCGTGATCGCGAGTGCAGAGTCCGGGGGGGCGGCACCGCCGCGCGCGTCGCAGACCGGGGGCGCTACGGAGGCCGAATACGTCTCGCGCGTGATGCTCGCGCTGCGGGCGGGCGTGGGGTTCGTCTGCCTGGTCGTCATCTGGGGCGTCCAGGTGCTGGCGGACGTCGCGATCCCATGGGGGTACCAGGCGACGCTCGGCGCGTGGCTCGCGTTCGCGGTCCTCTGCATCGTGGCGCACGCACGGACCGACGACCCGGCGACGATGGAGCGCATCGACCGAGCGAGCCTGCTGTCGGCGTGCGTGGCGGGCCTCGGCGGGTACTGGTTCTCCGGCGGACTGACCTGGGTGGGCCCGCTGGGACTGATCTTCGTGCTGTTCGGGGCGGCCTTTGCGTCGCGGCGCCGCGACGCCTACCTCGGCGGGGCGCTGGTGATCGGCGGCTTCGCGGTACTGGTCTCGCTTCGCACGTGGGGCGTGATCGACGGCTACGACCCGTTCGGCACGGGCGAAGGGCGCGACGCGGCGTACATGCTCGCGACGTCGACCGTCATCGGGGTCGGGTTGCTGACGTTCTTTACGATCGGCTGCGTGATCGAGCGCGTACTGACGCGGCAGCGCGAGACGATGCGGGCGACATCGCTGGAGCTGGCGCAGTCCCGCAGCGACCTGCAGCGGCTGAATTCCGCGCTCGAGGAGCGCGTGCGCGAGAACACGCAGGAACTGGCGCAGCGCAACCGTGAGTTGGAGGCGCTGGCGAAGGTGGAGCGGGCCGCGAACGCGAGCCTGGAGATCGACCAGGCGTACGTAGAGTTCATGCGCGCGGCGCGCGGGCTCATCGCGTTCGACCAGGCGTCGATCGCGGTCTACAGCGAGGACCGGACGCGCCTGCGCGTGCTGCGCGGCGTCTGGGAGGACAGCGACGTGCACGCCGACCCATTCGACATCGACGCGTCGACCTCGCTCCAGGCGTCGGAGGAGCCGCGGCTGTTCGAGGACCTGGAGTCGATTGAGCACGACTACGTGGAGCGGCAGTACCTGCTGGACCGCGGCGCCGTATGCGGCATCACCGTGCCCCTGGTCTCGAAAGAGACCCTGCTCGGGTCGTTCAACGTCGTCTCGATGACGCGCGGGGCATTCGGGCCGAAGCACGTCGCCCTGATGCAGCGGATGGCGGAACCGCTCGCGCTGGCGCTGGCGAACAACCGGCTGTACGCGGCGATGCGGACGATGGCGGAGCGCGACGCGCTGACGGGACTGCCGAACCAGCGCGCGCTCCAGCAGCGCGTGCAGGAGGAGGTGCAGCGGAGCGACCGCTACGGCGCCGTGTGCTCGGTGCTGATGATGGATATCGACAACTTCAAGGTGTTCAACGACTCGCTGGGCCACCAGGCGGGCGACGACCTGCTGATCAACTTCAGCCGCCTCGTGCGGGGCGCGTGCCGCGAGGTGGACATCGTGGCGCGGCAGTCGGGGGACGAGTTCGTGGTGCTGCTGCCGGAGACGGGGCCGGAATCGGCGTACGGGGTGGCGCAGCGCATCCACGACGCGCTGGCGGCAGCGGAGTGGCACTACCCGGGGCAGGACACGGTCGCGGTGACGACGAGCATCGGCATCGCGACCTTCCCGCAGGACGGCGCGGACGCGGGGGCGCTGCTCAACCGCGCGGACACGGCGATGTACCAGGCGAAAGCGGCGGGGGGCGGGCAGACGCGCATGGGCTCGGAGCTCGTGGACGAGGGCGCGCAGGACGGGCCGCGGCAGATGCGCTTCGGGATCCTCGAGACGCTCGCGAACGTCGTCGCGGCGCAGCTCGCGGAAGAAGGGACGCGGATGCGGACGCTGACGGCGTTCATCCTGCGGGCGGCGGTGCAGATCGGCGAGCAGCTGGGCATGGACGAGACGGAACTGCGCGTGCTGCGCGTCGGCGCGATGTCCCACGCGCTGGGAATCTTCCCGAAGGACGACCCCGACGAGCACCCGGACAACGTCTGGGGGCTGGACGAGCGCTACGACGATATCTACCTGAAGCTGGGGCGGCTGTTCGTCGCCTCGGCGCCGGGGCTGGACGACGCGGTGCGGGCCGTGGACGCGCACCATCATCCGCTGACGGCGCTGTCGGGGACGGACGCGCGGGCCGCGCGCATCCTGGCCGTCGCCGAGGCGTATGCGCGGACCACGGCGCCCGGCGCGGACCCGCAGCTGACGCCGCCGGAGGCGATCGCGAGGCTGCGCGCGGACGCGGGGCTGGACCAGGAACTCGTCGCCGCGCTGGCGTTGGCGACGGGCGCCGAGCCGGCGCGCGCCGCCTGAGTCGCCGGGGAGGCCCTGCCGCCGGACGGCCGCTTACGCCGCCTCAGCGCCGGACTGCACTAACCTTCTGACGCCTGCGCGGCCGCCTTGTCAGCGGGCCGCTTCAGCATGAAGTAGCTGCTCTCCGGACGAACGAGGGGGAGCACGCCGGTCAGTTCCCAGCCATCCTCGCCGAGCTTATCGAGGTAGCCGCGGACGAACCCGGTCCGATGCTCGCCGCTCTGGCGGATGTACTCCACCCCTTCCGATGAAATCCTGCCCCTGAAATCCACGTAGACGACCTTGTACTCCCAGGCCATTCGCAACTCCTTGACGATGGCGCTGAACGACGGTCGCACGCGGCCGGTGCGGCAGGGCCTCGAATGCATTGTGGCAGGGCGCGGCGCGGGCGCGCTACAACAGGCAGCCGCGGTCGCGCCGCTATGCGTGGACGGAGCAGCCCGCAGACAACAGACAAACAGCAACAGACCGCGGACAGCGCAGGAGCGCGCGTCGCCGGGCGCCGCTGGCGCTAGCCGGCGATGCCGACGCCGCCGTCGACGACAAGGGTCTGGCCCGTGACGAGGTCGGCCCCCTCGATCAGGCTCAGGATGACCTGCGAGACGGATTCCGGCGTGCAGACCGCGTGCAGGGGCGCGACGCGCTCCTCGCGAGCCTTCGCCGCGGCGAAGACCTCTTCACCCAGGCCGTTGCGCAGCCAGCGCGTATCGATGAAGCCGGGGGCGACGCAGTTCACGCGGATCTCCGGGCCGAGCACGCGGGCGAGCGCGACGGTCATGTTGATCACGGCCGCCTTCGAGGCAGCGTAGGCGATCGAGCTGCCGACGGCGCGGACGCCGGCGACGGAGGCGACGTTGACGATAGCGCCGCCGCCGCTCGCCCTGATCGCCGGCGCGGCGGCGCGGGCGCAGAAGAACGTGCCCTTGACGTTGACGGCGTAGATGTCGTCCCAGTACTCGCTCTTCATGCCCTCGAGGTCCGCCATGGGCACGAAGTGCGTGGTCGCGGCGTTGTTGACGAGCACGTGCAGGCCGCCGAATGCATCGACCGCCTGCCTGACCATGTCGCGCGCGAGCTCGTCGCGCGAGACGTCGGCCTTGACGAGCAGCGCCTGGCCGCCGGCCTCCTCGACGAGGCGCACGGCCTCGCGGGCGTCGTCCTCCGAACGGGAGTAGTTGACGACGACGTTGGCGCCGCGGCGGGCCAGGTCGATCGCCGTCGCGCGTCCGACGCCGACGGCGGAGCCGGTGACGATCGCCGTCTTGCCCTTCAGGTCCATCCTGTCCTCCGTTCGCTGGGCGGCCGCGCACGAGCGTAGGCGCGGGAGTATGCAAGATCAAGCTTCCGCGCGCGTTTGCAGGGATGCGGGGCATCGCGGGCCCGAGATGGGGATCCACACGGTTACTGAGCTTCGATCCGCAGTGGTAGACTGCGCCGTTATGGAACGTGAGCTAAAGGGGCTGGTGCTGAGCGGCGGCAAGGGGAACCGGCTGCGGCCGCTGACCTATACCGGCGCCAAGCAGCTCGTGCCGATCGCCAACAAACCGATCCTGTTCTACGCCATCGAGGACCTGGTCGCGTCCGGCATCAAGGACATCTGGATCATCATCTCGCCGGAGACGGGGGAGCAGGTGCGCCGCGAGACCGGCGACGGCGCGCGGTTCGGGGCGCGCATCCGGTACCTCGTGCAGCCGGAGCCGGGCGGCATCGCGCAGGCGATCGCGCTCGGACAGGAGGCGATGGGCGACTCGCGCTTCGTGACGTACCTGGGGGACAACTTTCTCACGCACGGCATCGCGCCGTTCGTGCAGGCGTTCGCGGCGTCCGACGCGGAGGCCTCGATCCTGCTCAAGCACGTCGACGACCCGCGGGAGCTGGGGGTGGCGGAGTTCGAAGGCGAGCGCCTGGTGCGGGTCGTCGAGAAACCGCAGGTGCCGCCGAGCGACCTCGCCGTCATCGGCATCTACATGTTCACGCCGCGCGTCTTCGGCGCGATCGCCCGCGTGCAGCCCTCGGCGCGCGGCGAGCTCGAGATCACCGACACGATCCAGCGGCTGCTCGACGACGGCTGCACGGTGCGGGCGGACATCGTCGAGGGCGAGTGGATCGACACGGGGAAGCACGACGACCTGCTGGCGGCGAACCGGGCGATCCTCGAGACCCTGCGGGCCAGCGAGCGGCGCGGGAGTGTCGAT
The DNA here is from genome assembly GCA_035650575.1 of Dehalococcoidia bacterium. Taxonomy (GTDB): domain Bacteria; phylum Chloroflexota; class Dehalococcoidia; order DSTF01; family JACRBR01; genus DASRHM01. The sequence goes on along the minus strand of DASRHM010000014.1, from coordinate 6,807 downwards.
GACCGGTCGCGGCTGCACGGACGCGTCGTGCTGGAAGAGGGCTGCGTCATCGAGAACAGCGTGATCAGCGGGCCGGCGATCGTCGGCGAGCGGACCGTCGTACGGGACGCGTACGTCGGGCCGTTCACGTCGATCGGGCGCGACTGCCGGGTGATCGAGAGCGAGATCTCGGACAGCGTGGTGATGGAAGAGACGACGATCGAGCGCGTGCCGGCGCGGATCGAGAACAGCCTGATCGGGCGCAACGTCGACCTGCGGAGCGACGGGGCGAAGCCGCGCGGCTACCAGCTCGTGCTCGGCGACTACAGCCGGGCGAGGCTACCGTGATGCGACGGCTGTTCGTCGCCGGGGGCGCCGGATTCATCGGCAGCAACTTCATCCGCTACGTCCTGCGCGAACGCGACGTCGAGCTGGTGAACTTCGACGCGCTGACCTACGCCGGCAACCTGGAGAACCTGCGCGACATCGCCGACGACGCGCGCTACCGGTTCGTGCGCGGGAGCGTGGCGGACGCGGCGGCGGTCACGGAGGCGATGCGGGGGTGCGACGCGGTGATCAACTTCGCCGCGGAGTCGCACGTGGACCGCTCCATCCAGGACGCCACGGACTTCATCGAGACGAACGTGCGCGGGGCGCACCACGTGCTGAGCGCGGCGCGCGAGCACGGCGTCGCGCGGGTGCTGCACGTCTCGACGGACGAGGTGTACGGGCCGGCGACGCGCGACGACCCGCGGCGCGAGGACGACGCCTTCCGGCCGCGCAGCCCGTACGCGGTCAGCAAGGCCGCCGGAGACATGATGTGCTACGCATTCGCCGAGACGTTCGGGATGCCGGTGGTGGTGGCGCGCCCGGCGAACAACGTGGGGCCGTACCAGTACCCGGAGAAGGCGATCCCGCTGTTCGTGACGAACGCGCTCGAAGGCGAGCCGCTGCCGGTGTATGGCGAGGGGCTGCAGGAGCGCGACCGGCTGTACGTCGAGGACTGCGTGCGGGCGTTGCTGTTGCTGCTGGAGCGCGGCGAGGCGGGCGAGGCGTACAACATCCAGGCGGACAACCACCGGACGAACATCGAGGTCGCAAAAGCGATCCTCGACCTGCTCGACAAGCCGTACGACCTGATCCGCTTCGTGCCCGACCGCGAGGGGCATGATCCGTGCTACTACATGGACTGGTCGAAGCTGCGTGCGCTCGGCTGGGCGCCGGAGCACGACTTCGAGCGGACGATCGAGCGCACCGTGCGCTGGTACGTCGACAACCGCGCGTGGTGGGAGCCGATCAAGTCGGGCGAGTACCAGCGCTACTACGCGCGGCAGTACGGCGAGCGGCTGGCGCAGGCGCGCGCGTACGGCGGCTGACCCCGGCTCGCCGCCCGCGCGTCCGCGCTGACTCGAGGATGCACTCGGGGCGCCGCCCCGACGCGCCGGGCGGCGGGCGCACCGCGGTACACTCGGGACGATGCAGATCCTCATCACGGGGGCGGGTGGGCAGCTCGGGCGCGAGTTGCGGCGCGCGCTGGCGGGCCACGACGTCACGGCGCTCGCCCGGGCGCAACTCGACGTCTGCGATGCGGAGGCGGTGCGCGCGGCGGTCGAACGCGCGCGACCCGAGGCGGTCGTGCACTGCGCGGCGCTGACCGACACCACGCGGTGCGAGCGCGAGCCGGAGCTGGCGGTCGCGGTCAATGCGGGCGGGGCGGAGAACGTCGCGCGGGCGTGCTCGGCGGCCGGGGCCCGGCTGGTCGCGATCAGCACGAACGAGGTGTTCGACGGCGAAACGGGCGCGCCCTACGCCGAGGACGACGAGCCGTCGGCGGTCAACGCCTACGGGCGCTCGAAGCTCGAAGGCGAGCGGCGTGCGCGGGCCGCGCATGCCGACACGCTCGTGGTGCGGGTTGCATGGCTCTACGGCGAGGGCGAGGCCAACTTCATCGAGAAGGTGCGGGCGGCGGCGCGCGCCGGGCGGACGCTGCGCTTCGTGACCGACGAGGTGGCGACGCCGACGGCAGACGCGGACCTGGCGACGGCATTGCGCGCGCTGCTCGAACGGCAGGCGCCAGCCGGGGTGTACCACCTGACGAACGAGGGCGAGGCTTCGCGGTATGACTGGGCGGCGGAGATCCTGCGGCTGAGCCGGATCGATGCGCCCGTCGAGCGCGTGACGACGGCGGAGCTGCGGGCCGGGGGATACGCGGGCCCGCGCAAGCCGCGCTATTCCGTGCTGGCGAACACGCGGGCGGCGGCGCTCGGCGTGACGCTGCGGCCGTGGCAGGAGGCGCTGGCGGCGTTCGTCGCGCGGGAGCGGGCGCGGGTGCCGGCCGATGAGTGACGCGCCCTCGGTCGGGATCGTCGTGGTGAACTACAACAGCGCGGCGTTCATCGACGAGTTTCTCGCGTCGCTGGCGGCCGTGCGCTATGAGAACCGGCACCTGACCGTGGTCGACGCCGGGTCGGACGACGGGTCGGTGGAGACGATCGCGCGGACGCTGCCGGACGCCGAGATCATCCGCTGCGGCGAGAACGTCGGCTTCGCGCGCGGGGCGAACATCGGGGTGAAGGCGTGCGCGGCGCGCGAGGACGACTTCGTGCTGTTCCTCAACAACGACGTCGCGCTGACGCCGGACTTCCTGGGTGCGATGATCGCGGCGGCCGACGCACGGACGCTCGTCGTGCCGAAGATCCTGTATTACGACGACCGGCGGCTGATCAGCACGCACGCGGGCGGGTTCGACTGGCGTCTCGGCGTCTTCCGTCGCACGTACGCGGGGCGGCCGGACGGGCCGGCGACGAGCGTGCGGCGCGAAGACCTCCAGACCGCGAGCTTCTGCTGCGCGCTGGTGCCGCTGCGGGCATTCCGCGACGCGGGCCCGCTCGACGAGACGTTCTTCATGTACTACGAGGAGACGGACTTCATCCGGCGCGCGCAGGCGTGCGGATACCGGGTGCGCTACGAGCCATCGGCGGTCGTCTACCACCGCGAGAGCGGGTCGAGCGGCGGCGGCTGGATAACGCCGTTCAAGCAGTACTACGCGACGCGCAACCGGCTCTACCTGGTCCGCAAGCACCGGCGCTCGCGCCTGGCGTACGCCTGGTTTACGGCGTACTTCTGGGCGACGCGCATCGCGACGAGCGCGCGGCTCGCGGCGACGGGGCGCTGGCGGCTGCTGCGGGCGATGTGGCGCGGGACGCTCGACTACTACCGCGGGCGGATGGGCCGCACGCTGCAGGTGCGCGACCTGTGAGGGTCGCGATCGACGCGACCTCGGTGCCAGCGAAGCCCGCGGGCGCTGGCGTCTACGCCATCGAGCTCGTGCGCGCGATGGCGGAGCGCCCGGCGCGCGACGGATACGCGGTGTTCACGCGCGGGCCGTGGTTCGACGCGTTGGGCGCCAAGCCGAACTGGCGCATCGAGCGGGTGCAGGCGCCGACGCGGGCGCGGCGGCTGCTCTGGGAGCAGGCGGCGCTGCCCGGGCGCGTGGGGGCGCTCGGGATCGACGTGCTGCACGGGACGCACCACGGGGTGCCGGTGCGGCCGATGCGCGCGCGCCGCGTGGTGACCGTGCACGACCTGACGTTCCTGCGCATCCCGCAGCGCTATCCGCCGGCGCGGCGGCTGTACATGCAGACGATCACGCAGCTCGGCGCGCGGGTCGCGGACGCGATCATCGCGCCGTCGCACGCCGTGCGCGAGGACATCGAGCGGCTGCTGCCGGCCGGGCGCGGGAAGGTGCGCGTCGTGCACGAGGCGCCGGCGGCGCGCTATCGGCCGATGGCGCGCGATGAAGCGCTGGGCATCGCGCGAGGCTACGGCATCGAGCCACCGTACGTGCTCAGCGTCGGGAGCCTGGAGCCGGGGAAGAACCGGCGGCGCGTGCTCGAGGCGCTCGCGGCGCTGCGCGCCGAAGGGGTCACGCCGCAGTTCGCCATCGTCGGGCAGCCGGCGTGGAAGTACGAGGAGGACGCCGAGACGGTACGGGTGCTGGGGCTGGAACAGCAGGTGCGGTTCCTGGGGTATGTGCCGGACGACGACCTGCCCGCGTTGTACGCGGGCGCGGACGTCTTCGCCTACCCGTCGCTGTACGAAGGCTTCGGGCTCTGCGTGCTCGAGGCGATGGCGTGCGGGACGCCGGTACTCACATCGGCCGTCTCGGCGACGGCGGAGGTGGCGGGCGACGCGGCGCTGCTCGTTGACCCGGCATCGGTCGACGCGATCCGGGACGGCCTGCGCGGGCTTCTCGGCGACGCCGGCGCACGGCGCGAGCTCTCCGAGCGCGGATTGGCGCGCGCGGCGGAGTTCACGTGGCGCCGCGCGGCGGACGAGACGTACGAGGTGTACGCGCAGACGTTCGAGGAGCCGCGGTGATGCCGAACGTCTCGGTCGTTGTCGTCACGCACAACTCGGCTGCGGACGTCGGCCGCTGCCTGACGTCGCTGCGCGCGCACGTGACGGGCGTGACGTTCGAGGCGATCGTCGTCGACAACGCATCGGACGACGGTACGGCGGACCTCGTGGAGCGCGAGCATCCCTGGGCCCGCGTCGTGCGACGGGCGACGAACGGCGGGCTTTCGCGCGCGATCAACGACGGAGTCGCGGCGTCGTCCGGCGCGTACGTCATGGCGCTGAACGCCGACACGCACGTCGAGTCGGACGCGCTGGCGCCGCTCGTCGCGTACCTGCGCGCGCACCCGGATGCCGGCGTGGCGGCGCCGAAACTGCTGGACGACGACGGCGCGCTGCAGCTCAGCTGCCGCGCGTTCCCGGGCTACGGGACGGCGCTGTTCAACCGCTACTCGCTGCTGACGAGGCTGCTGCCGGCCAACCGCCTGTCGTCCCGGTACCTGATGACCGACTTCGACCACGCATCGGTGCGGGACGTGGACTGGGTCAGCGGCGCGGCGCTGATGACGCCGCGGGGCGTGCTCGAAGAGGTCGGCGGCTGGGACGCGGGCTTCTTCCTGTTCAACGAAGACGTGGACCTCTGCCGGCGGATCCGCGATGCGGGCTATCGCGTCGTGTACGTCGCGGACGCTGTGGTCTATCACACGATCGGGATCAGCATGAGCACGTCGCCCCGCATCGTCATCGCGCGCCACCGGAGCATGTGGCGCTATTACCGCAAGCACCTGCGGGGAAATCCGGTGCGCGACGCGCTTACGGGGGCGGCGATCGCGGCGCGCTGCGCGGTGCTGCTGGCATCGCACGCGGTGCGCGCCGCGCTGCGCGGGCGGAGGGAGCGCCGCGGCTACTCGTCGTCCCGGCTGCCGGGCGCGAAGGCGTAGACGCGCTGGCGCAGCCAGACGATGCTGTGGCTGTTCCAGATGGTGACGATGTAGCCGAGCCGCGTGAGCGTCACGCCGACGACGGCGAGGACGCCCGCGAACACCACCGCCTCGGCCCACGTGGTCTCGACGTAGTGCAGGAGCATCGCGCCCGCGGAGAAGACGACAGCGATGCTGTAGATGATGGCGACGAGGCCGCGGGGGCCGGCCCCCGCGTGCTCAAGGCGGTGGTGGATGTGGTCCTGGTCGCCGATCATCGGATGGCGGTGCTGGAGGACTCGGCGGGTGACGGCGAGCGCGGCATCGAGCAGCGGGAAGCCGAGCGCGACGAGTGGGACGGCGATCGCGACCTGGTCGGTGGGGCCGGTGGCGGCGCGGATCGAGAGGGTGCCGATCACGAACCCGAGCACGTAGGCGCCGGAATCGCCGACGTACACCGACGCGGGCGGGAGGTTGAACGGCAGGAACCCCAGGCCGGCGCCCGCGAGTGCGACGAGCAGCAGCGCGACGGCCGGGTGGCTGGAGTGCGACGCGATCTGCGCCATCGTCACCGCCGCCAGGACGGCGACGCCGAGCGACACGCCGTCGCGCCCGTCGATCCAGTTGATCGCGTTCGTGGTCACGTAGACCCAGAGCACGGTGGCGACGATGCCCAGCACGCCGAAGTGCACGTCCGGGCCCCACGGCAGGCCGGTGTCGTCGATGCGATAACCGGCGGCGTACACGGCGACGCCGCCGGCGATGAACACGAGCGAGCGGAGGTAAGGGCTGGTGAGCCGCACGTCATCGACGAAGCCGACGAGGAAGACGAGGGACGTCGCGGCGAGGAAGCCGAGGAAGCTGCCCGACTTGGGCGTAAAGAACTCGCTCGCGTGGTGGGAGAACGCCGACGCGATGAACGGCGTCAGCGCGAACGACGCGAGGAAGACGACGCCGCCCCACCGCGGGCGCTCCTGCGTGCCTCGGACGTGGAACAGGCCGAAGAAGGTCTGGGTGCGCGAAATCGCCTGCAGGACGAGCGTCGCGAGCACGCCCAGCGTGAGCGAGATGGCGAGCGTGAGCAGATAGACGTCGACCACGACGCGCCCTCGAATCCGTGCCCGTACTTTAGCATCGGGCGTCCACCGGTTGGCGATCGTTATGTCCTGTTGACTTGAGCGCGCGAGTCCCCCTCCGTACGATGCGCGCATCCCGCTCGCGTCCCGGAGGCAGCATGGGGCACACGTTCCTGGCCGGCGTCGATATCGGCGCGACGAATCTGCGCGTGGCCGTATCCAACGCGGAGGGCGAGGTCGAAGCGCGGCGGGCGGTGCCGTTCCCCGGCGGCGCGCCCGAGGACGTGCTCGCGAAGGTGCGCCGGGTGATCGACGACCTGGCGCGCGGCGTCTGGGTGGGCGCCGAGGTGGCGGCGATTGGCGTCGTGATGCCGGGGAGCGTCGACCCGGCGCGCGGGGTGGTGTCGACGCCGGCGAACCTGCCCGGCTGGGGCGACGTGCCGGTCGCGGCGATGCTCAGCGGCGGGCGCACCCCC
>DASRHM010000013.1:0-21040 GCA_035650575.1 Dehalococcoidia bacterium | reverse complement strand
CGCGGACGGCAGCGTCGTGCCGTCGGGCGGGCGCATCGTGACCTTCGAGGCCCCCGGCGGACCTGGGCTCCGCGTCGATACCCACGCCTATGCGGGGTACGTGACGAACCCGGCCTTCGACCCGCTGCTGGCGAAGCTCGTGGTGCACGAGCCCTCCGGCGAATGGGACGCGCTGCTCCGTCGGGCCTACCGCGCGCTCTGCGAGCTGCGCATTGAAGGCGTGGACACGAACGTGCCGTTTCTGCAGGCGCTCGTGCGCCACGCCGAGGTCGCGGCGGGTCGCGCCTATACGCGCTTCGTCGAGGACCACCTGCCGCAGCTACTGGCCGGCGCCGAGACCGCGCACCCGCGGCTGTACGTCTCGTCGCGCGAAGCTACCGGCGCCGCGCCCGGGCTCGCCGGCGCGCGGCTTGCGACCGACGACCCCCTCGCCGTGCTCGAGCACGGGAAGTCGGCGCCGCCCGCCGGCCGCGCCTCCGTCGAGGTCGCGCTGCCCGAGGGCTTCGTCGCCGTCCGCGCGCCGCTGCAGGGCACCGTCATCGCCATCGATGTCGGCGAGGGCGATGCCGTCCGCGCCGGCCAGCAGATCGCCGTCATGGAAGCGATGAAGATGGAGCACATCGTGCGCGCGGAGCATGCCGGCCGCGTGCAGCGCATCACCGTGGCCGCGGGCGACGCCGTGTTCGAAGGCCACACGCTCATGCTGATCGAGACGGCCGAGCACGGCGCCGCGGACGAGGGCGCCGGCGAGGCGGAGCCGGACCTCGATGCGGTGCGCCCGGACCTCGCCGAGTCGATCGCGCGGCACCATGCCGGGCTCGACGCCGCCCGCGGCGAAGCGGTGGCGCGTCATCACGCCATCGGCCACCGCAGCGCGCGCGAGAACATCGACGACCTTTGCGACCCCGGCTCGTTCGTCGAGTACGGGCCGCTCGTCATCGCCGCGCAGCGCCGCCGGCGCAGCATCGACGACCTGATCGCGAACACGCCCGCCGACGGCATGGTGGCCGGCATTGGCACCGTGAACGCCGACCTGTTCGACGAGGCCGCCGCGCGCGTGATCGCGATGTCGTACGACTACACGGTGCTCGCCGGCACGCAGGGCGCGCAGAACCACCGCAAGAAGGACCGCATGTTCGAGCTGGCGGAGCGCTGGCGCCTGCCGATCGTGTTCTTCACCGAGGGCGGCGGCGGGCGTCCGGGCGACACCGATGGCCTCGGTGTCGCCGGGCTCGACGTGATGGCGTTCCACTACTTCGGGCGCCTGAGCGGCCTCGTGCCGCTCGTCGGCGTCGTCGCCGGCCGCTGCTTCGCCGGCAACGCGGCGATCCTCGGCTGCTGCGACGTCGTCATCGCCACGCGCGACGCGAACATCGGCATGGGCGGCCCGGCGATGGTCGAGGGCGGCGGCCTCGGCGTGTTCCGCCCGGAGGAGATCGGCCCCGTCGATGTGCAGGCGGCGAACGGCGTCATCGACGTGCTCGTCGAAGATGAGGCGGAGGCCGTCCGCGTCGCGAAGCAGTACCTCTCGTACTTCCAGGGGCGCGTGCGCGACTGGACGTGCGCGGACCAGCGACGGCTGCGCTCGGTCGTGCCGGAGAACCGCCGCCGCGTCTACGACGTGCGCGCCGCCATCGAGACGCTCGCGGACACCGGCTCGGTGCTCGAGTTGCGCCGCCACTTCGGCGCCGGCATGATCACCGCGCTCGCGCGGGTCGAAGGCCGCCCGGTCGGCATCTTTGCCAACAACCCGATGCACCTCGCCGGCGCCATCGACAGCGATGCCGCCGATAAGGCCGCGCGCTTCATGCAGCTCTGCGATGCCTTCGGCATCCCGCTGCTCTCGCTCTGCGACACGCCCGGCATCATGGTGGGGCCGGAGGTCGAGAAGACGGCGCTCGTCCGCCATGCGGCGCGCATGTTCGTCACCGGCGCAGGCGTCAGCGTGCCGCAGATGACGATCGTGCTGCGCAAGGCGTATGGCCTCGGCGCGCAGGCGATGGCCGGCGGCAGCTTCAAGGCGCCGCTGTTCTGCGTCTCCTGGCCGACGGGCGAGTTCGGCGGCATGGGGCTCGAGGGCGCCGTGAAGCTCGGCTACCGCAACGAGCTCGCCGCCATCGACGACCCGGCGGAGCGCAAGGCGACGTTCGACGCGATGGTCGCGCGCATGTACGAGCACGGGAAGGCGCTCAACACGGCATCACACTTCGAGATCGACGACGTGATCGACCCGGCGGATTCGCGCCGCTGGATCACGGCCGCGCTCCGCGCCCTGCCGCCGGAGCCGCCTCGCGCCGGCAAGCGCCGCCCGAACATCGACACGTGGTGACGCGCGGCTCGCCGCGACCGGACCCGTCCCACTGCGGTTGACTGCGTGCGCGTGTACTTCGCCCATTCGCCTCTGGGTATATCGATGGGCGTCCCCATGGTCGTCAGGTCAAACATCCTCGTGTCGAAGCCATCGAGAATCTGATCCGTGCCGCCACGTCGCATGGTCCGCACCCCCTCCCGGCGCACGCGCGTCGGCCGTATGGTGCTACACTCGCACCCGCCTGACGTCCCCGGTGGCCGGGAGCATAGACGGAGGTCCCATGGCCGCCGAATACGTGTTCGTCGACGAGTGGGACGTGCGCGCGCCGATCGCCGCCGTCTTCCAGGCGCTCGCCGATGCGCGCACCTACCCTGAGTGGTGGCGCCCGGTCTACCTGAGCGTCGAGTCCGACGGTCCGCCCGAGGTCGGGAGGAAGTCGATCGAATACTTCAAGGGCCGCCTGCCGTACCGGCTCCGCATGACATCGGAGATCGTGCGCATGGAGCCGCCGCGCGAGTTCGAGATCGCCGCGAGCGGCGACCTCACCGGGCGCGGCGTCTGGACGCTCAGCGAGCGCGACGGCGTCGTCCACGTGCGCTTCGACTGGCGCGTGAACGCTGACCGCATGCTCCTGCGCGTGCTCACGCCGGTGCTGCGTCCGCTCTTCCGCGCGAACCACAACTACGCGATCGCGCGCGCGAAAGCGGGGCTCGAGGGGTACGCGAACGCGCACCCCGCTGGCTGACCGCGCTCAGCCGCGCGGATCGAGCACCATCTGCGTCTGCGTGACGAGTGCGAGCAGCTTGCCGTCCGCGCCGGTGATGCGCGTCTGCCACACCATCGTCCGCCGCCCGCGGTGCAGCGGCGTGCACTCGGCGCGCACGGTCTCGCCCGTGCGGCCGGGCGCGAAGAAGTTCGTCTTCGACTCGATCGTCGTCGTGCCGGCGCGGGGCGGCAGGTTCAGCGAGGTCGCGACGCCGCCGAGCGTGTCGGCGAAGGCCATCACGGCGCCGCCGTGCAGGATGCCCGGCGTCGTGCACAGCTCCTCGCGCACGGCCATCTCGGCGACCACGCGCTCGGGCGCCGCCTCGACGATGCGCATGCCGAGGAGCCCCGGCAGGAACGGGCGCAGGCGGTCGTTCAGCGTCGCGGCGTCGGTCGTCATCGGCGCACCTCCGCGCTGATCCTGCGCGGCGCGCGCGACGCGGGCAAGCGCGCGGGCTACGGCAGCAGCATCACCGCCGGCAGGGGCGCCCCGGCGGGGACCGTGCGCGCGAACGTCAACGGCGCGCCGTCGCCGGGATGCAGCTCCAGCGTCACGCGCTCGCCCGCGCGCACGTCGACTCCGGCGGAGGCGAGGTCGACGGTCACCGCCGCCAGCTCGCCCGGCTCGAGCGTCGCGTCACCGTCGCCGGCGAGCCAGGCGACGCTGTACGGCACGTCGCCGGCATGCGCGTCGTCGGTCGTCGCCTGCACCAGCAGCGCGCCCTCGCCCGCGTCGGGGTCGAGGAGCACCGTGCCGCCACCGGCCGTGGTCGCGAGGCCGAGCGTCAACGTCGTGATCTGCGCGCCGTCGGAGCGCGCGACGACGCCCCCCCGCAGCTCGACGCCCGTGGTCACGCGCGTCAGCGCGAGGCCCAGCGCGTCCTGCAAGCGTGCGGACGCCAGCGCGCCGCCGCCAATGGCGGACCCGGTGAATATCGTCGCGGCCACGATCAGCCCGCCGCCAGCCAGGGCGACGCCGGTGGAGGCGGCGCCTGGCTCGCGGCGGAACCGATGCAGGAGGAGGCGGATCGCGACGGGCACCAGGCCCTCCCGGCAGGAGGCGGGGTCTGCCAGGAGATCAACGCCGCGCGCGAGACGCGCGTATCAGGCGGGGCGCGGCGACGTCAAGCTCGCGCGGCGATGCACCGTCGTTGGGCCAGCGCCCTCGATGTGCCACCATGGGGGACGCATGACCCAGCGCTCCGCTGACTATCGTTCCCGCCGTCGTGGCCAGGCGCCACGCAGCCGCATCCGGCGCTTCACCGGCGTCGGGCAGATGCTCGCGCGCGTCTTCGTCGGCTACAAGCTCATCAGCCTGCGCGAGAAGCGCAAGGGCACGGCGTGGGGCGAGGCGCGCCGCAACCAGCACCACGCCTGGAGCGCGCGCAAGTTCTACGAGGCGGCGGTGCGCAACCAGGGCCTGCTGATCAAGACCGGGCAGTTTCTGGGCACGCGGCCCGACGTGCTGCCCGACGCCTACATCGACGTCCTCTCGGGCCTCCAGGACGAGGTGCCGCCGGAGTCGTTCGAGAACATCCGCCGCCACGTCGAGCACGAGCTGGGCCGCCCGCTCGCGGCCGTCTTCCGCGAGTTCGACGAGGAGCCCGTCGCCTCGGCCTCGCTGGCGCAGGTGCACCGCGCGGTACTCCACGACGGGCGCGTCGTCGCCGTCAAGGTGCAATACCCGGGCATCGAGCACATCGTCGATATCGACCTCGCGAACATGTCGTTCTTCATCGGCGTGCTCAACAAGATCGACCGGTCGATGGACTACCGCTTCGTCGCCGAGGAGATGCGCAAGCACATCCCGCTCGAGCTCGACTTCATCAACGAGGGGCACAACGCGGAGCGCATCGCCGCCGACTTCGCCGACGTCGAGGACATCGTCGTGCCCGCGATCGTATGGGAGCACACGACGCGCCGCGTGCTCACGATGGAGTACATCGACGGCGTGAAGATCACCGACTACGACGGCATGCGCGCCATCGGCGTCGACCCGTCGGACGTCGCGAAGATCCTCGTCTTCGCCTTCGCGGAGATGATCGTGAAGCACGGCTTCTTCCACGCGGACCCGCACCCGGGCAACCTCATGGTGCTGCCGGGCCCGAAGCTCGTGCTCATCGACTTCGGCCAGGCGAAGGAGCTCGGGCCGGCGTTCCAGGAGGTGCTCGTGCGCTTCACGCGCACCCTCCTCGACGACAACATGCAGGCGATGGGCGTGGCCTTCCGGGATCTGGGCTTCCGCACGAAGAAGGACGACGCCGAGGGCTACGAGCAGCTCGGCGACGCCTACGTCGGCCGCATCGCGCGCCAGATGAACGAGACGGGCGCCGGCTGGGCCGAGGGAGAAGTGTTCGAGGAGTCGTACGAGGACATCACGCGCATCCTGCGCCGCAACCAGCTCACGTCCGTGCCGCCCGAGCTGCTGCTCATCGGCCGCGTGTTCGGGCTGCTGAACGGGCTGAGCAAGACCCTGCGCGCGAAGACGAATATGCTCGTCGCCTTCGCCCAGCTCGCGGACGAGATCGAGGCCGCCAAGCGCGACGGCGTCCTCGCCGCAGCCACCCCCGCCGGCGCCACCCGCCGCCTCCTCGAGGCGTAGCGCCGGCCGCGCTGCGCCTGTTCCAGTGACCCCCACCACTGCGACGAAGTTCCCTGTTCGCCGGTCCGCCGGTCAGCGCGCTTCCGATTCGCCGATGGCCAGTTGTGGATCGTCTATCGCGTCCCTGACGACCGCGGAGCCGTCGTCGTGTACGAGATCGGGTTCGAAGAGGACGTCCCCCGCGCCGGCTTCGTCCTGCCTTGGTCCGCAGCCGGATCCAGCATCGAACATCTAACCTCGAACATCGCCCGGGGACGCGCGCCCCGCCTTCGGCGCTCGCCCGCGCCTAGCTCACACCCGCCGCCCGCCGTACCATGCCCCTCGCTGGAAAGGAGCGCCCCATGGCCGAGCGCGCGCTCGACGGCCTGCGCGTCGTCGATATCTCGCAGGGCATCGCCGGCCCCTACGCGACGAAGCTGCTCGCGGAGTGCGGCGCCTCCGTCCTGAAGGTCGAGCCTCCCGACGGCGACTACACCCGCCGGCTCGGGCCGTTCCCCGGCGACCGGCCCGACCCCGAGCAGTCCGGCCTCTTCCTGCACCTCAACACCGGCAAGCGCAGCGTTACCATCGACCTCGAGGACGCCGGCGGGCGCGCGTTGCTCCGCAAGCTGCTGCGGGACGCGGACGTGCTGGTCACCGGCGAGAAGACGTCGACGCTCGCGCGCTGGGACCTCGCGTACGACGCGCTGAAGGCGGGCTTCCCGGAACTCGTCCTGGCGCAGGTCACGCCGTTCGGCGCGACCGGCCCTTATGCCGGCTATGACGGCAACAGCGCCACCGCCATGGCCATGAGCTCGATCATGTACAACACCGGGGACCCCGACCGCGAGCCGTTGCTCACGGGCGGCGAGCCCGGCGAGTACATCGCCGGCGTGCACCTCTGGCTCGGCATCCTCGCCGCGCTCGAGAACCGCGCCCGCAACGGCGGCGGCGACCACGTCGACGTCTCGATGGCCGAGGCCGTCGCCTGCGCCGACGAGTACAACGCGGCGATGTACGCGTTCCAGGGGGCCATCCGCCGCCGCTACTACTCGCGCCACATCTTCGGCTACCCCAACGACATCGTCGAAGCCGCCGACGGCTACCTCGTGATGATCCCGGGCGCGGCGGGCTTCGGCTCGCCGCTGCAGGCGGACGTCGCCTCGCCGATGTCGCTCCTACTGGAGGACCCGGAGCTCGACAAGAACCCCGTGTTCAAGCAGGCGGGCGAGCGGATGCTCCGCTGGCGCGAGTTCGATGAGCTGATCCGCCCATACCTCTCATCGCACACCGTGCAGGAGATCGTGATGACGGCGCAGGCGTTCCGGATGCCGTTCGCGTTCGTCCCCAGCGTCGCGGACCTGCTGCGGGACGAGCATCTCGCCGAGCGCGGATTCTTCGCGATGGTCCGGACGCCGGCCGGCGAGGTCAAGCTGCCCGGGCCGCCGTTCCGCATGAGCGAAACCCCGCCCGCCGAGGCGCCGCCACCGGCGCTCGGCTCGGCGAACGCGGACGTGCTCGGCGCCGACGCCGTGCCGGCGCGCGGGGGAGGTGCGCAGTGAGCGGGGACGGCAAGCTCCCGCTCGAAGGCGTCAAGGTCGTCGACCTCACGCAGGTCTTCGCCGGCCCCACGTGCACGCGCATCCTCGCCGACCTCGGCGCCGATGTGCTGCGCTTCGAGTCGCCGAACCGGCTCGATGTCACGCGCAGCCTGATCCTCACGGACAACGACGGCCAGGACCAGCCGTGGGCGCGTGCCTCCTACTTCATCATCCGCAACGTCAACAAGAAGGAGATGGTGATCGACCTCGCGAAGCCGGAGGGGATCGATGTCCTCCGCCAGCTCATCGCGACCGCCGACGTCGTGGCGGAGAGCTTCACGCCGCGGGTCATGGAGAACTTCGGCCTCGGCTACGAAGCGCTGCGCCAGATCAAGCCCGACATCATCATGATCTCGCTCTCGGGCTACGGGCAGTACGGGCCGATGCGCGACTTCGGCGCCTACGGCATGGGGCTCGAGCCAGCGTCCGGCATCTCGTCCATCACGGGCTATCCCGGCGGCCCGCCGTACCGCTCCGGGCTGTCGTTCACCGACCCGTACTCCGGCTTCGTCGGGGCGGGGGCGGTGCTCACCGCGCTCGCGTATCGGCGCCGCACCGGCAAGGGACAGTACATCGACCTCTCGGAGCAGGAGGCGGCGATCCCGGTGATGGGCGCCGCGCTGCTCGAATACCAGATGAACCAGCGCATCCCCGAGCGCGCCGGCGATCGCAGCCCGTACGCCGCGCCGCAGGGCTGCTACCGCTGCGCCGGCAGCGACCGCTGGGCGGTGGTCAGCGTGACCTCCGATGCGGAGTTCGCGCGCATGGCAGAGGCGATGGGCCATCCGGAGTGGGCACAGGACGCCCGCTTCGCGACCGCCGCCGCCCGCCGGCAGCATGCCGACGCGCTGGACGCGCTGATCGGCGAGTGGACGGCACCCCGCGCGCCGTACGACGTCATGCACGCGCTGCAGGGGGCCGGCGTGAAGGCCGCCGCCGTGCTCGATGGCAAGGGCGTGCTCTTCGACCCGCAGTTCCGCGCCCGCAACCAGTTCGACCTCATCGATCAGCCGCCGGTCGGGCGCCGGCCGGTGCAGCGCCACGTCGCCGCGAAGTTCGGGCGCTTCGATCCGAAGGCGCGGATGCGCGCGCCGCTCCTCGGCGAGCACAACGAGGAGGTCCTGCGCGAGCTCGGCTACGGCGGCGCCGACATCGCCCGGCTGCGCGACGAAGGCGTGATCGCGGAAAAGCCGAACCTGCCCGTGCCGCCGCAGCTCGTCTCGGCCGCGCTCAAGCTCCCGTATGACCGCTACCTCGAGCAAGGCATCTTGCAGGCGCTCGAGCCGGACTATCGCGAGCAGCTGGGCATCGCCGATGGCGCGGACGGCGGATAGCCTCGCCCCCGTCGCGCCGATCGTGCTCGAAGGGGCGCACGCGCGCCTCGAGCCGCTTACCCGCGCGCACGTCGACGCCCTGATGCGCGCCGGTGCGGACGACGCGATCTGGACGTGGCTTCCCTCGCGGCCGCGCACGCGCGCGGACTTCGCGCAATGGGTCGAGGACACGCTGCGCGCGCAGGCGGAAGGGCGCGAGCTGCCATTCGCGATCGTCGACCGCCGTACCGGCGAGGTCGCCGGCAGCACGCGGCTGCTGAACATCAGCGCGCATGACCGCCGCGTCGAGATCGGTGCGACGTGGCTGGCGCCGTCCGCACAGCGCACCGCCATCAACACCGAGTGCAAGTACCTGCTGCTCCGGCACTGCTTCGAGACGCTCGGCTGCGCGCGGGTCGAGCTGAAGACCGACGCCCGCAATGAGAACTCGCAGCGCGCCATCGCGCGCATCGGCGCCGTGCGCGAGGGCGTGCTGCGGAAGCACATGCGCACGCAGGGCGGGTTCCAGCGCGACAGCGTCTACTTCAGCATCGTCGATGACGAGTGGCCGGCCGTGCGCGCGCGCCTCGAAGCGATGCTCGGCCGTGCGTAGCCGCCCCCGCGCTACACTCCGCCCATGACACGACAGGTCACGGTGCGCGTGCCCGCGACGACGGCCAACCTCGGCCCCGGCTTCGACAGCCTCGGCCTCGCCCTTTCCCTCGCCGAGGACGTAACGGTCTCGCTCGAAGGCACGGGCGAGCGCGACGGACTGACGCGGCTCGTCGCCGACGCCGCAAAGGCCGCGTACCGGCTCGCGCGCGTGGAGACGCCGGCGGAGATCGCCGTCCGCAGCTCGGGCGCCGGCATCCCGATCGGCCGCGGCCTCGGCGCCTCCGCCGCCGCGCGCGCCGCCGGCATCGTCGCGGCCGATGCGCTGATGGGCGGCCGCCTCGACCCGGCGCAGATGCTGACCCTCGGCGCCGGGCTCGAAGGCCACGCGGACAACATGGCCCCGGCGCTCTTCGGCGGCCTGCGCGTCGTCGTCCGCGCGGGCGAAGGCTTCGCGCAGATGCGTGCGCCCGTCGCGCCGGGCCTGCGCGTCGTGCTCTTCGTGCCGGAC
Source organism: Dehalococcoidia bacterium (assembly GCA_035650575.1). Classification (GTDB taxonomy): domain Bacteria; phylum Chloroflexota; class Dehalococcoidia; order DSTF01; family JACRBR01; genus DASRHM01. The sequence goes on along the minus strand of DASRHM010000013.1, from coordinate 11,346 downwards.
TTCGAGATGCCGACCGCGGAGAGCCGCAAGCTCCTGCCCGCGCAGCTTTCGCGCGAGGACGCCGTGCACAACATCGGCCGCGCGGCATTGCTGGTCGCCGCGCTCGGCGCCGGCCAGTGGGACCTGCTCGATGCGGCGACCCAGGACCGGCTGCACCAGCCCGCGCGCGGCAAGCTCTTCGGCGCCATGAGTGCGATCTTCGATGCGGCGAAGCGCGCCGGCGCGCGCTGCGCATATCTCAGCGGCGCCGGCTCGACGGTCGCGGCCTTCGCCCTCGAAAGAGAAGAGGAGATCGGCGCCGCGATGACGGAAGCGGCGTCGGCGCGGGGCTACAGCGGCCGCGTGCTCGTCACGGAGCCGTCGGAGCAGGGCGCGCAGGTCGTCGCGATGGACTGATCGCGCGAGAAGCCGGCCATCATGGCCGGCTTCTCGTACTGCGTCCGTGTCTCCTGGCGCGGGCCAGGCTGTTCAGCCCCGATCCCCGCGCCTCACGCCGCGCTCATCGCCGGCTTGCGCTCCAGCCGGACGAAGGTAATCCGCACCTGCACGGGGTACCGCCGCGCGTCTCCGGGCGCGGGCGCCGCGGCTTGCTGCGTGATCTTCGCTTGCTCCAACGACACCTCCTCGAAGCTGGTGCCATGGCTTGCGGGGCCTGGCTGTGCGTGCAGTATGCGATGCCATCCGTCAAGCGCGGGTTGCCGATCTGTTACGCAAGCATTGAGTTTGGGTAACGACCGCCGGCGCTGCTCGACGTAACGGTGCCGGGCGAGACGCCCGCCCGCGCACGACTGATGTATCGGCCGCCCGCGCCGCCGGTGAATAGCCGCACCCGCGCCGCCGCCCTATGATGCCGGCGCAGGAGGCGCCGATGCCCCAGCCGCTCGAGCGGATCGTCCAGGACTACGTTGCCGCGACGAATGCCTACCAGCCCGGGGCGGCCACCGCGCGCGGCTTCCACGAGCACGACGGCGCCCTCGGCGACCGCAGCGCCCGCGCCATCGACGAGCGCCAGCGCGCCGTGCGCGGCTTCCTGCAGGCGCTGGAAACGCTCCCCGAGGGGGAGCGCGAGAGCGACGATGCGGCGCTCCTGCGCCGCCGGCTGCAGTGGGAGATCACCGAGCACGAGGAGGTGCGCGCCTGGCAGCGCAGCCCCGGCGCGCCGCTCGCGACGATCGGCGGCGGCTGCAACGGCCTCGCGATCCGCGACTTCGCGCCGGCCGATGAGCGCCTGCGCTCGCTCGTCGACCGCCTCCGCGCCGCGCCCGCGCTGCTCGAGCAGGCGAAGGCGAACCTGCGCGACCCATCGCGGTGGCACGTCGAGACGGCGCTCGAGTCGGCCGCCGGCATGCGCGCGCTCTTCGACCGCGACCTGCCCGCCTTCGCGCAGACCGCGGCGGACGCGGCGCTGCAGCAGGAGTTCGCCGCCGCGAACGCCGATGCGCGCGCGGCGGTCGAGGCGTACGCGGACTGGCTGCGCACCGAGATGCTGCCACGCGCCAGCGATCAGTTCGCCTGGGGGCCGGAGACGTTCCGCAAGCTCCTGCAGCAGACCGACAGCGTCGATGAGCCGCTCGACGTGCTGATCGCGCGCGGCGAAGAGGACCTGAAGTGGCACCAGCAGGCGCTCGCCGAAGTCGCCGCGCGCATCGATGCGGGGAAGACGCCTGCCGAGGTCGTCGACGCCGTCGCGCAGGACCACCCGGCGCCCGCCGGCCTGCTGCCGTCCGTCGACTCGCTGCTGGAATCGCTCCGGGAGTTCAGCGTCGATGCCGGGCTCTGCACGATGCCGACGGAGGTGCGGATCGGCGTCACGGAGACGCCCGGCTTCTCGCGCATGACGACGCAGGCCGCTTGCAGCCCGCCGGGCCCGTTCGAGACGAAGGCGACCGCCGCCTACTACTACGTGACGCCGCCGGAGGCCGACTGGCCGGCCGAGCGCGTCGAGTCGTACATGCGCTTCTTCAACCGCTGGACGATCCCCGGCGTCACGGCCCACGAGGCCTATCCCGGGCACTACGTCCACCTCACGTACCTCCACCGCGCGCCGAGCGTCGCCGGCCGCTACCTGATGACGACGACCACCGTCGAGGGCTGGGCGCACTACATCGAGCAGGTGATGATCGAGGCGGGCTACGGCGAAGGCGACCCGCGCCTGCACCTCATGCAGATCCGCGAGGCGCTGCTCCGCCTCTGCCGCTACCGCTGCGCCTTCGGGCTGCACGCGGAGGGCTGGCCCTTCGAGCGCGCCGTCGACTTCTTCGTCCGCGAGGGATACAGCACGCCGGTCATCGCCGAGCGCGAGACGCGGCGTGGCGTCCTCGGACCGAACTACTACGCCTACACGCTCGGCAAGCACCAGATCCTGGAGCTGCGCGAGCGCCTGCGCGCCCGCGACGGCGCGCGCTTCGACCTGCGCCGCTTCCACGACCAGCTGATGCAGCAGCCCTATCCCGTCTCGACGATCGCGCGGCGCATGACGGCCGCGGCGCCCGCATGAACATCCTCACCGGCTCGATCTCGACCTACGTCTTCACGATGCTGCACGGCCGGCCGGCCTTCCTGGTGCTCTTCCGGGCGCCCCACCTGCTGAACGCAAACACGTGGCAGGCCGTGCACGGCATGGTCGACGCCGGCGAGAAGGCCTACGACGCCGCCTGGCGCGAGACGCACGAGGAGACCGGGCTCGAGCCGGACCGCTTCTTCAAGCTCGACTACGTCGAGACGTTCTACAACGAGATCTCCGATGCCGTGCATCTCGTGCCGGCGTTCGCCGCGCACGTCACCGGCGCGCCCGGCGCCCGCCTGTCGGAGGAGCACACCGCCTACGACTGGTGCGACCTGGAGGAGACGGTCGAGCGCTTCGTCTGGCCATCGCAGCGCGAGGCCGTGCGCATCATCGCGGAATCGGTGCAGCCCTGGCCGGACGTCGGCGCCGGCATGCGGGACATCACCGGCATGTTCCGCCGCTGACCGGCGGGCGGGTTCTTCGCCGCGCTCAGACCGGAGTCCATGCTCCATCTGCACCGCCCGCCGCGCGGCGCTCGCCGGCGCGACGGCTCGCCCACACGCCCCCAGCCGCTACCCTGAACGCCGATGGACCTCGGCATCATCGGCTTCCAGCGCTCGGGCAAGACCACCGTCTTCAACGCCGTCACCCGCGGGCACGCCGAGACCGGCGCCTATGGCGCGGGCGTGCAGCCGAACATCGGCGTCGTCAAGGTGCCGGACGAGCGCCTCGACCGCCTCGCCGCGCTCTTCAACCCGAAGAAGCTCACGCACGCGGACATCCGCTACGTCGACTTCCCGGGCGCCGCGTTCTCCGACGGGCAGGGGCCCTCCGCGCAGTTCCTCGCCCAGCTCGCCCGATGCGATGCGCTGATCCACGTCGTCCGCGCCTTCACCGACGAGACGGTGCCGCACCCGGAGGGCTCCGTCGATCCCGCGCGCGACGCAGCGGCGATGGAGCTGGAGCTGGCCTTCGCCGACGCGGCGTTCATCGAGAAGCGGCTCGACCGCATCGAGGCGCAGGCGCGCGCGATGAAGGCCGGTGAGCGCACGGAGGCCGAGCGCGAGACGGCGCTGCTCCGGCGCCTGAAGTCTGGCCTCGAGTCCGAGCGTCCGCTGCGGGCGCAGGAGCTGAGCGAGGAAGAGCGGCGCACGCTGGTGAACTACCAGTTCCTCACCGACAAGCCCCTGCTCGTCGTCGTGAACATCGATGAGCGGGACGTGGCGCGGAGCCGCGAGGTCGAGCAGGAGTTCGCGCAGGCCGTGCGCTGGCCGCACACGGCCGTCGCGGCGATCAGCGGCAAGATCGAGCAGGAGCTGGCGCAGATGAGCGACGCCGACGCCGCGGAGTTTCGCGCCGACCTCGGCATCACCGAGCCCGGGCTCGACCGCATGATCCGCATGTCGTACGAGCTCACCGGCCTGATCTCGTTCTTCACGGTGGGGCCGGACGAGTGCCGCGCCTGGAACGTGCGCCGCGGCGCCACGGCACCGGAGGCGGCGGGCAAGATCCACACCGACCTCGAGCGCGGCTTCATCCGCGCGGAGGTCGTGCGCTGGGACGAGTTGCTCGCGGACGGCTCGATGGCCGAGGCGAAGCGCCACGCGCACGTCCGGCAGGAGGGCAAGACGTACGTCGTGCAGGACGGCGACTGCCTGAACATCCTGTTCAACGTCTGAGGGAGCGCGGAATGCCGGACGGCAAGCTCAAGCCCTTCGACCGCGTCGCCGACGTGTACGACGACACGCGCGGCGTCCCGGACGATGCCGCAACGCAGATCGGCGAGGCGATCGCGCGCATCGCGCGCGAGGTCGCGCCGCGGCCGCGGCTGCTCGAAGTCGGCGTCGGTACCGGCCGCATCGCCGTGCCGGTCGCGCGCGCGGGCGTGCGCGTCGCCGGCATCGACATCGCCCCGGCGATGATCGCGCGCCTGCGCGAGAAGACGCGCGAGGTCGACGCCGTGTACGCGGAGTCCGCGCGCCCGCCGTTCCAGGACGGCGCCTTCGATGCGCTGCTCTTCGTGCACATCCTGCACCTCGTCCCGGACGCCGCCGCCACGCTCGATGCCACGCTGGCGCTGCTCCATGCGGGCGGCGTCGTCATCTACGGCCGCGACGAAGGGCGCATCGGCCTGCGCGGCGAAGCCGACCGCCTGATCCGCGAGGCCGCGCACGAGATCGCCGGCGTCGACCTGGCGAGCTGGGACGTGCACGAGCGGACGGGCCGCCTGGTCGAGGCGACGCTCGCCGCGCGCTGCGACGACGTGCGCACCGAGACGCTGGCGTCGTGGACGACGCGCGGCACCGGCCGCCGCATGCTCGAGCGCCTGCGCCGCAAGGACTTCTCGAGCTCCTGGAAGATCCCCGACGCCGCGCTGCCGGCGGTCGTCGAGCGGGTCACGCCGCAGCTCGATGCGCTCTACGGCGGGCTCGACACGGAGCACGACTGGCCGCGGTCGTTCGTCGTCGTCCGCGCCCGCTTGCGGTAGAAAGCGCCGGGGCCCTCCGGCGTCTCGTATTGCCATGTTCGGTTGTCGCGGCGGTCCCCCTCCCACCTCGTTTTGACGTTTTCGCCTCGTCCGGGAGCCAGGCGCCACCTCGTTTTGACATTTTTCGTGTCGTCTGGCGTTTCGCCCGGCGTCGTTTTGACAGTTTTTCCTGTTGCCACTGCCGGACCGCGCCTGTCGCTCTCTTCACCGAAGCGTCCGATCGATGCAGCGTCGCAGGATCGCGCGCGAAGTCCGAGCGCGGGATGTCACTCGCGTGCGGCGGCGATCGGGCCGCCCGGTGGCGCCAGGCGGAGCGCACTTCGGCCGAGGCCGGCGGAGGCGCCATGGCGGTCCGAAGCAGGCCGTACTGGCCTCGCCCCGTGGCTTGACCGCGCTCTCCGCCCACCCATAGAATGGGCGCACAACTGAATAGCGCTCTTATCGAGAGTGGTGGAGGGATCGGCCCGACGAAGCCCGGCAACCCGTTCAGGCGGGTGCCAAATCCGACTCGCGAACGCGAGAAAGATGAGAGATTCGGAGACTTCTCTACCACCGGCGGAGAAGTTTTTTCATTGTCCCGTGAACCCGGCCCCATGCCCCAGCCCGCCGAATGGCGCGATGGCGCGCTGCGCTTCATCGACCAGGCGGCGCTGCCCCACGACCTGCGCATCACGGAGACCCGCGACTGGCGCGAGGTCCGCGCGGCTATCGCCCGCCTGGCCGTCCGCGGCGCCCCGCTGATCGGCATCGCGGGCGCCTACGGCGTCGCCCTCGCCGCGCGCGCGGGGGATGACGTCCCGGCCGCCGCCGAAGCGCTCGCCTCGGCGCGCCCGACGGCCGTGAACCTGCGCTGGGCGGTCGAGCGGGCGCTGGCCGCCTGGCGAGCGGGCGGCGCCCCGGGCGCCGAGGCCGAGGCGCTGCAGGTCCACGACGAGCAGCGGCAGGCGGACGCTGCCATGGGCGAGCTCGGCGCCGCCCTGCTCCCTGACCCCGCGACCGTCCTCACCCACTGCAACGCCGGCGCCCTCGCGACGGGCGGCATCGGCACGGCGCTCGGCGTGGTGAAGACGGCGCACCGGCAGGGGAAGCGCGTCCGCGCGCTGGTCGACGAGACGCGCCCGCTGCTGCAGGGCGCGCGGCTGACGACGTGGGAGCTGGCGCACGAGGGCGTCCCGCACGAGCTGATCGTCGATGCGGCGGCGGCGGGGCTGATCGCGCGCGGCGAAGTCGATGCGGTGCTCGTGGGCGCGGACCGCATCGCCGCGAACGGCGACACGGCGAACAAGGTCGGCACGTACGCCCTCGCGCTCGCGGCGCAGGCGCACGGCGCGCCGTTCTACGTCGTCGCGCCGCTGAGCACGGTCGACGCCCGCACGGGCGACGGCGCCGCGATCCCCGTCGAGCAGCGCGAGCCGCACGAGGTGCTCTCGTTCGCCGGCGCGCATCCGGCGCCCGAAGCCACCCAGGCGCGCAACCCGGCGTTCGATGTCACGCCGGCGCAGCTCATCACCGCGATCGTCACGGAGCGCGGCGTCCTGCGCCCGCCGTTCGCGCAGGCGATCGCCGTCGCGCTCGGGCCGGCACCGGTGGTGGCGCGATGATGCCGCAGGCGCAGCTCGCCGTCCTCGGCGGCTCCGGCTTCTATGAGATGGACGGCCTCTCCGACATCGAGCGCGTCCGCATCGACACGCCGTTCGGCTCGCCGTCCGATGCGATCGTGCTCGGCACGCTGCACGGCGTGCGCGCGGCCTTCCTCCCGCGCCACGGCGTCGGGCACCGCATCCTCCCCGCCGAGGTGCCGTCGCGCGCCAACATCTGGGCGCTCGCGTCGATGGGCGTGACGCACATCGTGTCGGTCAGCGCCGTCGGCAGCCTGCGCGAGGAGATCGCGCCGCTGCACATGGCCGTGCCGGACCAGCTCATCGACCGCACGAGCGGGCGCGCGTCGACGTTCTTCGGGAACGGCATCGTCGCCCACATCTCGTTCGACACGCCATTCTGCCCGGAGCTTTCGCCGATCGTGCACCGCGCGGCGACGGACGCCGGCGCCGAGACGCACGCCGGCGGCACGCTCGTCGTCATTGAGGGGCCGTCGTTCTCCACGCGCGCCGAGTCGTCCCTCTATCGGTCATGGGGCGCGCACATCATCGGCATGACGGCGCTGCCCGAGGCGAAGCTCGCCCGGGAGGCGGGCATCTGCTACGCCACGCTCGCCTGCGTGACCGACTACGACACCTGGCACGGCACGCACGCGCAGGTCAGCGTGGACCTGATCGTGCGCAACCTGGAGGCGAACGTCGCGCGCGCGAAGGACGCCGTGGCGCGCGTCGCCGCATCGCTGCCGGCGGCGCGCGGGTGCGCCTGCGCCCGCGCGCTCGACGACGCGATCATCACGCCCCTGCACCTGGTGCCCGAGCAGGCGAAGCGGCGGCTGGCGCCGATCCTCGCCCGGAGGCTGGAGGGCATGACCGCATGACCGTGATCGAGCGCAAGGCGCGTCCCATGGCGCGCGCGACGGAGTACGTCGTGCGGCCGCTGCACGACCGCGACGAGATCCGCCGCCTGCTCGAAGCGCGCCGCGCCTACGCCGCCTACGCGCTCGGCCAGCTCGACCCGCTGCTCTTTCGCCAGACCGAGTGGTGGAGCGCGCGCGCGGGCGATGCCCGCGCGGTCCTCCTGCACTCGCACGGCGGCCTGGGAAACGCCACGTTCCTCATGGGCGAGGCCGGCGCGCTCGAGGCGCTCGTGCGCCTCCACCCCGGCCCCCGGCACGCCTTCCTGACGTGCGAGGTGCACCACCTCGCCGTCGTCGCGCGCTACTACGACCTCGAGCAGCGGCAGACGATGATCCGCATGCTGGTGACGCCCGATCGCTTCCGCCCCGTGCGCGCGCCGGTCGAGCGCCTCTCCGGGCGCGACGTGCGGGAGCTCAACCGCCTCTACCGCACCGATGGCGTGCCCTCGTTCTACACCTCGCGCCAGATCGATGACGCCGTATACTTCGGCGCGCGGCGCGATGGCGCGCTCGTGTCCGTCGCCGGCACGCACGTCATCTCATCGGCGAGCGGGATCGCGGTCGTCGGCAACGTCTACACGCACCCGCGGTTCCGCGGCATGCACCTCGCGGAGGCGACGACGAGCGCCGTCACGCAGCTGCTGCTGCAGTCGTGCCGCGAGGTGGTCCTGAGCGTCGACCCGACGAACCTGCCGGCGGTCCGCGCGTACGAGCGGCTGGGCTACCGCGAGGTCGAGCGCCTGATCGAGGGCGCGGCCGAGCGCCGCGATGCGACCGGGTTCGCGTCGCTGGTGCGTCGCACATTCGCGCGTCTGCGCGCGCGGCCCGCCGGCGGCGAGGTCGTGCGCGTGAAACAGGATTGAGCGCGGCGCGCGGGGCGCCGCATGGAGGGAGGACCGAATGACGACCGAGACCGTCGGCCACGACGTGCGCGACCTGCGCCTCGCCGAAGAAGGGGTGCGCCGCATCGAGTGGGCGGCCCGCGAGATGCCGGTGATCCGCCAGATCCGCGAGCGCTTCGCGAAGGAGCGGCCGCTGAACGGCATCCGCGTCGCCGCCTGCCTGCACGTGACGACGGAGACGGCGAACCTCATGATCGCGCTGCGCGCGGGCGGGGCCGAGATCGCGCTCTGCGCCTCGAACCCGCTGAGCACGCAGGACGACGTCGCCGCGGCGCTCGTCGCCGAGTACGGCGTCGCGACGTACGCGATCAAGGGCGAGGACAACGAGACGTACTACCGCCACATCGACAGCGCGCTCGATACGCGCCCGCAGCTCACGATGGACGACGGCGCGGACCTCGTCGCGCGGCTGCACCGCGACCGCACCGACCTGCTCGCGGGCGTCATCGGCGGCACGGAGGAGACGACGACGGGGGTCATCCGCCTGCGCGCGCTCGCCGACGAGGGGCGGCTGAAGTACCCGATCACGGCCGTCAACGAGGCGAACACGAAGCACATGTTCGACAACCGCTACGGCACCGGGCAGAGCACGCTCGATGGCATCACGCGCGCGACGAACGTGCTCTGGGCCGGCAAGACCGTCGTCGTCGCGGGCTACGGCTGGTGCGGCCGCGGCCTCGCCAGCCGGGCGCGCGGCATGGGCGCGCAGGTCGTCGTCACCGAGGTCGACCCGCTGCCCGCGCTCGAGGCCGTCATGGACGGCTTCCGCGTCATGCCGATGGCCGAGGCGGCGAAGATCGGCGACATCTTCGTGACGCTCACCGGCGACATCAACGTCATCGACCGTCAGCACCTGGAGTCGATGAAGGACGGCGCGATCGTCGCCAACTCGGGGCATTTCAACGACGAGATCAACATCCAGGCCCTCACCGCCATGGCGGAGGGCAGCCGGCAGGTGCGCCCGTTCGTCGAGGAGTACAAGCTCGGCGACGGCCGCCGCCTCTACCTGCTCGGCGAGGGGCGGTTGATCAACCTCGCCGCCGCCGAAGGGCACCCGGCGAGCGTCATGGACATGAGCTTCGCGAACCAGGCGCTCTGCTCCGAGCACATGGTCAACCAGCAGGGGAAGATGCCGCCCGCCGTCTACGTCGTCCCGAAGGAGATCGACGAAGAGGTCGCGCGGCTCAAGCTGGCGTCGATGGGCGTCGCGATCGACACCCTGACGCCGGAGCAGGAGAAGTACCTGACGTCCTGGGAGAGCGGGACGTAGCCGACAGCGCGGAGCCCCCGGCCGGGGGTGGGGGTGCCGCACCGCGATCGAGGATAGGAAGCGGAGCAGCGCGTCAGCGATGCGCAGCGACGGAGGGAGGAGACAGCCGATGACGACAACGTTCATGACCGCGCCGAGCCTGGCGCTCACCAGCGAGTCCGTGACCGAAGGTCACCCCGACAAGATGTGCGACCAGATCAGCGATGCCGTCCTCGACGCCATCCTCACCGATGACCCGATGGGCCGCGTCGCCTGCGAGACCGCGGTGACCACCGGCCTGGTGGTCGTCATGGGCGAGATCACCACCACCACCTACGCCGACATCCCGTCGATCGTGCGCGACGTCGTGCGCGACATCGGCTACACGAACGCGCACTACGGGTTCGACTACGAGACGTGCGGCGTCACCGTGTCGGTCAAGGAGCAGTCCGGCGACATCGCGATGGGCGTGAACAAGGCGCTCGAGGCAAAGCGCGGCGAGGTGACGGACCACCTGGACACCGGCGCCGGCGACCAGGGGATGATGGTCGGCTTCGCCTGCAACGAGACGCCCGAGTACATGCCGCTCACCATCGCGCTGGCCCACCGCCTCTGCCGCCGCCTCGCGGACGTGCGCAAGAGCGGGCTCCTGCCGTACCTGCGCCCCGACGGCAAGTCGCAGGTGACGGTGGAGTACGAGTATGGCCGACCGAAGCGCGTCGACACCGTCGTCGTGTCCACCCAGCACGACCCCGATGTCACGCCCGAGGCGCTCGAGGCCGATGTCATCGAGCACGTCATCCGCCCGACCCTGCCGCCCGCCCTCGTCGCGCGCGACCCGCGCACCTTCATCAACCCCACCGGCCGCTTCGTCATCGGCGGGCCGATGGGCGACGCGGGCCTCACCGGCCGCAAGATCATCGTCGATACCTACGGCGGCATCGCCCGGCACGGCGGCGGCGCCTTCTCGGGCAAGGACCCGACGAAGGTCGACCGCTCGGGGGCCTACGCCGCGCGGTACGTCGCGAAGAATATCGTCGCGGCGGGGCTCGCCGACCGCGCGGAGCTGCAGATCTCCTACGCGATCGGCGTCGCCCGCCCGACGTCGCTGTCTATCGAGACGTTCGGCACCGGCCGCATCGACGACGGGCGCATCCTCGAGCTGGTGCGGGAGCACTTCGACCTGCGGCCGGCCGCGATCATCCGCGACCTGGAGCTGCGGCGCCCGATCTACCGCGCGACGGCGGCGTACGGGCACTTCGGCCGCGACGACATCGACGCGCCGTGGGAGCGCACCGACAAGGCGGAGACGCTGCGCGCCGCCGCGGGCATCGAGGCCGCCGAAGGCGTCCCGGGCGCCTGACGCGCGCCGGAGGGAGTGAGGCAGAGGAGTGAGGAACGAGAGGGTGCCGGCGCGGCGCCCTCTCTTCTCTTTGTCCGTCGCGTGCAAGCAGGTTGCAGGGGGCGCCGCCCATTGCCGTGGGGGTTTCGGCGGGGTGTCTTCCCCGAAATAGCCTGCTTCGCGAGGCCGGGGAGTTGGGTGGCGCGCTGTCCGTGAACAGCCGACGCCCCTAGCCGCCGTACGACTCCAGCTCCGCGATCAGCGCCTGCTGCTCGGGGCCCTCGAATGCCTGCCGCGCCGGCTCCAGCGCCCCCACCAGCCACTCCGCGACCCCGTTCTTCAGG
>DASRHM010000012.1:0-6155 GCA_035650575.1 Dehalococcoidia bacterium | reverse complement strand
CGCGGACGGGAGTTGCATGGAGCGGCGGCACGTCTCGCACTCGCGCGCGTGCGCCTCGATCGCCGCGCGCAGGCCTTCGCTGAGCGGCGGGAAGCCGTGCTCCGCGAGTATGCGGCGCAGCGGTTCGCAGTCCTTGCCGCCGCGGCGCGCGAGCACGTAGGTCAGGATCACGGACGATGCGCCGTCGCGGAGCCGCGCCAGGACCTCTTTCGCCTGCGCGCGCGTCGTGCCCATCAGCGACGCGAGAGCCTGGGCGTCGAGCCCCTGGCGCAGGTGCAGGTCGAGCACCGCGTAGTCGCGTCGCGCGAGCGTCGTCGCCCCCTCCCAGACAAGGCATGGCAGTTCGGCGTCGCCGCGCGCCAGCTTCGGATCCAGGAGGCGGCAGGGGTCCGGGACGCCGAACGCGCCGAACGCCTCTTCGTGTTCGGGCTGGACGCCCCCGGTCAGCGCCTCCGCGCGCTCGAGCGCGCGCCGCGCCGCCAGGCCGAGGATCCAGTCCCGGAAGCTGGCGGCACGCGCGGCCGAAGCGAGGCCGTCGCGCACGTTTCCGAGCACCTCCCGCGTCACGGCCGCCGCGGCGTCGATATCGCGCGTGATGCGCCAGCACACATCGTGCACGGGCGCGAAGTAGCGGTCGAAGAGCTGGCCGAGGGCGTCGGCGTCACCAGCGGCAGCGCGCGATGCGAGGAGTTCGTCGTCCATGCGTGTCCCCGCGCCGGGTACCGGTCGGCGCGCCCGAAGATAGCACAGCCTTCCGCGAGGCGGCGACGAATGCCGGTGAATTATGACAAGACGCGCGTCACGTCCCGGACGCCCTCCCGGCGTCTCGCTTCGCTCCGTGCGCTGAGCGTGGACCCCGATTCGCCGCTCGCCTCTATTGCCCGGCGATCAGCCCAAATTTTCCGAATATCCGGTCTGATCCCCTTGACAATCCAGCACGTGCGTTCTACAGTACGCATGTTCTGACAAGGAGGTCGGCCGTGCCGTTCGCCATCACCATGACGCTCGTCGTGTTCATCTCCACCGCTGTCCTCGGCTACCAGTTCTGGTCCGGCTCGCTCGCCGGCGACGACGCCGACGCGCCGCAGTCGTAACCACCGCCTGAGACCGCGGGGTCGCTCCCACCCCGCGGTTTTCCGTCCCTCCCTCCCATGAAGGGCCGCTCCCAGTGCCTGCCGGGGGCGGCCCTTCGCCATCCGGCCACCGGGCCTACGCCCGCCCCGCCACCTCCCGGTAGAGCGCCTCCATCTTCGCCATCTCGCGCTCGTTGAGCCCGCGTTCGCGCACGATTTCCCGATTGCGCTCGACCGCGGCACGCCGCAACCGCTCGTCGCGCAATGCCTCTGCGATCCTCTCCCCGAGGAGGTCCGGGCGATGGGGCGGCACGCGGAAGCCGTTCACCCCGTCTTCCACCAGCTCGCGCTGCGTCGCCAGGTCGGACACGACCGGGAAACAGCCCGCCGCCATCGCCTGCAGCAGCGCGACGGACGTGCCGTCCGACGACGGCACGGAGACGAACACCTCGGCGTCGTGCAGGGCCGCACGGAACGCCTCTCGCGGCTGATAGCCGCCGAACTCGATGTTGCCGCCGGCCATCTCCGCCTGCGCGCGCAGCGCCGCGGTCTGTGCGCCGCCATGCAGCACGACGAGGCGCGCCTGCACGCCCGCACGCAGCGCCCGGCCATAGGCATCGATGATCTCGTCGACGTTGTACAGCGGCTCGTGCGCGCGCGTGCTGATCACGCAGGGCACGCGGCCGGGCTCGGCAGGACGGGCGTTGACCGAGCGCTCGCCGTCCTCGAGGAAGTACGTGTCGGCGCCGAGGGTGATCACATGCGTGCGATCCGGGTCGGCCCCGAGCGCCACCATGCGCTGCGCCATGTAGCGGTTGTTCGAGGTGGCGAGGTCCGCGCGCCGCAGCGTCCAGCGCGCGATGCGGCGGCTGACGGGGTCGCGCCCCGGCTCGACGAGCACGTCCGATCCCCACGCCGTCACGACGTATGGGTGGCGGCCGAGCGTCGCCGCGTAGAACCCGTGCTCCACGATGAAATGACCGTGCAGCACATCGGGTGCGATGCGCGCGACGGCGCGAGCGAGCCCGGCGCGCCGGTAGCGCAGCGCGTGGGCCAGGCGCATGAGCCCCCGCGGTACGCGCCGGCCGACGCCATCCGTCGCGGACGCGCCGCGGCTGGACTGCCGCCGCTCCGGGCGCAGCGCGTGCATCGTCGCCCCTTCGACCGCAGTGGCCGGCGGGTAGAAGCTCACGGCGTGCACGTCATGCCCCCGGTCGATGAACCAGCGAAGCCAGGAGCGCGCGTGCGGGCCGTCGAAGTCGGCGACGGCCGCGATGCGCAGCCGCTCCCCTGCGGCAACGGGCTCGACGTGCACCTTACACGCCACCACGGGGCGAGCCGGCCACCGCCGGGTCGCCGCGCCGCCCGGCCGGGGCGAGACGCGCGATGAGGCCGCGCGCGGCCTCGGCGTAGAGCCGCGCGTCGGACGGGCGCGCGAGCACGGCATCGAGCGCGGGCGCGCCGGATATCCTGCGGTAGGCGACGAGCGCCGCGCCGAAGTGCACCAGGTACGCGAGCGACGACGCGACCGCCGCACCGTTCACGCCGAACGCGGGGATCAGCACGACGTCGGCGACCAGGGTCACGACGACCGAGACCGCCGTGATCGCCGTGTTCACCAGCGGGCGGCCGCGGCTGAAGATGTAGCTCGCGAGCACTTTCGAGCCGGTCAGCGCGACCGTCCCCGGCAGGAGCAGCCAGAGCGCCTGCACGGAGTCGTCGAACGCGTGGCCGAAGACGAGCGGCACGACGACCGGCGCTGCGATCGCGAGCGCGACCGAGCCGGCGGCTGCGAGCGCGAGCGTGTTGCGGCACGCGATCGGCGTCATCCACGCCGCTTCGTCCTCATCGGCGCTGAGGCGCGGCATCAGCACCAGCGCGACGGCGTTCGCCATCACGAACAGCGACTCCGTGAGCGAGGCGCTCGTCGCGTAGATGCCGACGCCGGCGAGCGAGACGAAGGCGCGCACGAGGAACTGGTCGAGGCGGTAGTTCAAGGCCTGCAGGGCGTTGCCCACCTCCCCCTGCACGCCGAACGTCACCAGGCGCTGGAGCGCGGCCGGGCGCAGCGCGCGCATCACGTCGACCTCCGCGAGGCCGACGCGCACGAGCGCGAACGCCGCCGCGGCGGCGGACGCCGCGATCAGCGCCACGATCACGCCCTCGCGCGTGACGTCGCCCGCCACCCAGATGCCGGTGACGAGCGCCAGCACGAGCACCTGCTGGCCGACGACGGTGACCCCGAGCGCGACGAAGCGCTGCAGCGCCTGCAGCACGAGCCGTAGCAGCGCGAGGTAGAGCAGCAGCGGCACTGCCGCGACGAACAGCCACGGCGAGATGCCGTCGCCGAAGATCTCCCCCGCCCACGGCACGATCGCCGAGACAGTGATGGCGCTGACGACGGCGGCGAAGGCGACGACCGCGTGCACGGCGCCGAGCACGTCGCGCAGCGCGATCTCGCGGCGGTTCAGGTAGTAGATGCCGGCATTGCCGATGCCCATCCCGAGGACGAGCTGGGCGAAGGCCGCCGAGAGCACGAACAGGGCATAGGCGCCGCGGCCGTCGGCCCCGAGCGCCCGGGCGATGACGGCGCCCGTCGCGAACGCCAGCACGCCATCGGCGAGGTAGGTGAGCATGACGACGTTGACGTCGCCGAAGAACGACCCGCGCGGCGCCGGCGCCTGATCGACCGCCATTGGCTGATTGTATCGGCCGGGCCTCGACACTACGCCCGCGCGCCCACGCCCTTCGCGGCCAGCGCCGACACGGCCTCGACCTCCGCCGCCAGGCGCTGCTCCCACGTCCAGAAATGCTCGCGAGCATAGCTCGTGGCGCCATCGGCCAGGCGCGCGCGTTGCGCCACGTCGCCCGCCAGCGACACCAGCAGGTCCCCGAGGCGTTCCTCGAGCGGGCGGGCGATCCCGGAGCGCTGCGAGCTGTCGACGAGGCGGCCCGTCGTGCCGTCGACGATCAGGTCGCGCGTGTCGCCCGCGTCCACCGCGACGATGCACATCCCCGCCGCCATCGCCTCCAGCAGCGGGTTGCCGACATTCGACAGGTCGGCGACCGCAAGGAACACGTCCGCGGCGTGCATGTAGCGGAGCACCTCGTGCTGGGGGACGGCGCCGGCGAACCGCACGCAGTCGCGCACCCCGAGCGCGCGCGCCAGGCTCTCGAGCCGTGCGCGCTCCTCGCCATCGCCTACGATGAGCAGCACGGCGCCCGGGACCCATGAGCGCACGCGGGCCATGGCGCGCACCGCGCGGTCGATGCGCTTCCACGTCGCCAGCCGCGACGCGGTCAGGAGCACGAAGGCGTCGGGGGCGATGCCCAGCGCCACGCGCTCGGCGTCGCGCTCGGCGGGCGTCGCCGGTCGCAGGCGGTCGAGGTCGAGGCCGTTGCGCCAGAAGCGGACGCGGTTGCGCGCGCGCGGGTTGAGGCGCGCGAGCACCTCGTCGCCCTGCGTGCCGTCGTCGGTCATGATGATCAGGTCCGCGGGCGCCTTGAGCGCGAGCGCCTCCTCGTAGCGCCGCGCATACAGCAATGGACTGTCGAGCGCCGGGCGCATCACCGTACCCTGAAAACGCGCCACGAACGGCAGGCGATAGCCGCGGCGCCGCAGCAGCCGCGCCGCAAGCACGCCGTGCACCTCGTAGCCGTACAGGACGTCGTACATGTCCGGCGTCTCGCGAAGCAGCGCCTCGGCGCGCTTCGCCGCGAGCCACGGGAAGCCCAGCGCGAAGCGCAGCTTCTGGTCCGCTCGCTCGACCGCCGATGGGAGCGCCGGCAGCCGCAGGTCGCGCAGGCCGGGCATGTGGAACGCGTGGAAGCGCACGTTGGGGATCGGCGGCCGATCCTCGGGCGCCGGAGCGCGCGCGCCCGGGTCATCGAAGTGATTGGCGCCGATGTCCGGCAGGACCAGGTCGACGCTGTGCCCGGCCTCCCCGTAGGCGCGCAGCGTCCGCTCGAGCGTCGGCGCGCCCCTCCCGCGGTCGAGCGACCAGACGTCGAGCGCACAGATCATCAGCAGGCGCATCTCGGCCCGTCCCCTCTCCGCGCGCCCGAGCGGCGCGGCGTTAGCCCTGTGTCGATTCGCGGCGCCGTTGCGCCCGGCTGCGGAACGCCGGCCGGGCGTCGATGGGCTCGCGCGCCTCGGTCGGCGCGCGCCTGCGCGCAGCGTAGTCCAGCGCGAGCGCGCCGACGATACCGGCGATCAGCCCGACGGCGATCGCCGCGGCCGTGCGCCCGAGCGTCGAGCCCATGCGCGCGCTCGAGGTGCGCGGGGAGGCGAGCGTGAACGCGTGCGCGCGCATCGTCCGCGCGACGACCTCGTATGACTGCGAGAGCCTGGACGCCGTCTCGAAGTTGTCCTTCGCTGCCGCGAGCTCGGCCTGCGCCGTGGCATTGTCCGGCGCCGCATCGGCCGCGGCCTGCGCCGCAACGAGCTGCGCGCGCGCCTCGTCGAGCTGGCGCGCGTACGGCTGCACGAGCAGTCGCTCGATGTCCGGCGTCTGCGCGGACACCGCCGCGGTAAACGAATCCTGCCATGCGCGGGCCACCGCCAACGCGCCAGTGCCGGTGACGCGGAACTCGACGTCCGGCCGGTTGAGCCGCGCCTCGGCGGTCATACGCGGGCGGAGGTCCTGCACCTGCGTGCCGGTCCGCGATGCGACATCGCCGACGACGCCGTCGCTCGTGGCGAGGCGCGCGTAGTCGAACGGCGACGGCACCACCGCCGGCCCGAAGAGGGGCGGCAGCGCATCGACGACGACGTTCATGCGAAATCGGGCGTCCGAGGGCGCGCCCTGCAGCGGCGCCACGGCGAGCGCCATGACGACGGCGACGACAACCGAAGCGATGGGGACCCAGATCCAGCGGCGAAGGGCGCCGATGTCGCGCGAGAGCGCTCCCTCGCGGGCGCGGCCAGCGGGCTGTCGTACCTGCACGTCTGGCGGCGAGTGTAGGCGGGATGCACGTACGCGGTCAATTCGCGGTTTCCCACGCTCATCGCCCGCAAGCGGCTCCTGGCGCCTGTACGCGCGCGAGAAGCCTGCCGGACGCGATCGAACAGGCGTTCAGGCG
>DASRHM010000011.1:0-4850 GCA_035650575.1 Dehalococcoidia bacterium | reverse complement strand
ATGCCCGAGTAGAAGTCGACGTTCGGGTAGAGCTTCCGCTCGATGAAGTAGTCGTCCTCCAGCGCGATGCGCTCCAGCTCGAGCGCGATGTCGAGCATCGGGTTGCGGCCGGTGATTTCGAACACCTGGTCCGCGGTGCGCTTGATGATCTTGGCGCGCGGGTCGTAGTTCTTGTACACGCGGTGCCCGAAGCCCATCAGGCGGCCTTCGCCGGACTTGAAGCGCTTGACGAACTCCGGCACGCGCTTCTTGTCGCCGATCTCCGTGAGCATCCGCAGCACTTCCTCGTTGGCGCCGCCGTGCAGCGGGCCGTAGAGCGCGGCGGCGGCGGCGGCGGTCGCGCTGTACGGGTCGGAGCGCGAGCTGCCGACGGAGCGCATCGCGTTTGCGCTGCAGTTCTGCTCGTGGTCCGCGTGCAGGATGAACAGCACCTGCACCGCGCGCTCGAGCACGGGGTTGGGCTGGTACTTCGCCTCGGACATCTTCCAGAGCATGCTCAGGAAGTTGCCGGCGAAGGACAGCTCGTTGTCCGGGTAGACGAACGGCATGCCGCGGTTGTGGCGGTACGCGAAGGCGGCGATGGTCGGCATCTTCGCGATCAGGCGCCACGTCTGCATCTCGCGCGAGTCGGGGTCATCGACGTGGCGCGCGTCCGGGTAGAACGTCGACAGCGCGCCGACGGTGCCGACGAGCATCCCCATCGGGTGCGCGTCGTAGCGGAAGCCCTCGAGGAACTTCTTGATGTTCTCGTGGACGAAGGTGTGATAGGTGATGTTGTGCGTCCACTCCTCGAGCTCGTTCGCGGTCGGCAGCTTGCCGTAGATGATCAGGTAGGCCGTCTCGAGGTACGTGCTCTTCTCGGCGAGCTGCTCGATGGGATAGCCGCGATATTCGAGGACCCCGCGGTCGCCATCGATGTAGGTGATGGCGCTGCGGCAGGACGCGGTGTTGGTGAACGCCGGGTCGTACGACATCAGCCCGAAGTCATCCGGGCCCGTGCGGATCTGGCGCAGGTCCATCGCGCGGATGGTCCCGTCGGAGATGGGCACTTCGTACGTCTTGCCGGTGCGGTTGTCGGTGATCGTGAGGGTATCGGGCATCGAGCAGCCTCCCGCGCCGCGCCGCGGCGCCCAGCATCCGCCGCCGCGGCCCGCGTGAGGTCAATGGCGGGGATAGACGATGCGTATCGATGAGGATAGCAAGGGGGCGGGCTACGCGCTCGGCCGGTGTACGTCCTGCCGGGGGCGGCGTGCGGCCGCGATCCCCCGCGGCTAGCGCTACTCGAAGATCGAGCTGACGACTTCCTCGATGCTGCGCTGCACGTCGACGTCGTCCGTCAGCGCCCAGACGACGCCGACCTGGCACGCCCGGCGGGGCGGGATGCCGCGCTGGATGAGCTTGCCGGTGTAGACGAGCAGGCGCGTGCTGACGCCTTCGCTGAGCCCGTGCTCGCGCAGGTTGCGGACCTTTTCGCCGAGCTTGGCCAGGTCGCCGGCGATCTCCTCCGCCACGCCGCTCTCGTGCGCGATGATGCGCGCCTCCAGCTCCTTCCGCGGGTGCGTGAACTCGATCGAGATGAAGCGCTGCCGTGTGCTGTGCTTGAGGTCCTTGAGGGCGCTCTGATAGCCGGGGTTGTACGAGATGACGAGGAGGAAGCCCTCGCGCGCCTCCATCAATTCGCCGCGCTTCTCGATGGGTAGGATGCGGCGGTGGTCGGTGAGCGGGTGGATGAGCACCGTGGTGTCCTTGCGCGCCTCCACGACTTCATCGAGGTAGCAGATCGCGCCGGCCTTGACGGCGCGCGTCAGCGGTCCATCGATCCAGCGGGTGGACTCGCCCTCGAGCAGGTAGCGGCCGACGAGGTCGCTGGCGGTGAGGTCCTCGTGGCAGGCGACGGTGACGAGCGGCAGCGCCTCGGTCTGGCCGTTCGCCGAGCCGCGCTGGCCCTTGTCCTTGATGATCGTCAGCGGGCGTCCCAGCTTCCACGCCATGTACTCGACGAAGCGCGTCTTGCCGCAGCCCGTCGGGCCCTTGAGCAGCACGGGGATCTTGGCGTGAAACGCGGCTTCGAACAGCTCGACCTCGTCGCCGGTCGGCACGTAGTACGGCTCGACGTGCGGGTGGTACTCCTCGATCGCGTACTGCCGGTACCCGTGCTCTTCGCCCACCTGTTCCTCGGCCGTCATGCGTCCCTCCCGCCTGCCTGCGCGGCGGCGGCGCCGGACGACTCCAGCCGCCGCCATGCTTCGTCGATGCGGTGCTCGAGCTCGTCGAGCGACCCATCGTTCTCGATCACGACCTGCGCGTGGCGCGTGCGCTCCTCGTTGGAGAGCTGCGCGGCGATGCGGGCGTCCGCCTGCTCCGGCGTCAGGCCGTTGCGCTCGACGATGCGCTGGCGCGCCTTCGCCGGCGGGACGGTCACCACCCACACCTGGTCGACGAGCGGCAGCCAGTCCGCCTCGATCAGCACCGCGGCCTCGAGCACGACGACCGGGACGCCCTCGGCGCGCAGGCCGGCGAGCCGCGCCTCCATCGTGCGCCGCATCCACGGCCACACGATGTCCTGCAGGCGCTGGCGCTCCGCGTCATCGCTGAAGACCTTCGCGCCGAGCGCCCGGCGGTCGATCGTGCCGTCCGCGGCGACGATGTCGGCGCCGAACGCTGCGACCACCTCGCGGTAGCAGTCGCTGCCAGGCGCGTACGCCTCGTGCCCGACCTTGTCGGCGTCGATGATCAGCGCGCCGCGCCGCGCCAGCATCTCGCTGACGACGGACTTGCCGCTGGCGATCCCGCCCGTAAGGCCGATGACGACGGTCAACGCGCTGCTCCGGAAGAAAACGAACGCGCCGTTCGCCACGGCGCCGCTTCATTATCGTTTACCCCGGTGCGCCGAACAAGGATTCGCGGGTCCCCGCCCGGGCCGCAGGTTCCGCCCGCCGCGCGGCGCCGATACGCTGGCGCCGACGAAGGAGGCAGGCGATGGGCGACAGGCTCCAGGGGAAAGCGGCGCTGGTCACCGGTGCGGCGAACGGCATCGGCCGGGCGATCGCGGCGCGCTTCGCGCAGGAGGGCGCGAAGGTGATGGTCTCGGACATCGACCTCGAGGCGGCGAAGCGCGTTGCGCGCGAGATCGGGGGCGACGCGCGGGCGATCCAGACGGACGTCTCGGTCGAGTCGAAGGTGAAGGCGGCGGTCGATGCGACGGTGGAGGCGTTCGGCGCGCTCGACGTGTTGGTGAACAACGCCGGCATCGCGGCGGCGGCCGACTGGGAGCGCACGATCGCCGTGAATCTCAGCGGCGTCTACTACGGGCTGAAACACGGGGGCGACGTGATGGCGGCGCGGGGGCGCGGCTCGATCATCAACCTGGCATCGGTGCTGGGGCTGGTGAGCATCCCCGGCGCGGGCGCCTACACCGCGAGCAAGCACGGCGTCGTCGGCCTGACGCGCCAGTTCGCGACGGACCTGGCGCCGCGGGGCGTGCGCGTGAACTGCATCAACCCGGGCTGGATCGAGACGGCGATGACGGCGCCGATCTCGTCGGTCGATGCGTTCCGCACGATGATCGAGCAGCAGACGCCGCTCGGGCGCTGGGGGAAGCCGGAGGAGGTCGCCGCGGTCGCCCTCTTTCTGGCGTCCGACGAGGCCTCGTTCGTGACCGGCGCGCCGTACATCGTCGACGGCGGCTTCACCGCCCGCTGACGGCATCCGCGTCGACCTGCGCGAGGCCACGCTCGACGAGAGGCCGGTGCTGGCGACCCCTGCTGGAGCTGTACCGGCACGACTTCAAGCAGGCGTCCAGGTAGCTATCCGAACCGCCCGTCGTCGCCGATGTCCTCGCGGTCGAACTTCGTTGAATCGAGCGCGGCCGCGCGCCGTTGCTGGTGCGGCCGGCGCAGTTCTTCGACACGCTAAGCAGGACCGACGACGGCCGGGCCGGCATGACCGCTCGCGGAGCGTGGATCGCCAGGTCCGCCGGCGTGCCGGGCAGGAGCTAGAGCTTGAGCGCGAGGATCTCCCGCGTGACGCCGGCGGCGCCGACGTGCACCCGCACGTCCATGACGCGCACCTTGAGGCGCGAGGGCTGGTCGTCGAAATAGACCTCGTCGCCCTTCTCGAAGCGGTATTCCGTCTCGATCGTGGTGATCAGGCGCCCCTTCTTGGGCGTGAACGGGTCGGTCTCCCAGAATTCGGTCTTCACGCGCGCCTCCCGCGCGCCATGATACGCCGCCGGCGCGCGGCGGGCAGTGCCGCTACTCGTAGCGCAGCGCCTCGGCGATCGGGATCGAGGACGCCTGCCGGGAGGGGATGAACGTCATCAGCAGCGACGCGATGAACGCGAACGCGGCGATGCCGATCACCTGGAGCCAGGGCACGTAGACGCCGTGCACGCCCTGCGCGAGCCCGCCCGAGGTGATCAGCTGGAACGCCAGGATCAGCGCCAGCACGATGCCCGTGACGATGCCGAGCAGGGCGATGAACGACGATTCCATCAGGAAGCTCAGCGCCACCGCGCCGCGCGTGTAGCCGATCGCGCGGAGCATGCCGATCTGCTGGCGCCGCTCGACCACGGTGCGGAAGGCGATGACGCCGACGGCGGCGATGCCGACGAAGAGCCCGAGCCCCATGAAGCCCTGGATCAGGTAGATGAAGCCCTGGTTCAGCCGTTGCGCGTCATCGATGATCTTGCGCAGCGAATCCGCCTGCACTCCTTCGAAGAGCAGCGACTTTTCGATCTGCTTCGCGGCGGTGTTCGCGTTCACCCCGGGCGCGAGCCGCACGAAGTCCACGGTCGAGTCCGGCACGCCGTAGACCTCCGTGAAGGTCTCGGGCGCCAGGTACAGCCCAAA
>DASRHM010000010.1:0-6901 GCA_035650575.1 Dehalococcoidia bacterium | reverse complement strand
GCCTCTGAGCGCCCCATCCGAGCTTCACGCAGGCCGCGGGCGCGCGTAGAATCGCGCGCATGCACGCGATGGTCGGCCAGGCGCGCCGTATCGCGCTCGACCTGCTGTTCCCGCCGATGTGCGCGCTGTGCGGGCGCGGCGGCACGATGCTCTGCGCGCCGTGCGCCGAGGCGTTGCCGCGCGCGGACGGCGCGCGCTGCACCCGCTGCTGGATGCCGGTCGAGGGAGCGCGCCTCTGCCGCCACTGCGCCACATCCCCGCCCGCGTTCGCGTCGCTGCGGGCCGCATTCGTGATGGACGGCGGCGCCCGCCGCCTCGCGCACGAGCTCAAGTACGAGGGCATGACCGCGCTCGCAGGGCCGATGGCGGCACTGATGCGGCCGGCGTTGCCCGCCGCCTGCGATGCGATCGTCCCCGTGCCCCTGCACGGACGGCGTGAGCGGGCGCGGGGCTACAACCAGGCCGCGGAGCTGGCGCGACATCTCGCGGAGGCGTCCGGCGTCGAACTGCTTCGCGGCGCCGCGCGCCGGACGCGCAACACGCCGCCGCTGGTGAAGACCATGGGCCGTGCCGAGCGCCTCGACGTGATGCGCGGCGCCTTCGCCGCCAGGCCGGCCGCTGTCGAAGGGCGCGCCGTGCTGCTCGTCGACGACGTCGTGACCACCGGCGCGACGCTCTCCGCCTGCGCGGAGGCATTGCTGGCCGCGGGCGCCCGCAGCGTCCATGCCGTCACGTGGGCGCGCGCGGACTGAGCGATTCGACGCTGTCCGCGGTTCGGCGTACGCTCTCGCCGGAGGGACGCGCATGCTGCAGGAATCGGAAGCGCGCCGCATCGCCGACGCGGTGCTCAACGCGAGCCGAGCGGACCAGACCGAGGTCGAGGTCTTCGCGAGCGACTCCGCGCTGACGCGCTTCGCGAACAACTACATCCACCAGAACGTCGAGCAGAGCGACGTCGAGGTACGGGTGCGCTGCGTCGTCGGCCAGAAGGTCGGCGTCGCATCCGCGAACGGGACGTCAGACGACGACCTGGCGCGGCTCGCGGCGCGCGCGCTCGAGCTGGCGGAGCACCAGCGCGAGAACGAGGACTTTCACGGCCTCCCGCGCCCCCAGCCGATTACGCCGGCCGATGCCTTCGTCGAGCGCACCGCCCGCTGCGGGCCGGAGGAGCGCGCCTCGGTCGTCGGCGAGATCTGCGCGGCGGCCTCGAAGGCCGGCCTCACCGCCGCCGGCGCCTACCACACCGCCGAGCACGCCCTCGCCGTCGCGAACTCGCTGGGCATCTGGGCGTTCCATCGGGAGACCGTGGCCGATGCGAACACGGTGATCATGTCCGAGGAGGCGAGCGGCTACGCCGCGCGGGTGAGCAAGGACGCCGGCGAGATCGACGGCGGCGCCATCGCCCGCGAAGCCGTGGACCGCGCGCAGCGCGGCGCCGCGCCGCGCGTCATCGAGCCGGGCGAGTACGAGGTGCTCCTCGAGCCGTACGCCGTCGTTGACCTGCTCGACTTCTTCTCCTACCTCTCGTTCGGGGCGTTGCCGTTCACCGAGAAGCGCAGCTTCATGTCCGGCCGCCTCGGCGAACGCGTGATGAGCGAGCGGATCAGCATCCGCGACGACGCGTACGACCCGACAGGCATCCCCCAGCCGTTCGACTACGAGGGCGTGCCGCGCAAGCGCGTCGAGTTCATCGATCGCGGCGTCGCGAAGGGGGTAGTCTGGGACACCTACCTCGCCGGCAAGACCCCCGGCGAGCACCACTCGACGGGTCACGCGCTGCCCGCCGGGATCACCTTCGGCGCGATGCCGCTGAACATGTTCATGGACCCCGGCGACGCCACGCGGGAGGAGATGCTCGCGGGGATGAAGCGCGGGCTGTGGGTGTGCCGCTTCTGGTACACCCGCACGGTGCATCCGCTGAACGTCGTCGTCACCGGCATGACGCGCGATGGGACCTTCCTCGTCGAGGACGGCAAGGTGGTCGGCCCGGTGCGCGACATGCGCTTCACGCAGGGCTACGTGGAAGCGCTGGACCATGTCGACGCCGTAGGGAGGGAGACGCAACTCCTGCTCGGCGACATCGGGGGCGGCGTGCGCCGCGTGCCGGCGCTGAAGCTCGGGAAGTGGAACTTCACGGGCGTGAAGGAGATGTAGCGTCCACAGGATGGAGCTGTTCACGCTCGAACAGGCGGAGGCCCTGCTGCCGCAGGTCCGCGAAGAGCTGCTCGCGATGCAGGCGCTCAAGGCGGAGATCGACGGCCTGCGCGGCGAGCTTGGCGCCGTCGTCGGGCGCTCCTCCGGCAACGGCCACGTGCGCGACGAAGCTGCCGTCGAAGCGAAGCGGCGCCGCGCAGAGGCGCTGGTCGACGACCTGAACGGCCGTCTGGCGCGGCTCAACGCCTGGGGCGTCGAGCTGAAGGGCCTCGACGAAGGCCTGGTCGACTTCCCGAGCGAGCGCGACGGGCGGGTGGTCTACCTCTGCTGGCGCCTGGGCGAAGAACGCATCGCGTGGTGGCACGAGATCGACGCTGGATTCGCCGGCCGGCGGCCGCTGTAGCGGCCCCGCGCGGCGCCCGTGCGCGGGCGGCGGCTCTTCGCTGACTCGGAGCATATTCCTCTGCACGGGGGGCCGTACGCATCTTTCCGGTATCCCGGGCGTCTGGTAGACCGATTGTGCGATCCGTCACGTATACATCTGTGACGGCGCTCGGACTGGAGGAGGAGCTGATGCAGGTGGAGCGGAAGATGCTGCGGGCAGCGGCGGCCGGGGCGGCCATCCTCGTGTTGGCCGGGCTGGCGGCCGCCTGCGGGAATAGCCAGGAGGAGGACCCGACCCCGGTGAGCACGTTCCTGATCACCCCGGGCGCGTCGCGGACGCCGGGCACCGCCGTCGCCTCACCCTCCGCGCCGGCCCAGACGCCGGCCGCCACGCCGGGCACGCAGACCGCCGGGAACGCGCTCACCGTCGTGGCCAAGAACATCCAGTTCGACCGATCACGGCTCGAGGCCACGGCCGGCGCCGTCACGATCACGCTGGACAACCAGGACAGCGGCGTCCCGCACAACATCCACGTCTTCAAGGGGGACAGCCCGAGCGGGGCGAGCGTCGGCGCCACCAGCATCAGCCCCGGGCCCGACAAGTCGACCCTGAACCTGACGCTCGAGGCCGGCGAGTACTACTACCACTGCGACGTCCACCCGAACATGAAGGGTTCGCTGACCGTGAGCTGACGGGAGGTGTGCGACCTCAAATCGACGTAACGGCAGATTCGGCTATGCGCTCGCTGAATTGCGTTTGGAGGGATCGTACCCAAGAATGACGCCGAACCAGCGACGCATTGAAGGCGGTGTAATGGAACGGACACTCGAGGCGCGCAGGGAGACGGTCGCGCGCGCGGAAGCCCCGGCGGCGCGCGTGATCTGCGAAGCGATCGAATACGAGACCACTACCGCGCCCGAGTTCATCGACATCACCGACGACATCGTGCGCATCGTGGACTCGTCGCTCGTGCAGTTCGGGCAGGTCACCGTCTTCTCGCAGCACACCACGGCGGCGATCAAGATCAACGAGAACGAGCCCCTGCTCCTCCGCGACCTCGCACGCGTGCTGCGGCAGTTCGCCCCGCCGGGCTCGTACTACGAGCACAACGACTTCACCCGCCGCACCGTCAACATGAACGAGGACGAGTGCGCCAACGGCCACGCCCATTGCCAGCACCTCTTCCTGGGCACGAGCGAGACCATTCCGATCATCGATGGGCGGATCAGCCTGGGACGGTGGCAGCGCGTCTTCCTCGTCGAACTCGACCACCCGAGACCGCGCCGCGTCCTCGTCAACGTCGTCGGCGCCGGCTAACCACGCGACCTTGCGCGAGGAGGCGGAGCGGCGGCGCGCCCGGCGCGGCTTCTACGCGATCGCGCATCGTGCCGGGAACAACCTGCACCATCTCGAGCGTGCGCTCGAGGCCGGCGTGGACGCGATCGAGTGCGACCTCTGGCACTACCACGGGAAGCTCGCCCTGCGCCATGAGCGCAAGCTGCCCGCGCTTCCCGTCCTCTACGACCGCTGGTACGTGCGCTGGTCGTGGGGCGTCCTGCGCCTCCGCCGCCTGCTGCGCGAGGTCGACTTTCGCGCTGACCTCTTCCTCGACATCAAGTCCGCGACGCCGCGCGCGGCCGATGCCGTGCTCGATCTGTACCACGACCACGAGTCGATGATGCCGCCGACCCGGGTCTCCTCCCAGCAGTGGCGCGTGCTCGACCAGCTCGCCCGCTCCGGCACGGCGATGCAGGTGTTCTACTCGGTCGGACGCGCCGAGCAGGTGCAACCGCTGTTCGAGCGCGCGCGCGCCGACCACCCGCCCGCAGGGACCTCGATCCGGCACACGCTCCTCTCGCCGGAGCTCGTCGGGCGGCTGCATGGAGCCGGGCTCCGCGTGTACGCGTGGACGGTGAACAACCCCCACCGAGCGGAAGAGCTGCTGTCGTGGGGCGTCGACGGCCTCATCGCCGACAACCTCGACGTGCTTGCGCTCAATGCGTCTCCGCGCGAGCGCTGACGCCCACGGGGATCAGGTGCACCGCCGTCGCCTTGAACGAGGCTACCGTCTCGGCGCCCTCGCGCAGCCCCAGGTCTTCGAAGGAGCGCCGCGTGATGCGCGCGACGAGCCGGAAGCCGCAGTCCAGCTCGACCCGCGCGTCGGCCCCCGTCAGCGTGATGCGCGTGACGCGCGCCGGCAGCTTGTTGCGGGCGCTGCCCGAGATGCGCTCGCCCGGCGCCGACAGGCTTACGTCCTCCGGCCGCAGGCAGACGAGCGCGCGCGCCGCCGTGACCGCCGACACCGCCTCGAGCTGGTGCCCCGCGGCGGAGAGCGTGAGCATGCCGTCGCCGCGCGCGATGACCTCCGCCGGCACGATCGTCTCCACGCCGACGAACGCCGCGACCTCCGCGTCCGCCGGCTCCCCAAAGACGTCCGCCGGGCGCCCAATCTGGCGGATGCGTCCGCCGATGAGCACGCCGACACGGTCGCCGAGACGCGCCGCCTCGTCGTGGTCGTGCGTGACCAGCACGGTCGTCGTCCGCGTGTCGGCGAGCGCCGCAGCGAGGTCTTCGATCAGCCCGGCGCGCGTCGGCGCGTCGAGCGCGCTGAACGGCTCGTCGAGCAGCAGCACTTCGGGCTCCAGCGCGAAGGCGCGCGCCAGGCTCACGCGCTGCGCCTCGCCGCCGCTGAGTGCGAGCGGGCGCCGGTCGGCGAGGTGCGCGACGTCGAAGCGCGCGAGCCACGCCTCTGCCCGCCGCCGCCGCTCGCCGCCGCCGATGCGCCGCAGCGACATCCCCGTCTCGACGTTCTTCCGCACGGTCCGGTCGAGCAGCAGCGGCTGCTGGAAGACGACCGCCATGCGCCGCCGCAGCGCCAGTTCGCGCCCCCGCGCCGGCGCCCCGTCGTACAGCACCTCGCCCTCGGCCGGGCGCTCGAGCAGCGCGAGCTGCAGCAGCAGCGTCGTCTTGCCGGCGCCGTTCGGGCCGATGATCGCGAGCGTTTCCCCCGATTCGACGTCGAGCGCCGGCAGGTCGAGGACCGCGCGCGCGCCGCGCCGGACGACGACGTCGCGCGCGCTGAGCTTCGCGCTCATCGCCGCAGCAGCGCGCCCGCCGAGGTCATCGTCGCCGCATCCGGTGCGCGTCCGGGCGAGGCCTCGGCGCGCTGCCGGTCGCGCACGCCGATCTGGACCCACGTGAAGAGCGCGTTCACCGAAATCATCAACGCCAGCAGGATGATCCCGAGCGCCAGCGCCGGGCCGAAGTTGCCGCGGCTCTGCTCCAGCAGGATCGCGCCCGTGAGCACGCGCGTCTGCCCGGCGATGTTGCCGCCCACCATCACCGACGCCCCGACCTCCGAGATCGCCGCGCCGAAGCCTGCCATCAGCGCCGCCAGCAGCGGGAGGCGCACTTCTTGCAGCAGGAGCCAGAGCATCTGCAGCCGCGAGGCGCCGAGCGCGTAGACCTGGAGCCGCAGGCGCGGGTCGAGCGACGCGAGCGACGCCGCCGTGAACCCCGTGATCACCGGCGTCGCGATCACCGCCTGCGCGATGATCATCGCCCTGGTCGTGTAGATCCAGTGCAGCTCGCCGAGCGGACCGCTGCGCCAGAGCAGGATCGCGACGACCAGGCCGATGACGACCGGCGGGAACCCCATGCCGGTGTTGACCAGGGTGAGCACCGCCAGCCGGCCCGGGAAGCGCCGGAACGCGAGGACTGCTCCGGCGCCAATGCCGAGCACGAGGCTGATCACCGTCGCGACGCCCGAGACGTACAGCGAGCGGATGGTGATCGAGTAGACGTCCTCGTCGTTGTGCGCCAGCAGGCGCACCCCGTCCTTCAGCGCCTCCCAGACTAAGTCCATGGTCCCTCGCCCGGGCTCACGGCACCGGCTCCGGCTTGCCGGCATCGGCGAAGAACAGCGGCTCCCCGTAGTCCTTCACGCCGAACTCCGCGATCGTCTGCTGGATGTCCGCGCGCACGATCCAGTCCTTGAACGCGCGCGCGCCGGCGATGTTGATGTTTGGATGCTCTTCCGGATTCACCACGATCACATGGTAGACGTTGAGGAGCGCCGGGTCGCCTTCGTGCAGGATCTGCAGGTCGAGGTTCTTGCGCTGCGCCAGGTACGTCGCCCGGTCGGAGATCGTGTAGCCGTCCTTCTGGTTCGCCACCTGCAGCGTCGCGCCCATCCCCTGGCCCGTCTCCTCGTACCAGCCCTGCCCCGCGGGGTCGATGTTCACCGCCTTCCACAGCTTCAGCTCCAGCGCGTTCGTGCCGGAGTCGTCGCCCCGGCTGATGAACTTGGATTTCGCGCCGGCGATCGCCTTCATCGCGTCGTCCGTCGTCTGCGCGTCTCTC
>DASRHM010000009.1:0-44705 GCA_035650575.1 Dehalococcoidia bacterium | reverse complement strand
CGCACGGCCTCCCGGTGCGCCGTCCAGGCGGCGCTGTCGCCGAACCAGTTGTCGAAGCGCTCCTGCGTCGCGAGCACCTCCGAGAACGGCTGCTTGCCCGCCACGACATCGCGCAGCAGGCGGAAGTAGTCGAAGCGCTCGATCGCGGGACCGAAGACGATCAGCAGGTCGAGCGGCTCCGTCCCGCTGGCGTTCGCGAAGGCGTGCATCGCGCCGGGGACGACGACCGCGAGGTCGCCCTTGCGCGCGGTCATCACGTCGTTCCCGACGAGGATGTCCACCGCGCCGTCGATCACGAAGAACAGCTCCGACGCCTTCGCATGGTGGTGCGGGCGCGCCCCGTCGGCGCCCCCGTCGAGCACGGCGCGGATGGCGCTGAAGGCGCCGGCGGTATCACCGCCCTCGGCGAAGAGCGTCGTGCGGTTCGCCGGGAGCACCAGCACCTCCGCCTCGTCCGCGCGCACGAGCACACCCTTCCCGGGTATCAGCGTCATGCGCGGATCATATCGGCGGCGGCATCGGAGCAGTACCGGGGCGGCGAGTCGCCCGCAGCCGGATGTGGGTGTACGATCGCCGCCGGAGGCAGACCTGCGGGGGGTGCGCATGCCGCTGCTCGACGTCGACGGGGTCGCGATCAACTACATCGACCAGGGACAGGGGCCGGCGATCGTGCTGGTGCACGGCTTCGCGAGCAACCTGCAGGGCAACTGGCGCGCGCCGGGGATCGTCGACGCGCTCGTGCGCTCCGGGCGGCGCGTGATCGCGCTCGATTGCCGCGGCCACGGGCGCAGCGCGAAGCCGCACGACCCGGCGCCCTACGCCGGGACGCGCATGGCGGACGACGTGATCGCGCTGATGGACCATCTCGGGATCGACGTGGCTGACCTCGCGGGGTACTCGATGGGGGCATTCCTCTCCGCCTCGTTGATCGCGCGCTTCCCGGCGCGCTTCCGGAGCGTGATCCTCGGCGGCGTCGGGGATGCGGCGGTCTCCGGCGTCCGCAACCGCGACCGCGCGGCGGCGATCGCGCGCGCGATGGAGGCGGAGGCCGGCGCGGACGCGACCGACGCGACGGCGCGCGGCTTCCGGGTGTTCGCCGAGCGCTCCGGCAACGACCTGCAGGCGCTGGCCGCGATGCAGCGCTCCGAGCGCGGCGGCTTCGACCCGCAGCGGCTGCGCGACGTGCAGGCGCCGGTGCTGGTGGTCGTCGGCGAAGGCGACACGCTCGCCGGGTCGGCTGACCGCGTGGTGGCGACGTTCGCCGACGCGCGGCTCGTGAAGGTGCCGGGCGACCACCTGACAGCCGTGGGCGCGCCCGAGTTCCGGCAGGCGATCCTCGACTTCCTCGCGGCGAAGTCACCGGTAGCGGCGCCCTAGCGGGGCATACGGCCCGCCAGCGTTCCTGAGCCCTGTGATCCGGCGAAAATAGTCCCTTCGTACCTCGGGGCTGGTACGTTCACCGCTTCTGGGCCGCCGCTCCGGCCGCCGATACTGCGGGCATGGACGACAACGAGTACCGCGAACGGGTCGCGCGCGACCTCGCCCGGTGGCGGCGCGAGGCGCTGATCTCGGAGGCGCAGGAGCGGAACATCCTGGCGGCGCTGGGCGCCGGCGAGCCGCGGATCACGCGCGCGCTGCGGATGGGCTGGCTCGTGACGGCGATCTCGATCGTCGGTGCGCTCGTGCTCGGCGCGGGCGTGCTGCTGCTGATCGCAGCGAACTGGGAGTCGACGCCGGACTGGCTGCGCGTCGCGATGATCTTCGCCGGCATCGCCGCGTCGTACGCGGCGGGGTGGGAGCTGATCTACCGGGCCGGCCTTCAGCGCATCGGCAGCGCCTTCCTGCTGCTGGGCGGCGTGCTGTACGTCGCCGGCGTCTTCCTCGTCGCGCAGGTCTACAACGTCCCCGTGGACGACCCGTCGCTGTTCCTCGTCGGCGCGGTCGGGCTGCTGCCGCTCGCGTACCTCTTCGGCTCCCGCGTCGTGCTCGTCGGCGCCCTGGCCCTGGCGACGACGTGGCAGTTCGCCTGGACGGTCCAGCGGCACGGCGACGGCGCCGACTCCTGGTCGGCGTTTGCGCTGCTCGGCGCGTTCGGCATCGCGATCTACGCCGCCGGGCGCTTGCACCTGCTCCGGCGCGCGCTCGTCCGCATGGGCGAGGTGTACCTGCTGGCGGGGGCGCTGATCGTGCTCGTGGTGACCTACGTGCTGACGTTCAGCGACCTCTGGGACGAGCTCATCGACCGCGTCGACAACATGGCGGCGCCGCGCGACGTGTACGTGATGCTCGGCATCGCCGCCGCGCTCGTGGTGGCGCAGGCGCTGGCCCGCGCGCGCGACCTCGACGACGTCGTCGAGGCGGGGGTCGAGGCGACGCTCGTGCTCCTCGCGACCGTCGCGGTCACCTGGCCGCTGTGGACCGGCTGGTCGCTGGTGTTCAACGCGCTCTATTTCACGATGGCGGCGGGCATCATCTGGCGCGGCTATGCGACGACCGATGAGCGGTACGTGAACTTCGGTCTGACGGTCCTCGGCATCGGCCTGCTGACGCGCTACGTCGACACCTTCTGGTCGCTGCTCGCGGGGAGCGCGTTCTTCATCGTCGGCGGACTGCTGCTGCTCGGTCTGGCGTACGCGCTGGAGCGCGTGCGCCGCGAGCTGCTGCGGTCGATGCGCGAGCCGGACGGCGGCGCCCCCTCGCCGCGGACGCCGGAGGTGACGGCATGACCTCGCTGCGCAAGATCGCGATCGTCGCCGGCGTGCAGTTCCTGCTGCTCTTCGGCGTCATCGGCTGGAACCAGTACACCGTCTGGACGGGCGAGACGGTCGTGCTCAAGACGACGCCCTACGACCCGCGCGATCCCTTCCGCGGCGACTTCCTGCGCGTGCAGTACGAGATCTCGACGCTCGACGCGGGCGCGCTCGCCGGCGACGACGGTGTCGGCGGCGCGGCGTACGTCGAGCTGCAGCGCGGGGACGACGGCTACTGGCACGCCGTCGCGATCCACTCGCGGCGCACGCGCTCGTTCGACGGCACGGTGCTGCTCAAGGGCGACTTCCGGCAGACGTACGGTTTCGGCGGGCAGGCGCCGCGCTACCACGTCGACTACGACATCGAGGATCTGTTCGTCGCCGAGGGAGACGGGCGTGACCTGCCACCGGGCTTCGGGGTCGAAGTGAAGGTCGACCGCTACGGGCGCGCGGTGCCGCGCCACCTGGTGCTCGACGGCGCGAAGATCGACGCGTCGCGCTAGCGCACGACCATCGGCCCCGCGCGATCGTCGTGGGACGGCCGCCGTCCGGGGTGAGGTCGCCCTGGTCCACCGCTCGCGCAGCTCCCGCGGCACGCGACGGGCTGCATCGCCGCCGCGCGCGGAAGATTACACTGGAGCAGGGAGACAGGAGGCCCCGCCATGGCTGACCAGTTCGAGAACTTCATCGGCGGACGCTGGGTGCCGGCGCGCTCGGGCGCCCGCTTCGAGCGCGAGAACCCCGCGACGGGCGCGATCACCGGTTCCTATCCCCGCTCGGGGGCCGAGGACGTGCGCGACGCCGTGTGCGCCGCCGCGGACGCCGCCGCGAAGTGGCGGCGCACGCCGGCGCCCCGGCGCGGCGAGATCCTGTTCCGCGCGGCGGAGATCCTCGTGCGCGAGAAGGAGCGCTTCGCGCGCGAGCTCACCGAGGAGATGGGCAAGGTCATCAAGGAGGCGCGCGGCGACATCCAGGAAGCCATCGATATGACCTACTACATGGCGGGCGAGGGGCGGCGCGCCTTCGGGCAGACGACGCCCTCCGAGCTGCCGGACAAGTTCGCGATGTCGGTGCGCGCGCCCGTCGGGGTCGTCGGCTGCATCACGCCGTGGAACTTCCCGATGGCGATCCCGTCGTGGAAGATCATGCCGGCGCTGGTGACGGGTAACACCGTCGTGTTCAAGCCGTCGCAGTTCTCGCCGAAGAGCGCGTACAACCTGATCAAGACGCTCGAGGAGGCGGGCATTCCGCCGGGCGTGGTGAACCTCGTCTTCGGCGAGGGGGCGGAGGTCGGCGGTGCGCTCATTGAGCACCCGTCGATCGAACTGGTCTCGTTCACGGGCTCGAACGCGGTCGGCCAGCAGATCGCCGTCCAGTGCGCGCAGCTCGGGAAGCCGGTATCGCTCGAGATGGGCGGCAAGAACGCGATCACGGTGCTCGACGACGCGGACCTCGACCTGGCGCTCGAAGGCGTGATCTGGAGCGCCTTCGGGACCACCGGGCAGCGCTGCACCGCGGCCAGCCGCGTGATCGTGCAGGCCGGCGTGTACGACGCGTTCGCCGAGCGGCTCGTGGCGCGCGCCGAGCGCCTGCGCCTCGGCGACGGCCTCGACCCGCAGACGGATGTCGGGCCGGTGGTGAACACCGCGCAACTCCACAAGATCGACTCGTACATGGCCATCGGCCGGGAGGAGGGCGCGACGATCGCCTGCGGCGGCGACATCAACAACGTCGGCGCGCTGGGCAAGGGGTACTTCTTCCAGCCGACGGTGTTCACGGACGCCACGCCGCAGATGCGCATCGCGCAGGAGGAGATCTTCGGGCCGGTGACGGCGCTGATCCGCGCCGAGTCGCTCGAGGAGGCGATCGCGATCAACAACGGCGTGCCGTACGGGCTCAGCTCGTCGATCTACACGCGCGACGTGAACAAGGCGTTCAAGGCCGTCGAGGGCATCGACACGGGGCTCGTGTACGTCAATGCCGGCACGATCGGCGCCGAGGTGCACCTGCCGTTCGGCGGCACGCGCGGCACCGGCAACGGCCACCGCGAGGCCGGGACGGCCGCGCTCGACACGTTCACCGAATGGAAGACCGTCTATATCGACTACAGCGGGCGGCTTCAGAAGGCGCAGATCGACGTCGATACGACGGAAGAGCCGTAGCGCCGAGCGAGAGGGGACGCGCATGGTCATCCGCCGCGCTGGGAGCGCTTCCGGCCACGAGCCGAGCACGCCCGCCGTGCCGCGCGGCGGTGAGGGCGCGCTGCGGCACGGGTTCGCCTCGTTCTACGGTGCGCCGATCGTCGAGGACATGGACGACTGGCACGCGGACGTGGGGTTCGTCGGCGTGCCGTTCGACGCCGGCACGAACGATCGCCCGGGCGCCCGCTTCGGGCCGGCCGCCGTGCGCGACGCCTCCGCGCGCTACCACCCCGCCGACGAATGGCAGGGGTGGATCGACGCCGAGCGCGGGACGCGCATCCTGCAGGGGGTGTCGATGGCCGACGTCGGCGACGTCGATGTGCGCACCGTCGACCTCCTCCAGAACTTCGCGATCATCACGGACGCGGCGCGGCTCGTGCGGCGCAACTGCCGCATCCCGGTGTTCGTCGGCGGCGACCACGCCATCACGTTCCCCATCGTCCGCGCGTTCGATGACGTGCCCGGCGGCCTGACGATCGTGCAATTCGACGCGCACCAGGACTACACGGACGAGAAGTACGGCGTGCGCTACTCGCACGACAACCACATGCGGCGCAGCAGCGAGTTGCCGCACGTGCGGGGCATCGCGCACATCGGGCTGCGTGGCGTGCTCGAGCGCTTCGAGCCGTACGAGGCGGCGCTGCGGGACGGCGTGATCATCGTGCCGGCGGAGCGCATCGTGCGCGAGGGCGCGGCGGCGGCGCTCGCGGCGCTCCCGGGCGGCGGCGCGGCGTACGTCACGATCGATATCGACGTGCTCGACCCGTCGGGGGCGCCGGGCACGGGCTATCCCGAGCCGGGCGGGATCAACTACTACCAGCTCAAGGAGGCGTTGCAGCTCGTGGCGCGGCGGTACGACGTGGTGGCCTTCGACGTGGCGGAGGTCGACCCCGTCTACGACGCCGCCGGCGTCACCGCGCGCATCGCCGCGAAGCTCACGCTGGACCTGCTCGGCGCCATCTTCGCGCGCGCGGACGGCGCGTGAGCCCGGGCGCTAGCCAACCTGGTCGAGGTACTCCGAGAGCCCGTAGCCGATGTGGTCACCGCAGCGGAACTCCGTCATGCCCTCGCCGACGTGCGTCGTCTGCTGGCCGCGACGGTTGCGCAGCGGGATGAACGACATCACCTGCCCCGTCACGTCGAGCTTCTCGCCGGACGCGAGCGTGAGGCGCGCCGCGAGGCTCCTGTGGTACAGCCCGCCCGCGTCGAACTGCGTGTCGATGTCCACGCCGGTAATCTGCTCGATCGTGTCGCCGCGCACGACGACGCCGCTCTCGCGCCGGCTCTCCGGCGTCTGGTTCACCACCGACACCATCATCCCGAAGTCGGGAGCGAAGTTGATCGTCAACCATCGGTAGGACCAGATCGCCTGCCAGTACCGCGGGCCCCACGAGTGGTCGCGCAGGCCGAGCCCGTCGATGCGCGTGTCTTCGCCATCGACTCGCACGGTCCCCTGCACGCGCATGTGCTGCTCGTAGTGCGCCTTCGCGAACTCCTTCTCGGGGTCTTCCACCTTGCGGTTGCCGCCGCTGCTGCCGTACACGGGCCCCGCTGACTCGTGGACCAGGTCCACCTGCACCCGCTTCCGCGGGTTGTTGCGGAAGGCAGCGCCCGGGTCCGCCATCTGCGTCGGATCCGTGAGGTGCACCGCCGGACCGTCGTACGTCGTGCGCAGCCTGCGCATCGGCTCGATGACTTCGAACTTCATGCCGCCGGCGTCCATCGCGTCGTTCGAGCTGATCTCCGGCCGGCCATACTGGAACAGCACGCTGCCGTCCGGCATGTAGAGCGTCACCGTCATCTCCGCCGACCCTTCGTTCGCGCGGTTGCCGAGACGCAGGAAGCCGCCGCTGCGGCGCGCGCGGTCGAAGAAGTTGAAGTACATGCTCTCGTTGAAGTTCGGCTCCGGGCCCAGCGGATGCGTGTAGTCGTCCTGGACCGAGAGATCGCCGTAGACCGCAACCATCGCTCACCTCCGTGACGGTCCGTCGCCCGCGGGGGCGCCAGCACGAGCATAGTGCAGCAGCGTCCGGGGCGGAACCGGCGCGGAGGTCTTACGAGTCGATTACGCGGCGCACCGGGCGGCCTCGGGCGGCGTATCATCGGTGCCGGAGGTGCGCCGCATGATCCCGCAGCATGACACCCGGATCTCCCGCCGCGCGATGCTCCGCGCGATGCTCGCCGCCTCGGCGGGCGCCGGGGCCGTCGCCCTGGTGGGCTGCGGGGGCTCGGACGGCGGCGAGCCCACACCGGCCCTGACGCCGGCGCCGGCGCGCCCGTCTCCAACGCCGGCGCCAGTCCGCGCGACGTGGGCCCCCGTCGCCGCGTCCGGCGGGCCGGGCCCGCGCGGAGACCACAGCGTGACGTACCACGCGAGCGACGGCCTGCTGTACGTCTTCGGAGGGCGGCGGGGCGGCGTCGCGACGGACGAGCTGTGGACCTTCGACCCGCGGTCGGCGGCCTGGACGAAGCTCGAGCCGGCCGGCGAGCGGCCGCAGGCGCGCTTCGGCCACAACGCGGTCTACGACGCCGCAGGGCAGCGGCTGGTGGTCGCGCTCGGCCAGAACGGCAGCGAGTTCTACAACGACGTGTGGGCGTATGGCGCGGGCTCCTGGACGCGGCTCGGCGGCGGCGGGGATGCGCCGGCCGTGCGATACGGCGCGGGGGCCGCGCTCGACCCGGCGTCGCGGCGGCTGTTGATCTCACACGGATTCACCGACCGCGGCAGGTTCGACGACACGTGGGGCTTCGGTCTCGGCCCGGCCGGCTGGTCGCAGCTCGACGTCTCGGGCGGACGGCCGGTGAAGCGCTGCCTGACGCGCTGCGCCTGGGCGGGCGACACGCGGCAGCTCCTCCTCTTCGGCGGGCAGACCGACGGCACGCCGTTCCTGGGCGACTTCTGGGTCCTCGATGCGGACGCCGGGCGCTGGAGCGAGCAGCGGCCGGAGGTGCTGCCCGGCCCGCGCAACCTGTACGCGGCGGCGCTCGACCCGGCGGGCGCTCGCTGGTACGTGGTGAGCGGCAACACGCCGGACGGACCGACGGACGAAACGTGGGCGTACGACATCGCGTCCGGCGGGTGGGCGCGCGTCGAGGCGCAAGGCTCGTTGCCCGCCCGCTACAGCGCCGACGCTGCGTTCGCGAGCGAGGCCCTCTACCTCTTCGGCGGGCACGACGGGCAGGGCGAGCTGAACGACCTCTGGGCGTTGCGCCTGAGCGCCTGACCTTCGCCGCGCGACCGTGCGATACTCTCGCTCGTCACGGGCGGCGAGAGGAGCGCAGCATGATCACCGGCAACTTCCGCGGCTTCGAGGTGGCGATGCACGATCCCGGCGTCGCCGTGGTCACGATGAACCAGCCGGAGCGCCTGAACGGCACGACGCAGCAGATGAAGCGCGACTTCTGCGAGATCATCGCGCAGGCGCAGATGGACGACGCGGTGCGCGTGCTGGTCGTGACGGGCAGCGGGCGCGCGTTCTGCGCCGGCGACGACATGACGGGTCGGCGCCCCGAGCGGGCGGACGCGCAGGCGCTGGCGCCGGACATCCCGGGCGGGCACGCGAACCCGATCGGTACGTACGAGGGCCTGCGCTGGCTCTCGCAGCCGCTGAACGTGGCCATGCGCAGCCTGGACAAGCTGACGGTCGCCGCGATCAACGGCGTTGCGATCCAGACCGGGCTCTCGCTCGCGCTCGCCTGCGACTTCCGCATTGCCTCGACCGACGCACGGCTCGGCAGCGCGACCCTGCGCTTCGGCCTGCTACCGGACGAAGGCGGGCAGTACCTGCTCGTGCAACTGCTCGGCGTCGCGCGGGCGATGGACTTCCTGATGCGCGCGCGCATCGTCTCCGCGGCGGAGGCGCTCGAGCTGGGGCTCGTGCACGAAGTCGTCGAGCCGGAGGCGCTGCTGCCCCGCGCGCTGGACTTCGCGCGCGAGCTGGCGGAGGGGCCGCAGGTGTCGATGCGGCTGCTGAAGCGCGCGATCTACAACGCCGCGGAGCAGACCTTCGCGCAGGCGCTCGACGACATCGCGGCGAAGACGGCGATCAGCGACCACCACCCGGACGCGCGCGAGGGCGTGGCCGCGTGGCGCGAGCGCCGGAAGCCGCAGTTCAACGCCTGGTTGCGGGACCGGAGCGAAGGCTAGAGCGCCAGCGTCTCCCGCTGCTCGCCCCAGACCGAGCGCAGGCGCGCGCAGATCTCGCCGAGCGTCGCGTACTGCTCGACCGCCTCGATGATCAGCGGGATCATGTTCGCGTCGCCGCGCGCGCCGTCCTCGAGCCGGCGCAGGGCCGCGTCCACCGCCGCACCGTCGCGCGCCGCACGCAGGCGCGCGAGCTGCTTGCGCCGTCGCTCGCCGACCGTCGGGTCGTGGCGATGGAGGCCCTCGGGCGGGGGCTCCTCCTCCACGAACTCGTTGACGCCGACGACCACCTTGCGGTGCGCCTCGATGTCGCGCTGGATGCGGAAGGCGTTCTCGTGGATCTCGGATGCCTGGAACCCGCGCTCGACCGCAGCCAGCGCGCCGCCCATCTCGTCGATGCGCCGCACGTAGTCCGCCGCGTCGCGCTCCACCTCGTCCGTGAGGTGCTCGATGTACCAGGAGCCCGCGACGGGGTCGATCGTGTCGCCGACCCCGGTCTCGTACGCAAGGATCTGTTGGGTGCGCAGCGCCAGCTCGGCCGCGTGCTGCGACGGGAGCGAGAGCGCCTCATCGTAGCTGTTCGTGTGCAGCGACTGCGTGCCGCCGAGCACGGCCGACAGCGCCTGCAGGGCCGTGCGCACCAGGTTGTTGATCGGCTGCTGCGCCGTCAGCGTGGCGCCGCCGGTCTGCGTATGGAAGCGCAGCATCATCGACCGCGGGTCCTGCGCGCCGAATCGCTCCTTCATCGTCCGGGCCCACAGGCGCCGGGCGGCACGGAACTTCGCGATCTCCTCGAGGAAGTTGCTGTGGCAGGCGAAGAAGAACGCGAGCCGCGGCGCGAAGTCATCGACCTTCAGCCCGCGGTCGATCGCCGCCTGCGTGTACTCGATGGCGTCGGCGATGGTGAAGCCGACTTCCTGCGCCGCCGTGCACCCGGCCTCGCGCATGTGGTACCCGCTGATGCTGATGGTGTTCCACTGCGGCAGGTTCTCGTTGCACCAGGCGAAGACGTCGGTGATCAGGCGCAGCGACGGCCGCGGCGGGAAGATGTACGTGCCGCGGGCGATGTACTCCTTGAGGATGTCGTTCTGCGTCGTGCCGCCGACCTTCGCCAGATCGGCGCCCTGCTTCTTGGCGACGGCGACATACAGCGAGAGCAGGACCGCCGCCGTGGCGTTGATCGTCATCGACGTCGTCACCGTCTCGAGCGGGATGTCGCGAAAGAGCGTCTCCATGTCCTCGAGCGAGCAGATCGAGACGCCGACCTTGCCCACCTCGCCTTCGGCCATTTCGTGGTCGGGGTCGTAGCCGATCTGCGTGGGGAGGTCGAAGGCGACCGAGAGCCCGGTCTGGCCCTGGGAGAGCAAGTACTTGTAGCGGCGGTTGGACTCCTCCGCGTCGGAGAAGCCGGCGTACTGGCGCATCGTCCAGAAGCGGCCGCGGTACATCGTCGGCTGGACCCCGCGGGTGAACGGGTACTCGCCCGGGAAGCCGAGGTCGCGCAGGTAGTCGGCGCCCGCGCGGTCGGCGGGCCCGTACACGGTCTTCACCGGCTTGCCGGACGAGGTCTCGAAGGGGACGTCGCGCTCCGGCGGCGCCTGTTTGCCGTTCTGTGAAGTCATCGCGCGCAGTCTAGGCAGGGCCAGGATCGAAGGTCAACGCCGGCGCGCCGGGCGCGGGCGACGAGACGGGCGCCATATCGGAAGCGATACGAACCGCCGCGAAGCGGAAACGGGGCGATGCGCTTTTGCGTCCTCGTCCGCCTTCTCTGACGAGCGTCGGAGCGGATGTTATGTGGATGCGAGACGGCCGATGGTATCCCACCAGAGGAGCGAGCCGCAGCCGGGCGCCGCGCAGCTCATGAGCGGCGCGTGCGGACGCCGCGGTCCGGCGCAAGGCTGACCATGCGACCGAGCACGCCGAACAGGACTGTCCGTGCTGACATCCCCGCCGATGCCGCAGGTCGACTCCGCAAGCCGCATCGCGGTGCTGCGGGCGCTGCAACTGGGCGACATGCTCTGCGCCGTGCCGGCGCTGCGGGCGCTGCGCCGCGCCAACCCGCGCGCGCACATCGCGCTCGTCGCGCTGCCCTGGGCGCGTGAGCTGGCCGGGCGTTTCCCCGAGTACATCGATGAGCTGATCGAGTTCCCCGGCTTCCCGGGACTGCCGGAGCGCGCGCCGGAGATCGCCGCCGTCCCGCGCTTCCTGGCCGAGATGCAGGCGCTGCGGTTCGACCTCGCGCTGCAGGCGCACGGCAGCGGCCAGGTTACCAACGCGATCGCGGCGCTCTTCGGCGCGCGGAGGACGGCGGGATGCTACGCCCCGGGCGCGTGGTGCCCCGACGACGAGAGCTTCATCCCGTACCCGGACGACGAGCCGGAGCGCCTGCGCCCGCTTCGGCTGCTCGAGCACCTCGGCGTCGCCTGCGGTGACGACGCGCTCGAGTTCCCGGTGCGGCCGGCGGACCGCGCGGAGCTGGCGGCGTCGCGCGGCGGCGCGCCCGGCGCTCGAATCGCCGTCATCCATCCGGGCGCGCGACAGGCGTCGCGGCGCTGGCCGGCGGCGCGTTTCGCCGAGACGGCGGACGCCCTCGCCGCACGCGGCTGCGACATCGTGCTCACGGGCTCGACGCACGAGCGCGCGATCACGGCCGGCGTCCGCGCGCGAATGCATGCTCCGGCGACCGACCTCGCCGGGCGCACCACGCTGGGTTCGCTCGCGGCGCTCCTCGAGTCAGCGCGGCTGCTCGTCTGCAACGACACCGGCGTCTCGCACCTCGCCGACGCCGTGGGGACGCCGAGCGTCGTCGTGTTCTCCGGCAGCGACCCGACGCGCTGGGCGCCCGCCGACGCGGCCCTGCACCGCCCGGTCGCCGGCGTCGACGTCGCGGTGCAGGACGTGCTGCGCGAAGCCGACGCGCTCCTCGTGCGGGAGGCGGCCGATGCGGCCTGAGGGATGGGACGGCGTGCGCCGCGTGCTCGCGGTGCGGCTCGACAACGTCGGCGACGCGGTGCTGCTCGGGCCTGCGCTGCGCGCGCTGCGCCACGCGCTGCCGGAGGCGCGAATCACCCTCATGGCGTCGCCGGCCGCTGCGCAGGTGGCGCCGATGCTGCCGTGGATCGACGAGGTCATCATGCACTCGGCGGTGTGGCAGGACGCATCGGGCCGGATGCCGCTCGATCCGGAGCGCGAGCGCGGGCTGATCGACGACCTCGTCGAGCGCGCGTTCGATGCCGCGCTGATCTTCACGAGCTTCTCGCAGTCGCCATGGCCCCCGGCGTACGCGTGCTACCTCGCCGGGATCCCGCGCCGCATCGGCCAGTCGAAGGAGTTCGGCGGCAGCGTGCTCACGCAGTGGGTGCGGCCGCTGCCCGATGCGACGCACCAGGCGGAGCGGAACCTGCACCTGCTCGAAGCGGCCGGGTTCCACGTGGGCCGCCGCGACCTGGAGCTACGGGTGCCGGAGGGCGCGCGGGCGCGAGCGGATGCCCTGCTGGCGGCGCGCCGCATCGCGACGCATGCCCCCTTCGTGCTGCTGGCGCCGGGCGCGAGCTGCGCCGCCCGGACCTACGATCCCGGCCGCTTCGCCGCCGCGATGCGGGCCATCGTCGAGCGCACCGGGTTGCCGGTGGTCATCGCCGCGAGCGAGCGCGAGCGCGGTATGGCGGCGCAGATCGCGTCGATGCTCGAGGGCGCGCGCGTCGCCACGCTCGCCGGCGAGACGAGCGTGCCGGAGCTCGCGGCGCTGATCCAGCGCGCCGCGCTGCTCGTCGCGAACGACTCCGGGCCGATGCACATCGCCGACGCGCTCCGACGGCCGATGGTGATCACCTACTCGGGCACCGAGCACGAATCGCAGTGGGCGCCGCGCAGCGCGCCGGCGGTGCTCCTGCGGCGCGAGACCGGCTGCTCGCCGTGCTACGCGTTCCGCTGCCCCTACGGCATGGAGTGCCTCGACATCCCGCCGGGGGAGGTCGCGGGCGCGGCCGTGCGCATGTTGGCGACGGGCAGCGTGCTCGCCGCGGAGGAGGTGCGCGCGTGAGCTTCGGGACGGCACGCCGGCTGCGCATCCTCACCTGGCATGTGCACGGGAGCTACCTGTACTACCTGTCGCACATCCCGCACGACCTCTACGTACCGGTGCGACCCGGCCGGCCCGAAGGCTACGGCGGGCGGGCAGGGACACTGCGGTGGCCCGAGAACCTGCGCGAAGTGCCGGCGGAGTGCGTGCGCGAGCTCGCGCTCGACTGCGTGATCTACCAATCGCAGCGGAACTGGCGCATCGACCGTGAGGAGATCCTCTCGCAGGCGCAGCAGCGCATGCCGCGCGTGTACATCGAGCACGACCCGCCGCGCGAGCACGCGACCGACACGCGGCATCCCGTCGACGACCCGGACACGCTGCTCGTGCACGTCACGCCGTTCAACGCGCTGATGTGGGACAGCGGGCGGACGCCCGTGCGCGTCATCGACCACGGGGTGACCGTGCCGGACGGCGTGCGCTACCGCGGCGACCTCGCGCGCGGCGCCGTCGTCGTCAACGGGCTGCGGTCGCGCGGGCGGCGGCTTGGCGCCGACGTGTTCGACGCTGCGCGGCGCGAAGTGCCGCTCGACCTCGCCGGCATCGGCTCGGAGGAAGACGGCGGCGCGGGCGACCTCCCGCGCGAGGCGCTGGCGCGCTTCGTCGCCGCGCGGCGGCTGTTCTTCAACCCGATCCGCTACACGAGCATGGGGCTCGCGGTCTGCGAAGCGATGATGCTCGGCGCGCCGGTCGTCGGGCTCGCGACGACGGAGATGGCGATGGCCGTCGAGAGCGGCGTCAGCGGCTTCGTCGATACCGACGTGCGGCGGCTGATCGACCACATGCGGCGCCTCCTCGGGGACCGCGCGGAGGCCCGCCGGCTGGGGGAGGGCGCGCGGCGCTACGCGCTCGAGCGGTTCCACATCGACCGGTTCGTGCGCGCGTGGGACGAAGCGCTCGCGGAGGTCACCGGCATCCGGCGCGGCCTCGTACGCCCGACGCCGGCCGTCACCGACATCGACGCCGCAGGAGTGACCGCATGACCAGACGCATCGCGATGATCAGCGAGCACGCGTCGCCGCTCGGGATGCTCGGCGGGATCGACAGCGGGGGCCAGAACGTCTACGTCGGGCAGCTCGCGCGTCACCTCGCCGAGGCGGGGTACGAGGTCGACGTGTTCACGCGTCGCGACCATGCGGACGCGCCCGAGGTCGTCGATTGGACCGCGGGCGTGCGCATCGTGCACGTGCCGGCCGGGCCGCCCGAGTTCGTGCGAAAGGAAGAGCTGCTGCCGTACATGGACGAGTTCACGGCGTGGGTGCTCCGCTTCTTCCGGCGGCAGCGGAAGCGCTACGAGCTCGTGCACGCGAACTTCTGGATGTCCGGCCTCGTCGCGACGGAGATCAAGCGCGAGATGGGCGTGCCGTTCGTCGTCACGTTCCATGCGCTCGGACGGGTGCGCCGGCACTTCCAGCGCGACGCCGACCAGTTCCCGGAGGAGCGCTTCGCGATCGAGGACCGCGTGGTCGCCGAGGCGGACCACGTGCTCGCCGAGTGCCCGCAGGACGAGGAGGACCTGATCCGGCTCTACAACGCCGACCCCTCGAAGATCACGATCGTGCCCTGCGGGTTCGACCAGGCGGAGTTCTTCCCCGTGAGCAAGGCGCTGGCGCGCGTGGTGCTCGGGCTGTCGCCGGACGAGCGGATCATCCTGCAGCTCGGGCGGCTGGTGCCGCGCAAGGGCGTGGACAACGTGATCCGCGGCTTCGCGCGGCTGACGCAACGCCACAACGTCGCGGCGCGCCTGCTGATCGTCGGCGGCGAGTGCGACGACCCGGAGTCGGACGCCACGCCGGAGCTGGCGCGCCTGCGCGGCGTGGCGCGGGACGCGCAGGTCGCCGACCTCGTGCAGTTCATCGGCCGGCGCGGGCGCGAGGCGCTGAAGTATTACTACAGCGCAGCCGACATCTTCGTGACCACCCCCTGGTATGAGCCCTTCGGGATCACCCCCGTCGAAGCGATGGCATGCGGCACGCCGATCGTCGGGGCGAACGTCGGGGGCATCAAGTTCACGGTGCGCGACGGCGAGACGGGATACCTGGTGCCGCCGAACGACCCGGAGGCACTGGCGGAACGACTGGCGCACCTCTACGAGCACCCGAAGCTGCTCAGCGTGTTCCGGTACCAGGCGGTGCGCCGCGTCAACGACCTGTTCACGTGGCGCAAGGTCGCCGACTCGGT
Source organism: Dehalococcoidia bacterium (assembly GCA_035650575.1). Lineage (GTDB taxonomy): Bacteria > Chloroflexota > Dehalococcoidia > DSTF01 > JACRBR01 > DASRHM01. The sequence continues at coordinate 29,348 of DASRHM010000009.1, read as the reverse complement.
CGCGCTCTTGTACGAGGACGTCCTCGCCGCAAGCCGGCCCGGCTTCAGCGTCGAGTCGCAGCACCTGGCGCTCATCGACCACGGCTTCGCCGGGGCGATGGAGGCGATGCGCCAGGCGCAGCACCGCGTGCGCGGCCAGATCCGCGACGCGTCGGAGATGCTCGACGTCTGCTTCTCGCGCGGCGGGAAAGTGCTGATCTGCGGGAACGGCGGCAGCGCGGCCGATGCGCAGCACTTCGCGGGCGAGCTCGTCGGGCGGTTCAAATGCAGCGAGCGCCCCGGCCTGCCGGCGCTCGCGCTGAGCGCCGATACGGCCGTGCTCACCGCCTGGTCGAACGACGTGGGGTACGACGACGTGTTCGCGCGCCAGGTGCAGGCGTTCGGGCGCGCGGGCGACATCCTCATCGGCATCAGCACCAGCGGGCGGGCGCGCAACGTCGCCCACGCGTTCGAGATGGCGCGGCGGCGCGGGCTGCAGACCATCGCCGTGCTCGGCGGCGACGGCGGCACCGTGCGGTCGATGGCGGACCTGGCGATCGTCGTGCCGGCGCGCGATACCCAGCGCATCCAGGAGGTGCAGATCCTCGTCGTGCACCTGCTCTGCGAACTCGTGGAGGAGCGCATGTTCGGCGCGCGCCCGGCGCTCGCCGTGCACCGGCGCGAGGACGGCCACGTGCCCTCGAACCTGCGGCGGCTGCGGCGGAAGCAAGGCAACTGGAAGATCCGCGGGCGCGCGGGGCTGAACCGGAACGAGGCGGAAGCATGACCCAACAACTGACGGACGCCGCACGCGCCGGCGGCGACGCGCTCTCGGGCCGCGTTGCGCTGGTCACGGGCGGCGGGCGCGGGCTGGGCGCCGCGATCTGCGAGACGCTCGCATCCGCCGGCGCCACGGTGATCGCCGGCGATGTGCGTCTGGACCTCGCCGAAGACGTCGCGCGCGCGGCCGGCGGCGCGGCGATGGCGCTGCATCTCGACGTGACCGACGCGGAGCAGGCGGAGGCCGCGGTACGCGAGATCATCGGCCGCTACGGCCGGCTCGACATCCTGGTGAACAACGCCGGCGTGGACGTGACGGCGCCGATCGACGAACTGTCGCTCGCCGAGTGGGACCGGATCGTCGCCGTGAACCTCCGCGGGCCGTTCCTGATGTCGCGTCTCGCGTTCGCGGAGATGGCGGCGCGCGGCGAGGGGCAGATCGTGAACATCGTCTCGACGGCGGCCAAGCGCGCATGGGCGAACGCTTCCGCGTACCACGCCAGCAAGTGGGGGCTGCTCGGCCTGAGCCACGCGCTTCACGTCGAGGCGCGCGCGCGCGGCGTGAAGGTCACGGCCGTCGTGGCCGGCGGCATGCGGACGCCGTTCCTGCTCGACCGCTTCCCCGACCTCGACCCCGGCGTGCTGCAGGATCCGCGGAACGTCGCGGAGACGGTGCGGGTCGTGCTGACGCAGCCGCGGGAGACGGTCGTGCCGGAAGTGATGGTGCTGCCGATGCGGGAGACGTCGTGGCCATGACGAACGCGACGCGCGCGGTATTCCTGGACAAGGACGGCACGCTGGTCGAGGACGTGCCCTACAACGTCGACCCGGCGCGGGTGCGCCTCGCCAGCGGCGCGCTCGACTGCCTGCGCGCGCTGGACCGCGCGGGCTACCGGCTGTTCGTCGTGTCGAAGAACCAGTCCGGCGTCGCGCGCGGCTACTTCGATGAGCGGGCGGTGCGCGCCGTCGAGCGGCGGCTGCGCGCCCTGCTGCGCGACGGCGGCGTCGAGCTCGACGGCTTCTACTACTGCCCGCACCACCCGGCCGGCGCCGACGCGCGCTACGCGACGGCCTGCGACTGCCGGAAGCCCGCGCCCGGCATGATCACGCGGGCGCTGGCGGAGCACAGCATCGACCCGCGGCAATCGTGGATGGTTGGGGACATCCTGGACGACGTCGAGGCGGGGCGGCGCGCCGGCTGCCGGACGGTGCTCGTCGACAACGGGCACGAGACGGAATGGCAGCGCACACCGGACCGCGAGCCGGACTACGTCGCCGCCGACCTGCGCGAGGCCGGCGAGCTCATCGTGCGGGGGTGGCGATGCTGACCGACGAGATGACGCGCCTGATCGACCGCTTCGGCGACCTGCGCGTCGTCGTGGTGGGCGAGACGATGCTCGACTCGTACCTGGAGGGCGACGCGCGTCGCATCTCGCGCGAGGCGCCGGTGCCGATCGTCGATGTCGCGCGGCGCGCCGACGCGCCGGGCGGCGCCGCAAACACGGCGCTGAACCTCGCCCGGCTGGGCGCGCGCGCATCGCTCGTCTCGGTCGCCGGGGAGGACGCGGAAGGGGAGGCCGTGCGGACGGCGCTCGACGCGGCGGGGGTGGACACCGACCATCTGATCGAGGTCGCCGGCCGGCGCACGCTGGCGAAGACGCGCGTCGTCGCCGCCGGGCAGCTCCTCGTGCGCTTCGACCAGGGGACGACCGCGGCGGTCGATGCCGACGTCGAGCGGGTGCTCGTGGACCGGCTCTGGCGCCTGTACGACGCCGCCGACGCGCTCGTCGTCTCTGACTACGGCTACGGCATCCTCACGCCGGGCGTGGTGCGGGCGCTCGCCGAGATGCAGGCGCAGCACCGGCGGACGGTGATCGTCGACTCGCGCGACCTGCCGCGCTACCGCCCGCTGCGGCCCAGCGCGGTGAAGCCGAACTATGACGAGACGGCGGCGCTGCTCGGCCTCCGCCGCGCCGATGGCCCCGACGCTCGCGCGCAGCAGGTGGCGGAGCACGCGGAGCGCCTGCTCGAGATGACCGGCGCGCACATCGGCGCGATCACGCTCGACGCGGACGGCGCGCTCCTGTTCGAGCGCGGCGCCCCGCCCTACCGCACGTGGGCGCGGCCGGCGCGCAACACGCGCGCCGCTGGCGCGGGCGACACGTTCGTGAGCGCGCTGACGGCCGCGCTCGCGGCGGGCGCCACGCCCCCCGCGGCGGCCGAGCTGGCATCGGCCGCGGCGGCGGTCGTCGTCGGCAAGGACGGCACCTGCGCCTGCAGCGCGACGGAGCTGCGCGCGTACCTCACCGCGGATGACAAGTGCGTGGATGACCGCGAGCGCTTCCTGCGCCGCATCGAGTTTCACCGCGAGCAGGGTCGCCGGGTCGTCTTCACCAACGGCTGCTTCGACATCCTGCATCGCGGTCATATCACCTACCTGAACCGCGCGAAGGCGCTGGGCGACATCCTGGTCGTGGGCGTGAACAGCGACGCAAGCGTCGCGCGGCTGAAGGGGCCTTCGCGCCCGATCAACGGGCTCGAGGACCGCGTGCAGGTGCTGTCGGCGTTGAGCTGCGTCGACCACATCGTGCCGTTCGATGAGGACACGCCGGAAGCGCTGATACGCGCGGTGCGTCCGCACGTGTACGTGAAGGGCGGCGACTACACGCGTGGCATGCTGCCCGAGGCGCCGCTCGTGGAGCAGCTCGGCGGCGTGGTCCAGATCCTGCCCTACCTGGAGGAGCGCAGCACGACCGGCGTCATCGAACGCATCCGCAACGCCGAGGCCGGAGGGGAGAACGGGCATGGACGCGACCGGCGTCCCGGCCGCGTGGGACGCCGCGAAGAACGTCCTGTGCGTCCGGCTCGACACGATCGGTGACGTGCTGATGACAACGCCCGCGATCCGCGCCCTGCGCGCCGGATCGCCGGGGCGCCGCATCACCCTGCTGACGTCGCCGGAGGGCGCCGCGGTCGCGCGCCTGGTACCGGAGATCGACGGCGTCATCGAGTACGCGGCGCCGTGGGTGAAGGGTTCGCCGCCCGCGCCGGACCAGCGCGGCGAGCGCCGCGTGATCGAGACGTTGCGGGGAGCGCGCTTCGATGCGGCGGCGATCTTCACGGTCTACACGCAGAGCGCGCTGCCCGCGGCGATGCTCTGCCGCCTCGCCGGCATCCCACGTTCGCTGGCGCACTGCCGCGAGCAGGCGTACCGGTTGCTCACCCATCGCGTGCCGGAGGACGAGCCGGAGCACGGCGTCCGCCACGAGACGCAGCGCCAGCTCGACCTCGTCGCGAGCATCGGCTGCGCGGCGACGGACGACCGGCTGTCGCTGGCCGTGCCCGACGCCGCACGCTCGCGCATCGCCGCCCTGCTCGCCGGCGCCGGGAGCGGCGCGCGTCCGTGGGCGGTGGTCCATCCGGGCGCGACGGCGGCATCGCGCCGCTATCCGCCGGAATCATTCGCCGCCGCCGCCGACGCGCTCGTGCGCGAACATGGGTGGCGCATCGTGCTCGCCGGCGGGCGGGGTGACGCGGCGGCGGTCGCCGGCGTGCGCCGGGCGATGCGGGCGCGGGCGCTCGACCTCTCCGGGCGGCTGACGCTCGCCGAGCTGGCCGCGCTGATCGAGGCGGCGCCGGTGCTCATCGCCAACAACAGCGCGCCGGTGCACGTCGCCGCCGCGGTCGGCACCCCCGTCGTGGACCTGTATGCGCTGACGAACCCGCAGCATACGCCGTGGCGCGTGCCGGCGCGCGTGCTCTATCACGACGTGCCCTGCCGCTGGTGCTATCGGAGCGTCTGCCCGGCGGGGCACCATGCGTGCCTGCGCGAGGTATCCCCCGCCGACGTCGTCCGCGCGACACTGGAGCTGTACGCGGAGACGCAAGGACTGCGAGATGCGCATCGACGTGCTGATCCCGACGTACCGGCGTCCGGCCGCGCTGGCGGTCACACTGACGTCGCTCTGCGCGCAAGAGCAGGCTGACCTGCGGCTCGTGATCTCGGACCAGGACGAGGCGGCGAACGCCATCGACGCACCGGAGGTGCAGGCCGCGACGCGCGTCCTTCGCGCACATGGCATCGAGGTCGACTGGCACAAGCACCTGCCGCGCCGCGGCATGGCGGAGCAGCGCCAGTTCCTGCTCGACGAGGCCCGCGCGCCGTGGGCGCTCTTCCTCGACGACGACGTCATCCTCGAGCGGTGGGCGATCGGCGTGCTGGCGTCGGTGCTGGCGCGCGAGCGCTGCGGCTTCACGGGCATGCCGCTGGTCGGGCTGAGTTACGCCGACGACGTGCGCGAGCACGAGCAGGACGTCGCGTTCTGGGACGGCCCCGTGGCGCCGGAGGACGTGCGCCCCGGCTCGCCGGCGTGGGACCGCTACCGCCTGCACAACGCGGCGAACGCCCTGCACGTGCAGCGGCGGCTGCGCATCACCCCGGCCTCGCCGCGCGCCTACCGCATCGCCTGGGCCGGCGGATGCGTGCTCTACGACGTCGCGAAGCTGCGCGCCTGCGGGGGATTCGAGTTCTGGCGCGAGTTGCCCGACGAGCACTGCGGCGAGGATGCGCTCGCCCAGCTCCGCGTGATGCGCGCGTACGGCGGCTGCGGCGTCCTCCCTTCCGGCGCGTACCACCAGGAGCTGCCGACGACGCTGCCGAACCGCGGGGCGAACGCGCCCCAGCTGCTGGACCTCGAGCACGCCGGGCGAGCGCCGGCGGCGGTGCCATGAAGCGCGACTACGCGAACCTGCGGGACGCGCCGTACAACGCCATGAAGCTAGATTATGTCGAGAATCGTAGCCGCGGGCGCTCGCAGCCGCCCGGCGCGACCCACCGTCGCAGCGCGCGGCCTCGGCGCCCCCGGCGCCCCGCGCGGCGCGCCACCCGCGAGCGCTAGAACACGTCGCGCAGGTCGAAGCGCGGGCCGTCCTTGCACACGAGCTTCATCGCCCGGCCGCCGCGGACGCGCGCCTCGACCGCGCAGCCATAGCAGATGCCCGTCCCGCAGCCCATGCGCTCCTCGAGCAGCACCTGCACGGAGCGGCGCACGCGCGCGCGGCGGGCGACCTGCGCCATGGCGGCGAACATCGCCGTCGGGCCGCAGGCGAACGCCTGGTCGCACCATTCGAGCAGCTCGCCGAACGCGTCCGTCGCAACGCCCTGCCGGCCGGCGGACCCGTCGTCCGTCGTGACGACCACCTCGACCTCGGCCGGGAGCAGCGCCGACGGGAAGACGTGCACGGACGAGCGCGCGCCGATCACCATCGTGACGTTGAGCCCGCGCGCGACGGCGTCATCGGCGAGCCAGACGAGCGGCGCGATGCCGATGCCACCGGCGACCAGCAGCAGGTTCCGCGACGTGCGGCCGATGTGGTAGCCGCGGCCGAGGGGGCCCCAGCAGTACACGGCGTCGCCGGGCTGGCGCGCCGCGAGCCACGCGGTCCCGCGGCCCACGACGTCGTAGAGGATCGACCACTCCGGCCCGTCCGTGCCGGGGCGGACGCGGTGGTAGCTCATCGGCCGGGGGAGCAGCGGGTCGTCCGCGTGGGCGGCGTCGCCGTCGTATGCGGCGTCGTCGGAGCAGCGGAGCATCAGGAACTGGCCGGGCGTGGCGCCGCGCGCCAGGTCAGGCGCGCGAAACCACGTGACGCACGTGTCGGCGTAGAGCCGCTCGTTCTCGACGACGGTCGCGTAGCCGACCTTCACGCGCCGTCCCGGTACTCGGGCAGCGGGCGCACCTGGTACGGCGGCGCGCCGTCGTTGGCCATTGCGACGAGCAGCGCATCGACGGCCGCGCGCGCCGTATCGGGGCTGGTGAAGCACGGGATGCGCCGTTCCGCGGCCGCGCGCCGGATGTAGAAGCCATCGCGCAGCGTGCCGGTGTAGCGCCCTTCCGGCGTGTTGATCACGCACGTCACGGAGCCATCCTGGATCACGTCGAGCACGTTCGGGTGGCCCTGCAGGCGCTTGGTGACCTGCTCCACGGGCAGCCCGAGCGCCGCGATCATGCCGGCGGTGCCCTCCGTCGCGTAGAGCCGGAAGCCCGCCTCGTGCAGCGCGCGGATCGTCGGCAGCATCGTCGTCTTGTGGCGGTCATCGATGCTCAGCAGCACGCCGCCGCCCGGCGCCAGCGCGAGGTCGGCCGAGATCAGCGCCTTCGCCAGCGCCGACGGGAAGTCGCGGTCGATGCCCATCACCTCGCCTGTCGACTTCATCTCCGGCCCCAGGTACGTGTCGACGCCGATCAGCTTCGCCATCGAGAACACGGGCGCCTTCACCGCCACGAGCGGCTGGCGCGGCCAGAGGCCGTCCGGCAGGCCCTGCTCCGCGAGCGTGCGCCCGAGCATGACGTTCACCGCCGCCTGCACCATCGGCACGCCGGTGACCTTCGACAGGAACGGCACGGTGCGCGAGCCGCGCGGGTTCACCTCGAGCACGTAGACCTCGGACTCGCCCGCGTGCGACGGGTCGGCTGCCGGCATGATCACGTACTGCACGTTCATCAGCCCGCGCACGTCGAGCCCGAGCCCGATGCGCCGCGTGTACTCGACGATCGTGTCCACCTCCGCCGCGGTGAGGTGCACGCCGGGGTAGACCGCCATCGAGTCGCCCGAGTGCACGCCCGCGCGCTCGATGTGCTCCATGATGCCCGGGATGAGCACGCGCGCGCCGTCGCAGATCGCGTCGACCTCCACCTCCTTGCCCTCGAGGTATTTGTCGATGAGGATCGGCTTGCCCTCGCTTACCTCGGCGGCCTGCTGCACGAAGCGCGCAAGCTCGGTCGGGTTTTGCACGATCTCCATCGCGCGCCCGCCGAGCACGTAGCTGGGCCGCACGAGCACCGGGTAGCCCAGCAGGTCCGCCGTCGTGATCGCGTCCTCGACGGTGAGCACCGCCGCGCCCGGCGGCTGCGGGATGCCGAGGCCGGAGAGGAACGCCTCGAACCGCTTGCGGTCCTCTGCGAGGTCGATCGTCTCCGACGAGGAGCCGATGATCGGCGCGGCGGCGGCGTGCAGCGGCCCGGCGAGGTTGATCGCGGTCTGGCCGCCGAACTGCACGATCGACGGCGGCAGCTCACCGCCCTCGTCGGGCGGGGCGCCGGCCTCGTTCTCGAGGATGTCGCGCACCGCCTCCTCGTCGAGCGGCTCGAAGTACAGGCGGTCGCTCGTGTCGAAGTCGGTCGAGACCGTCTCCGGGTTCGAGTTCGCCATCACGCTGCGGTAGCCCGCGCGCTCGAGCGCCCACGAGGCGTGGACGGAGCAGTAGTCGAACTCGATGCCCTGGCCGATGCGGATCGGCCCGCTGCCGATGACGAGCGCGCGCTTGCCGAGCTCGGGCGGCGCCTCGTTCTCGTCCTCGTAGGTGCTGTAGAAGTACGGCGTGGCGGCGTCGAACTCGGCGGCGCAGGTGTCCACCATCTTGTACACCGGCCGGATGCCCCAGTCGCGGCGCAGCGCGCGCACCTGCTCGGGCAGGCGGTCGGCGAGCGTGCCGATCTGTGCGTCCGAGAAGCCCATGCGCTTCGCGCGCCGCAGCAGGTCCGGCGTCAGCGACTCGGAGAGCAGCCGCTTCTCCATCGCGACGATGTTCGCCAGCTTGCGCAGGAACCAGAGGTCGACGCCGGTCTGCCGCGAGACCGCGAGCAGGTCCGCCCCGCGGCGGATCGCCGCCATCAGCGACCACAGGCGCTCGTCGGTGGCGTGCATCGGCCGCTCCTGGTGGCCGTCCTTCCACGCCGGCTCCTCCCAGAGCAGCGAGCGGCCGCCGATCTCGAGCGAGCGCACGGCCTTCTGCAGCGCGCCCTCGAACGTGCGGTCGATCGCCATCACCTCGCCCGTCGCCTTCATCTGCGTGCCGAGCGCGCGGTCGCCGAAGGGGAACTTGTCGAAGGGCCAGCGCGGGATCTTGACGACGACGTAGTCGAGCGCCGGCTCGAACGCCGCGGTCGTCTTCTGCGTGGCGGCGTTCGGGATCTGGTCGAGCGTTCGGCCGGCGGCGATCTTCGCCGCGACGCGGGCGATCGGGTACCCCGTGGCCTTGCTCGCGAGCGCGGAACTGCGCGACACGCGCGGGTTGACCTCGATGACGTAATACGGCGGCAGGGCATCGCCGGCGGGCACGGCCCACGGCGTCGTCTCCGGGTTCGGCGCCAGCGCGAGCTGGACGTTGCAGCCCCCCTCGATCCCCAGCTCGGAGATGATGCTCAGCGACGCCGAGCGGAGCATCTGGTACTCCTTGTCGGACAGCGTCTGGCTCGGCGCGACGACGATGCTGTCGCCGGTGTGCACGCCCATGGGGTCGAAGTTCTCCATGTTGCACACGGTGATGACGTTGCCCGCGCCGTCGCGCATCACCTCGTACTCGACCTCCTTCCAGCCGAGGAGGCACTGCTCGACGAGCACCTGCGTGATCGGGCTGGCGGCGAGCCCGCCGGCGACGATGCGCTCGTAGTCTTCCTCCGTGTGCGCGATGCCGCCGCCGGTGCCGCCGAGCGTATACGCGGGGCGGATCACGGCCGGCAGGCCGATCGCCTCGCGCGCGCGCCGGGCGGACTCCATGTCCGTGACGATCTGCGAGGCCGGCGTCGGCTCGCCGATGCTCGCCAGCATGTCGCGGAACAGCTCGCGGTCCTCCGCCCGCCGGATCGCGTCCAGCGGCGTCCCGAGCACGCGTACGCCGTAGCGGTCGAGCACGCCCGCCTTGTCGAGCGCGACGGCCATGTTCAGGCCGGTCTGCCCGCCCAGCGTCGGCAGCAGCCCGTCCGGGCGCTCGCGCTCGATGATGCGCGTGACGACGTCGACGGTGATCGGCTCGATGTAGACGACGTCGGCGACATCTTCGTCCGTCATGATCGTCGCCGGGTTGGAGTTGACGAGGACGGCGGTGATGCCCTCCTCGCGCATGGCCTTGCACGCCTGCGTGCCGGCGTAGTCGAACTCCGCGGCCTGGCCGATCACGATCGGTCCGGAGCCGATGATCAGGACCTTCGAGGGCTTGCTCACGCTCGCTCGCCGTCCAGGGCGAGAGGCTCCCGCCGCATCAGCGCCGCCTCGCCAGGGCGCGCTGCCGCTGCCGCTGCTCCGGGATGACCCGCGCGCCGCCGAGGTGGCCCGCGACGAGGGACCCGGCGACGAACGCGGCGGCCATCGTCGCCGCGAACGAGAGGTAGACGTTCACGGGCGTCGCGACGAGCAGGTAGGCGAGGGCGCCGTCCGCCGCCGCGCCGAACGCCATGCCCACCGCATACCCCGGCCACTCGGTAATCCAGTCGCCCGACCAGCGCCAGCAGAACAGCGCGAGCACCACGCCGGCGCCGGTCACCGCGACGGCCAGCAGCCAGCCGCCGAGCCAGATGAGCAACGCCTCGCCGCGGTTGTCCTCCCAGACGACGAACGGCAGGACGCTCGCCACGACGAACAGCACCGGCCCGGCGATGATCGCCATGGCCGCGACGCACTGGCCCGCGAACGCGAGCCGGCCGAGCACGTCGATGCTCTTCATCACCTGGTCGAGGCGCAGCTCGGTGTTCATCATCAGACGAGCGGCAGCTCGAATCGCGCCTCCGGGTTGTAGATGGGCACGAGCGCGCCGATGCTGCTGAGGAAGCTCAACGCCACTTCGTTGTCCTGCGGCAGCCGCCCGCGAATGCGTTTGTACCCCTTGTCGCGCGCGAAGCCGAGCGCGTACTCCGCGAGCGCCGTGCCGATGCCCTTGCGCCGCGCCTCCGGCAGCATCCACACGCCGAGCACCACGGTGTCCGGCTCGAACGTGTTGTAGTCGAGCGCCGCGAAGCCCAGCACGCGCCCGTCGCCGGTCGCCAGGAAGACGCCGCCCTCCCCGCCGAGGCGCTGGAGCCAGGTGCGCACCTCCGCCGGCGTCAGCTCGCGCTCGAAGGCGACCGGGTTGGGTTCCTTCACCACCTCGGCGATGACGCCGGCGATCGCCTCGGCGTCATTGGTGTTCGCCTGGCGGTAGGTGACCTCGGACCGGACGTTGGTCTCGCTCATGACGCCCTCCCGGACGGCGCGGCGCTGCGGCCGCGGCACGTCTCCACCATCTGCAGGAAGCGCTCGAACAGGTACATGTTGTCCCGCGGCCCCGGCGACGCCTCGGAGTGGTACTGGATCGTCATGACCGGTTCCCTCCGGTGCGCCAGGCCCTCGACCGTGCCGTCGTTCACGTTGCGGTGGCTGACCTCGACGTCCGCCTGCAGGCCGGACTGGTCGACGGCGTAGCCGTGGTTCTGCGCCGTGACGTACACGCGGCCCGTCGCCTCGTCGCGCACCGGGTGGTTCGCGCCGCGGTGGCCGAACTTCAGCTTGTACGTCTTCGCGCCGAACACTTCCCCCAGCACCTGGTGGCCCAGGCAGATCCCCATCAGCGGCGCCTTGCCGACGAGCCCGGAGGCGGTGCGCACCGCATAGTCGAGGAGCGCCGGGTCGCCCGGCCCGGGCGAGAGCAGCACGCCGTCCGGCCGGAGCGCGAGGATGTCCTCGGCGCTGGTCTGGCACGGCACCGCCGTCGCACGGCACCCCAGCCGGTGCAGGATGCGGAGGATATTGTACTTGACCCCCAGGTCCAGCACGACGACGTGCGGCGCATCGGGCGATGGCGCGTGGTCGTACTCGTACGCCGCGCGCGCGCTCACCCACGGCACGAGGTCCGTCGTCCCGTAGCGCGGCGTCTCGCGCAGGCGCGCGAGCGCGTCCTCCGGCGACTCATCGTGCGTCACCAGGCCCATCATGACGCCGGCCGTGCGCAGCTTGCGCGTCAACGCGCGCGTATCCACGCCGGCGATACCCGGCACGTCGTTCTCGAGCAGGTACTCGTGCAGGGTGCGCTCCGCGCGCCAGTGGCTCGGCGCCTCGCACTCCTCGCGGACGATGAAGGCGCGCACCTGCACGCGCCGCGATTCGACATCGAAGCGGTTGATGCCGTAGTTGCCCTGCAGCGGATACGTCATGACGAGGATCTGCCCGGCGAACGAAGGGTCGGTGAGCGCCTCCTGGTAGCCGGTCATGCACGTCGTGAAGACCACCTCGCCGCTGCTGCGCACAGGGGCGCCGATCGGGTCGCCGGCGAATACGGACCCGTCCTCGAGCACGAGCAGCGCGCGCCGCGCGTCAGGCAACGGCCACCTCCTCCTCGTGCACCACGCGCCCCCCCGCGATCGTGGCGACGACGGCGCCGCGCAGCGCCACGCCGGCCAGCGGCGTGTTCGTTCCCTTCGACGCGAAACGCGAGGGGTCGACGGTCCACGCGCGCTCCGGGTCCAGCACCACGACATCCGCCGGCGCGCCGGGCGCGAGCGTGCCGATGCCCGGCACGTGCGCCTCGAGCGCGAGCGCCCGCACGGGCCCGAGCGTCAGCGCCTCGACGAGCCGCGCGAGCGGCACGCGGCCCTCGTGCACGAGGCGCATGCACAGCCCGAACGCCGTCTCGAGGCCGCTGATGCCGAACGCCGCGTCATCGAACTCGCACAGCTTCTCGATCACGGCGTGCGGCGCATGGTCCGTCGCGACGCAGTCGATGGCGCCGTCGGCGAGCGCCTCCACGCAGGCGTCGACGTCGTCGCGTTCGCGCAGCGGCGGGTTCACCTTCGCATTTGCGTCGTAGACCAGCGCGTCGCCTCCGGCGCAGCCGAAGGCGACGGCGTCCGCGGTGAGCGTCAGATGGTGCGGCGTCACTTCCGCGGTGACGCGGAGCCCACGACGCTTCGCGGCGCGCACCGCCTCCACCCCCGCCCGCGTGCTGATGTGCGCGATGTGCACGTGCGCGCCCGTCGCCTCCGCGAGCGCGATATCGCGCTCGACCATCGCGGCCTCGGCGGCGGCGGGCGCGCCGCGCAGCCCGAGGCGCGTCGCGACCGCGCCCTCGTGCATCACGCCGTCTTTCGCGAGTGACGGGTCTTCGCAGTGATCGATGATCGGGCGCCCGAACGCCGACGCGTACTCGAGCGCGCGACGCATGATCATCGCGTCGGCGATCGGCGCGCCGTCGTCGCTGAAGGCGACGCAGCCGGCTTCGGCGAGGTCCCCGAGCTCCGCCAGCTCCTTCCCTTCCCGCCCACGCGTCACGGCGCCGATCGGAAACACGCGCACGGACGCGGCCTCGCCCGCGCGGCGCAGCACGTACTCGACCGTCGCCCGCGTATCGCAGGGAGGCTCCGTGTTCGGCATGGCGCAGACCGTCGTGAAGCCGCCGCGCGCCGCCGCGCGCGTGCCGGACGCGATGTCCTCCTTGTACTCGAGCCCGGGGTCGCGCAGATGCGCGTGGATGTCGACGAAGCCCGGCGCCACGAACAGCCCGCGCGCGTCGATCACGCGCGCGCCCGTCGCATCGAGCCGGGCGCCGGCCGCGGCGATGCGCCCGTCCTCGACCAGCACGTCGCGCTCGGCGTCCGTGCCGGAGAGCGGGTCCAGCACGCGGCCGCCGCGGATCAGCAGGCGCTCGCTCACGCCACCCCCTTCGCGCGCGTGCGCGTGACGAGCCAGAGCACCGCCATGCGCACGGCGACGCCGTTCGCCACCTGCTCCTCGACCTGGGACTGGAGCCCGTGCGCGACCTCGTGGCTGATCTCGACGCCCTCGTTCATCGGTCCGGGGTGAAGCACGAGCGCGCCGGGGTTCGCGCGCGCGAGCCGCTCGGCGTTCACCTGGTACAGGCGCGCGTACTCGCGCATCCCGGGCACGAAGCCGCCGTGCATGCGCTCGAGCTGCATGCGCAGCGCCATCACGACGTCTGCGCCCTCGACCGCGCGGTCGAGGCTGGATTCGACGCGCACCGGCGGCAACAGCCCCTCGTGCGTGTCGCCGAGGCCGCGCGGGACGAGCGTGGGCGGCGCGCAGACGGTCACCTCCGCGCCGAGCGACGTCAGCAGCCAGAGGTTCGAGCGCGCGACGCGGCTGTGCAGCACATCGCCGACGATGACCACGCGCCGGCCGCGCACGTCGCCGAGGCGGGCTCGCACGGTGTAGAGGTCGAGGAGCGCCTGCGTCGGGTGCGCGTGCATGCCATCGCCCGCGTTCACCACGCTGCACGCCGCGTGCCGCGCGGCGAGGTATGGGGCGCCGGAGCGGCCGTGGCGCATGACGATGACGTCGGCGCCCACCGCCTGGAGCGTCTTCACCGTATCGACGAGCGACTCGCCCTTGGTGACGCTGCTCCCGGACGCCGCGACGTTGATCACGTCGGCGCCGAGCACCTTCCCCGCCAGCTCGAACGACGACCGCGTGCGCGTGCTGTTCTCGTAGAACAGCGTGATGATCGTGGTACCGCGCAGCGCCGGCACGCGCGGGACCTCGCGCGCGAGCACCTCCTTCATCGCATCGGCGGTCGTCATCAGCAGCTCGACCTCGTCCGCGGTCAAGTCGTCGACGTCGAGCAGGTGCCGGCGGCTCCAGGCGGACTCGCCGGGGGAGTCCGGCGTGAGCGTCGTCTCGGGCGCCATGCGGACGGTCGTCATCGCTGCACCTCCAGCGGCTCGGGGGCCGCGACGCGCACGTACTCGTCGCCGTCGCTCTCGTACAGCCGCACCTGGACGTCGTCGTCGCGCGATGTGGGCAGGTTCTTGCCGACGAAATCCGCCCGGATGGGCAGCTCGCGGTGCCCCCGGTCCACGAGCACGGCGAGCTGGATGCGCTCGGGACGCCCGTAGTCGATGAGCGCGTCGAGCGCGGCGCGCACCGTGCGGCCCGTGTAGAGCACGTCATCGACCAGGACGACGCGCTTGCCGGCGACCTCCGGCAGGTCGCTCGGCTGCACCTTCACCGCCGCCCCGCGCTCGGTCAGGTCGTCGCGGTGGAGGGCGACATCGAGCGAGCCGACCGGGACCGTCTCTCCCTCGAAGGCGGCGATCGCGTCGGCGATGCGCTGCGCCAGGGGCACGCCGCGCGTGCGCATGCCGATGAGCACGAGGTCACGGGTGCCGCGATTGTGCTCGACGACCTCATGGGCGATGCGCGTGACGGCGCGGCGGATGTCGTCGGGCGACATGACGGGCGCGATGGGCATCAAAAAACCTCCTGTCCCGCTGCGGGCATGGAGGCCTGAGGTCGTGCGGGCGCGTCCTGCGCCGGTCGAAGGGCGTACATCGCTTCGTCCCTTTCCGGCCTCGCGGGACCGGATTAAAGGCAACGGTTGTCCATCGATGATAGATCGGCCGACGGCGCAGGCGCAACACGCCCGACTCGGTTGACATACCACGCGCAGGACGCATGCGCGCTGCTATTGACACCCCGCGCCGGCGTTCGTGAAGCTTCCCTCGCTGGCAGCGCGCCGGCCAGGGGAGGGCACGTGATCGAGCGGGTGACCGCCGCCTTCGCGATGGCGATACGCCGCTGGCCCTTGCCATTCGTCGGGGCCGCACTGGCCGCCTCGGTCGCGCTCGCGTTCGGCATCCCGCGGCTGAAGTTCCAGACGGGCCAGGACACCCTGCTCAACCCGTCGTCGCGCATCGCCCAGGACAACGCGCGCTTCCAGTCCCGCTTCGGCGGCGACCCGATGCTGATCCTGTTCGAGACGCCGCCGGATGGCCCGGGCATCGCCCAGCTCTTTACGAAGCCAAACCGTGACGCCATGGCCGACCTGACCGCGAAGCTCGAGGCGACAGGTGACTACCAGAGCGTCATCACGCCGCTGACCGTGCTCGAGTTCGCGCAGCAGACCGCGGAGCAGCGCCAGGTCACGCAGCCCCAGAAGCTCAACGACGACATCGCCGCCGCGGAGCAGCAGGCGCGGGCCGCCTCGGCGGCGCGCGGCGAGGCGCGCGAGCAGCAGGACGCCGCCGCGGCCGCCGCGCGCGAGCGGGTGATCGACGCGTTCAACGCGCAGTTCGGCGCCGACGCGGCGCGGTTCCTTGCCGCCGGCGACCACTCGCTCGACAACCCGCAGTACGTGGATTTCCTGCTCCACGACGCCTCCGGGAAGCTGCGCCCGGAGATGGCGGGCGTGTTCCCCGACGACCACCACGCGCTGATGGTCGTGCGGCTCGCCGGAAACCTGTCGATCGACGACTCGTCGCGAGCGGCCGGGCACGTCCAGAAGACCGTCAAGCCCGAGCTGTTCGATGGCGTGCGCGTGCGCGTCAGCGGGCCGCCGCTGTTGATCAAGGAGATCAACGACAAGATGCGCGGCGCGCTCGTCGTGATGGCGGTGTTCGCCGTCGCGATCATGGTCGCCGTGCTCTCCTCGATCTTCCGCGCGCGCTGGCGCCTGCTCTCGCTGCCGGTCGTGCTCATCGGCTGCGTCTCGGCGTTCGGGCTGATGGGGTTCGTCGGCATTCCGCTGACGATGGTGACGATCTCCGGCCTGCCGATCCTGATCGGCCTCGGCGTGGACTTCGCCATCCAGGTGCACAGCCGGATCGAGGAGGAGACGTTCGCGACGCAGTCGGCGGAGCGCGGGCTGGACCGCGCCGCGCGCCGGCTCGGGCCCGCGCTCGGCATCGCGCTCGTCGCCGCCTGCATCGGCTTCATGGTGCTCCGGCTCTCGTCGGTGCCGATGGTGCGCGACTTCGGCTCGATGCTCGCGGTCGGCGCCGTGATCGTCTTCCTCAACGGCGTGATCATCGTCGGCGCGGTGCTGTTCTTGCGCGAACGCCGGCGGCTCGGCCCGCGCGAGCTGCCGCGCACCCGCTTCGAGGTCGAGCGGCTGGTCAACGGGCTGACGGCGCGCACCGTCGGCCGCTTCGCGCCGATTGCGCTGTTCGCCGTCATCGTCGCCCTCGGCGGGCTGTACGTCGGGCGCAAGATCAGCACGCAGACCGACCCGGAGAAGTTCGTACCCTCGGACAGCAGCGTGCTCCGCGACCTCCACTACGTCCGCGACGTGAGCGGCTCGACCAGCGAGCTCGACCTGCTGGTCGAAGTGCCGGCAGGCAAGCACGTCACGGACCAGGATGTCCTCGACTGGATGGATGCATTCGAGCAGCGCGAAAAGCGGGCGCATTCGGAGATCACGCAGACGAACAGCCTCGCCTCGCTGACGGCCCTGACCACCGGCGAGGCACCGACGACCGTCGGGGCGGAGGCCACGCTGAAGAGTGCGCCGCCGGCGCTTCGCGCGAGCGTGGTCGACGAGGCCGGGACGAGCGCCGCGATCACCTTCGCGATCAGCGGCAACGACACGCTCACCGCCCGCAAGGCCATGACCGACGCCATCGTCGCCGACGCGGACGCGCCGGCCGGCGTCAGCGTCGCGCCGGCGGGCATCGCCGTCGTCGGCACCGCCACCGTCGAGGCGATCAGCCACAACCGCGACTTCATGGGGTTCGTCGCGGTCGTCGCGATCCTGGCGATGCTGGTGCTCGCCTACCGCAACCCCGTGAAGGCCGTCGCGCCGATCCTTCCGGTCATCCTCGCGCTCGGCGCGTCGGCGATGCTGCTGTACTTGAGCGGCGTCTCGTACAGCCCCCTCACGTCGATCTCCGGCCCGTTGATCATCGCGATGGGCACCGAGTTCAACGTGCTCCTGATGTCCCGGTACTTCGAGGAGCGCGCGGCCGGACGCCCGGCCCGCGAGGCGATGACCGAGGCGTCGCTGCGCATCGGCCGGGCGATCGCGGCGTCCGGCCTCACCGTCATGGGGGGCTTCGCGGTGCTGGCGTTCAGCCGCTTCCCGCTGCTCGACAACTTCGGCAAGGTAACCGCGCTGAATATCGGGCTGTGCCTGCTCAGCACGCTCGTGCTGCTGCCGCCGCTGCTGGTCTGGGCCGATGAAGATCGCGGCTTCGTGAGCGTTGGCGCGGACGCGCCCGGCCACGAGGCGGCGGGGCCGTGAGCGGCTAGCTCGGGCCGCCGATCCAGCGGAAATAGTGCCCCAGGTCGGGCAGCAGGCCACCGCGCGCGAAGAGGAAGAAGACCCCCACGAAAAGGCTGAAGATCGCGGCGACGATCCCCGCCGCCACGTAGATGCCCTGCCGCCGGCGCGTGGAGACGAATCCCGCGGTCGAGACCACCGTCACGATCGAGTTCGAGATCAGCAGGCCGACGACGAACGCCGCGAGGGCGGCCGAGCCCATGCCCTTGCTGCCCGCGCCGACGGCGGTCGCGATGACGAGCACCTGCGTGCCGGTCTCGGCGCCGATGCCGTGGATCAGGCCCACCGCGTACGCCGTCTTGACTCCGTACTGCTGCGCCTCGTGCACGTGCTCGTGCGGGCGCCCGAGGAGCTTCGAGCGCAGCAGGCCGAAGGCGTTGCGCGCGCCGGCGAAGACGAGCATCCAGCGGCTGCGCAGCTGGAACTCGCCGCCGCCGCGGAAGAACTGCACGACCGAGTAGATCAGGTACGCCGCGAGCAGGATCAGCGTCGCGCCGACGACGCGCTCCATGATCGGGTCGATCCAGTCCGGCAGGAACTGGCGCGCGAGCAGCGCCAGCAGCCCCAGCACGACCACCATCGTGCCGTGTCCCAGGGCGTACATGGTGCCGAGTACGAGCGCCGGCCGCTGCCGCCGGACGAAGCGGTCGATCTTCCCCGGCGCGAAGCGGCCGTTGTGGCGGTGCGCCAGTTCCCCGAGAGAGTGCACGTGCGCCGCCGGCGCGCCGACGGCGACCGCCGCCGCGAGCGCGACCGGCGCCGCGACGCGGCGGTGGTGGTGCGACTCATCGGTGAGCATGAGCCCCGGTTCGCGCGACAACCACGTCTCGTCCTCCTCCGCCTGGCCCGCCGCCGTGCTCGTGATGTCGGTGATCGCCGCGATGTGGTCCCAGTCGATGCCGTGCCGCACGCCGAGGGCCAGCGCTGCGCCGAGCACGCCGATCGTGCCGCCAACCCCCAGGGACAGCGCAGCGACCGTGGCGAAGAGCGTGGCATCCATTTGAACCCCTACGACGCGCGCTGGCAGGCCGCGCAGAGGCCGAAGATCGCGAAATGATCGAGGTCGGCGCGAAACCCGAGGTCCCGGCCGATGCGCGCGCCGACCTCCGCCAGGTAACGGTGGTCGAGCTGCGTCACGCCGCTGCACTTCCGGCATATGAGGTGGTGGTGCCGCTCCGTGCCCACCCACTCGAAGGTCGTGTCACCCAGCCCCATATCCGTCTCGGCGATCAGGTGCAGGTCCTTGAGCACCGCCAGCGTGCGGTAGACCGTCGAGATATCGACGTACGGATATGCCTCCTTCACCCGGTCGAAGATCTCGGCGGCGGTGAGGTGGCCGGGCGCGTGGCGCAGCGAGTTCAGGATGAGCATCCGCTGGGGGGTCATCTTGTGGCCCGACTCGCGGAGCAGATCGACGGTCTCGGACTCGCAGCCCATCGCGAACACCCGTTGTTGCAACTGGTTGCTACTACTGTACGCCAGAAGTATCGGCAGCGGCAACAGCTTCTTTACGCTCGAAACCCCTGATTCGGATCCCTGGCGACGCGGATTGTCAGGAGGCCGGCCGGGGCCTTGCGCCCTCAGCCCGGCAGGCTGACGGTGAACCGCACGTGCCCGGCAGGCTCGTTCGCCGCCGCGATCGAGCCGTGATTCAGCTCGATCAGTTCGCGCGCGATGGCCAGCCCCAGGCCGCTGCCACTCGCCGAGCGGCGGGCGCGGTCGCCCCGGAAGAAGCGGTCGAAGAGGCGCGGCAGGTCGTCCTCGGGGATCGGGCCGCCGGCGTTCGTCACGGAGCAGAGGACGCGCGCCGGCGCCACGCCGTTCTCTCGCCAGCCGTGCACCTCGATCTCGCCCCCCGGCGGCGAGAACTTGGCCGCGTTATCCAGCACGTTCGTGAGCGCGCGCTCGAGCTTGTCGGGGTCGATGCCGCGGAGCACTGCCTCGGCCGCGACATCCACGTCCACGCTGAGGCCGCGGGCGCGCGCCGCAGGCTCGATGCGCCGCACGCAGCGCGCGACCACGTCCTCGAGCGGCACGTCTTCGCGCCGGTTCAGCACCTGCCCGGCGTCCAGCTCCGCAAGGTAGAGCAGGTCGCCGAGCAGCCGGTTCACGTGGTCCGACTCTTCGCGGATCACCGTGCCGATGCGCGCCGCGTCCGCGGGGTCGGCGGTGCCGTCGGTCAGCGCCTGCGCGTACCCCGTGATCGACGTCATCGGCGTCTTCAGGTCGTGCGAGACGTTGGCGAGCAGCGTCCGCATCTGCGCGTCGCGCTGGCCGATGCGCTCCGCCATGACGCTGAACGAGCGGGCGAGCTGGCCCACCTCGTCGTCGCGGTCCACCTCGACCCGCTGGTCGAAGTCGCCGCCGGCGAGCGCCTCGGACGCCTCGCTCAGCTTGCGCAGCGGCTGCGACACCTGCCGGGCGAGCAGGATGGCCGCGAGAGAGGCGAGCGGGATCGCGACGAGCGCGGCGAGACCCAGCCCCGGCAGCACCCCGAGCCAGGCGCTCGCGATCGTGTCCGTCTTGACGGCGAGGACGATCGAGAACGGCAGCGGCCGCCCGTTCGCGAGGAAGCGCGTCGAGCCGGAGATCAGCGTGAGATTCTTCTCCGGGAAGCTGTCATCCGGCTGCCAGCTCACATAGCCGCGCCGCGCGTCTTCGAGGGATGCGCGCGGCGGCACGATCAACCCGCCCTGCAGCCGGTCGTCCTCCGTGTCGTGGAGGACCGTGCCGTCGGTCGCGATGACGAGGATGCGCAGGTCCTGCTCCTTCGCCAGCTCGTCCACCTGCGCGGAGAAGCCGCCATCCTCGCCCTCGTCGTTGACCAGCGCATACAGCGCCTGCTGATAGACCGCCGGCGAGGCCGCCGCCACGCGGTCGAGCGCCTGCTGCCGCCGCTCATCGCGGTTGCGCGCGACGAAGACCGCGCCGGCGAGGAAGATCGCGAGCACGATCACGGCGGTCATCGCCAGGACGAGCTTGGTCTGGAGGCTGAACAGGAACGAGCGCACGCGCGACATCAGGCGGGGACGGCCTCCACCAGCCGGTAACCGCTCCCCCACACGGTCTCGATCTTCACGCCGGAACCCTCGAGCTTGCTGCGCAGCCGCACCACGTGCACGTCCACCGTGCGCATGCTGTAGAACGACGTGCCCCACACGAGGTCGAGCAGCTTCTCGCGGTCGAGCGTCACGTTGGTGAAGCGCGCGAACGTGGCGAGCAGGTCGAACTCCTTCGGCGTCAGGCTCACCGGCTCGCCCTTGATCGTCGCCGTGCGGTTGCGCACGTCCATGCGCAACTCGCCGACGGCGATCCGCTCCCCCGCCGGCTCCGCGGCGGCGCGGCTGCGGCGCAGCACCGACTGGACGCGCGCGACGAGCTCGGCCGGGTTGAACGGCTTGGTTACATAGTCGTCGGCGCCGAACTGCAGCCCCGCGACCTTGTCCACGTCCGACGTCCGCGCCGAGAGGAAGATCACCGGCAGCTCGCTCCGGCGGCGCAGGTTGCGGATGATCTGCAGCCCGTCCTGGCCCGGCATCATGATGTCGAGGACGACGAGGTCGAACTTCTGCTCCCTCAGGAGCTTCTGGGTCTCGTTCCCGTCGGCCGCAACCGACACGTCGAAGCCGGCCTTCGCCAGGTACATGCGGACGAGGTCGCGGATATTGCGGTCGTCGTCGGCGACGAGGATGCGGGCCGGGTCTTCAGGTTCGTTCATCTCTGTTGCGTCTCCATGGTAGAGGAAACGGCAGGCGGAGCCGCCTGCCGTCCGTCACAACCTCGCCGGGCTAGCCGGGAAGCACGCTCCGCAGCCGCGCCCCGCCCGCGCCGGGCGATGGCGCTGCCTCCGGCCCGTCATCCGGGCGCATGTGGCGGCCCATCCCCTTGTGAAACGCGCCCGGGAAGCGGCCGTCAACGATCGCGTCGAGGTGGCTGTCCAGGCCCTGGAGGATGGCGTCCTCGCGGTCCTGCGTCAGCTTCCCGTCCGCCACCGCCTGGTCCAGCTTCTGCTTCGCGGAGTCCTTGATGAACGCCTTCAGGTCGTCGCGGCTCTCGCCGTGCGCCTGCGCCACCGAGGCCAGCGTCGCGTTGTCCGCGCGCAGCTCCGTCCGCAGCTCGTCGGTCGAGACGCCGAGGAAGTCCGCCAGCGCCTGGGCGTCCACGCCGGCGCCCATGTGCTCCTTCACCCCGCGCTCGAAGCCGCGACCGAAGGGCACCAGCTCATCGCCGTTGGACTGGTCGATCTTCTGCTTGAGCCGGTCCGCCTGCTGCTGCGTCAGGTCGCCCGACGCGACCCGGGCGTCGATCTCGTCGTTGGCCGCGCTCTTGACCGCGTCCTGCAGCTTCGGCGTGTCGATGCCCAGCTTCTGCGCCACCCGGTCGAGGAACGTCGGGGTGCCGCTGGAGCTGCCGCCCGACTGCGCCATGACGGCGCCCGCACCGATCACCGCCGCCGCGACGAGCGCCCCGGCGCCGGCGATCCACCACGTCCGCTTCATCCTTCACCTCCCCGATCAGCGTACGGCGCGCCGCGACGCGAAGGTGTTTCCAAGCGGTTAGTGCCCGCGGCGCGGCCCCCGCGCGTCACCGGAAGAAAATATCTGGTTTCACGCCCGCAGGCCCAACAGTTCGCCGCCCGGACGCCGATTACCTAGGTGGAAAACAGAATAGTCAGCTCCGACAAAGGCAAACCCGTCGAAAGGCGGCGACGCAAAGCTACGGGCCTGTGTCCACTCCGGTGGATATGGCCGCCGGGCCACCGAAGGCGGGATCACGGGTCGGAGTCTGCAGCCCTCGACCGCTGCGGATCGAGGGCGTTTTCGTGCCCTCCGGCCCGGACGAACGAGGGGCGAGACGATGCAGGCGATGCGCAACCTGGTGGCGACGGAAGACCGTCCGTCGGCGCGCGCCGGCAACGAGCCGCCCCGCAATCCGAGCGCTCCATCGGACTCAGTCCGCCGAGGTCATGTACCCCCAACCCCTGACCCTGACCCTCGTGACCGAGGCACACGCGATGCGTGCGTACTGCGTCTGAGCGAATTGGTGTCGTCCATCCGCTCCGTCCGTCCGTGTTCGGACGGGGCGGCGACACCGCCGGGCCGAGTCCTGGGCCTGCAAGACACGCGCGCCGACTAGCTCGGCCGCGTTCATCGCCTGACCGTGCAGGCGATCCCAGGGCTCGGCCCGGTACTACCCTCTTTCAACCATCGGCTCGCTGCACCCGCCCTGAACGCGTCCGGGCGCGCCCGCGCGCGGTGTATGCTTCGCTCACGATGGCCGCCTACTACACGTCGCAGGCCTACGACGCGCCGGCTTCGGTGATCTGGCCGGTGCTCACGGACTTCCCCGCCTGGCCCGAATGGTTCCCGCGCGTCACCTCGGTCCGGCTCGAGGGCGCGCCCCCCCGCAGGGGCGCGGAAATCCTGGCGGTCGGCGAGGCGCCGGACGTCTGGACGCGCTGGCAGATCACCGAGTGGCGCGAACCGGCGCTCCTCGTCTGCGAGCACCTCGACTCGAACACGCCGGTGACGGCGCACGTGCAGGCAGCGTACCTGCGCTTCGGCCTCGAGGACGACCCGGAGGGCTGCACGCTCGAAGTCGAGCTGGGCGCCGACGGCTACGGCATCGTCGGTGACTTCTTCCTCGGCGTGACGATGCGCTCCGAAGTCCGGCGCCTGCTGCCCGAGCTGATCGACGCCTTCAGCGATTACGTCGTCCGGCGAGTCGCCGCGGCACGATGAGCCTGCTCCCCGGCAAGCTCCCGCCGGAGGCGCTCGCGCGCCTGCTCGCGACGGTCCCGGCCGCCGACCCCCGCGTGCTGCTCGGCCCTGGCATCGGGCGCGACGCCGCCGTGCTGGACCTCGGCGATGGGCGCGTGCTCGTCGCCAAGATGGACCCGGTGACGTTCGCGACCGACGAGATCGGGCGCTACGCCGTCGCCGTCAACGCGAACGACGTCGCATGCATGGGCGCACGCCCGGCCTGGTTCCTCGCCACGGCGCTGCTGCCCGAGGGCGCGGATCAGGCGCTCGCGGAGGCGATCTTCGCGCAGATCGTCGCCGCCTGCCAGGAGGCCGGCGCCGAGCTCATCGGCGGCCACACGGAGATCACCGTGGGGCTCGACCGCCCGATCCTCTCCGGCGCCATGCTCGGCGAGGCGGCGCGCGACGAGATCGTGACCGGAGAGGACATCGCGCCGGGAGACCTCGTGCTCATGACCGGCGCGGTCGCGGTCGAGGGGACGGCGCTGCTCGCCCGCGAGTGCGCGCCGGTGCTGCGGGCGGCGGGCGTCGACGCTGCGACGATCGCCGCCGCCCGACGCCTGCTGTTCGACCCCGGGATCAGCATCGTGCGCGCCGCGCGGGCGATCGCCGGCGCGACGCGCCCGCGCCTCATGCACGACCCCACGGAGGGCGGCATCGCGACCGCGCTCCACGAGCTCGCATCCGCCACGCGGATGACGCTACGGATCGATCCGGGCGCCATCGACGTATTGCCCGAGACGCAGGCAATCTGCGCGGCGCTCGCCCTCGACCCGCTGGGGCTGCTCGCGTCCGGTTCGCTGCTCGTGGTCGTGCCCGCGGCCGATGGACCGCGCGTCGCGTCGGCGCTGACCGAGGTATCGGGCGGGTGCCGCGTCCTCGGACGGGTCGAGGAGGGCGAGGGCAGGGTTATAATGGACGGCGAGGATTCCGCGCCTCTTGTCTCGTTCCCCCGCGACGAACTCGCCCGGTTCTTCGAGCAGCAGGCGCGCAGCGACAACGGCCCGAGTATCCGGAAGGACCGCTAGATGACGTCGGAATCGAGACCACGAACACTGGGTGAACTGAAGGCGTCCGGCTACAGGGTCCGGACGGTGAAAGAGGAGATGCGCCACAACCTGATCCGGCGCATCCGGGAAGGACGCGCGCTCTTCGACGGCATCTTCGGCTACGAGGAGTCCGTCGTGCCGCAGCTCGAGAACGCGATCCTGTCGGGCCAGGACATCATCTTCCTCGGCGAGCGCGGGCAGGCCAAGTCCCGCATGATCCGCAGCCTCACCGGCCTGCTCGATGACGCGATCCCCGTGATCGCGGGGAGCGAGCTCAACGAGGACCCGTTCGAGCCCATCACGCGCGCCAGCCGCCTGCGCATCGAGCAGGAGGGCGACAACCTGGCAATCGACTGGATCGGCCGCGACCAGCGCTACGGCGAGAAGCTCGCGACGCCCGACATCACCATCGCCGACCTCATCGGCGAGGTGGACCCCATCAAGGTCGCGGAGGGCCGCTACCTCTCCGACGAGCTGACGATCCACTACGGGCTGATCCCGCGCACGAACCGCGGCATCTTCTGCATCAACGAGCTGCCCGACCTGGCCGAGCGGATCCAGGTCGGCCTGCTGAACATCATGGAAGAGCGCGACGTCCAGATCCGCGGCTACCGCATCCGCATGCCGCTCGACGTGATGATCGTGGCCTCCGCGAACCCGGAGGACTACACCAACCGCGGCCGCATCATCACGCCGCTCAAGGACCGCTACGGCGCGCAGATCCGCACCCACTACCCGCGGAACGTCGAGCACGAGATCGGCATCATGGAGCAGGAGCGCTCCGTCTTCGACGACACGGAGTACACGGTCGAAGTGCCGGCGTACATGAAGGAGATCGTCGCCGAGATCACCCGCCTCGCGCGCCGCAGCCCGGACGTCAACCAGCGCTCCGGCGTCTCCGTGCGCGCATCGATCGCCGACTACGAGAGCCTGCTCGCGAACGCGCTGCGGCGCTCGATCCGCCTTGGCGAGAGCGACGTCGTCCCGCGCATCAGCGACCTGCCGTATGTCATCCCGACGATCAGCGGCAAGGTCGAGTTCGAGACGGTCGAGGACGGCAAGGAGGAGCAGATCATCGAGAAGCTCATCCAGGGCGCCGTCGTCGCCGTGTTCAACCGCTATTTCAACGTCGTCGAGCTCGAGGACGTGGTGACGCGCTTCAAGGCCGGCGCCAGCGTCGAGGTGAGCGACCAGCTCGCGTCCGACCAGTACGTGCGGCTGATGAACTCGATCGAAGGGCTGAACCGCGCGGTGTCGAAGCTCGACCCCGGCGAGAAGCCGGCGGAGATCGCCAGCGCCGTCGAGTTCATCCTCGAGGGCCTGCACCTGAACAAGCGGCTGAACAAGGACCGGCTCGGCGCGAAGGCGCAGTACCGGGGTTAGCAGCGCCGGGCCCGGAGGGCACATGGTCGCCTACCGATACAGCGAATGGGACGGCACGCAGGAGATCCCCCCGCTCGACGCCGACGAGGTGCTCGAGGCGCTGACCGACGACCTGATGAACTTCGGCGACCTGCAGCACGCCATGCGCAACCTGCTGCAGCGCGGCATGCGCAACCAGTTCGGCAACCGCCTCCAGGGCCTGCGCGACCTGCTCCAGCAGCTCCGCCAGCAGCGGCGCAACACCCTCGACCGCTACAACCTCTCGTCCGTCATGGACGACATCAAGAAGCGGCTCGATGAGCTGCTCGACATGGAGCGCAACACCATCGACCGCCGGCTCGAGGAGGCGACGGGACAGAAGCCCGACGACGGGGCCGGCGAGCAGGGCGTGCAGGCGTCGCAGCCCCGCCGGCCGCAGGACGGTGCGCCGGACGGCGGCGAGCAGGCTTCCGCGCAACGGCAGCAGGGGACGCAGGGACGGCCGCAGGCGGGCGCGCAACCGCAGGCAGGCCGGCAGCCAGGCGGCAACCAGTCCGATGCACAAGACGGCGAGCAGGGCGGCGGCCAGCAGCCGTCGCGCGCGGCGCCGGGCGGCGGCGAGCAGGACCAGTTCGCGGAGATGCTCCGCAACATCGCCAACCGCAAGAAGAACTTCCTCTCCAACCTGCCGGAGGACCCGGCGGGCGCCGTCAAGGAGCTCCAGAACTACGAGTTCATGGACCCGGAGGCGCAGCACAAGTTCAACGAGCTGATGGAGATGCTGAAGAAGGCGATGACCGAGACCTTCTTCAAGGACATGTACGACCAGATCGCGAACATGTCGCCGGAAGACCTCGCCCGCATGAAGCAGATGGTCAAGGACCTGAACCAGATGCTGAGCGACAAGCTCGCGGGCGGGGAGCCGGACTTCGACCAGTTCATGCAGCAGTACGGCGACCTCTTCGGCCCGAACCCGCCGCAGTCGCTCGATGAGCTCGTCGCGCAGATGCAGGGGCAGATCTCGCAGATGCAGAACCTGCTGGACAGCCTGCCCGGCGACATGCGGCAGCAGCTCCAGGAGCTGCTCGCGGACAAGGTCGGCGACCCCGAGCTGCAGGCCGAGCTGTCCGAACTGGCGACCAACCTCGAGTTCCTCTCGCCGATGCGCGACATGCGCAACCAGTACCCCTTCCGCGGCGACGAGGAGGTCGACCTCAACGAGGCGATGCGGCTGATGGACCGCATGCAGTCGATGGACGAGCTGGAGCGCCAGCTCGAGCGCACCCAGTACGGCGGCGACATCGACGAGATCGACGAGGAGAAGCTCCGCGAGCTGCTCGGCGACGAGGCCGCGGAGACACTCGATCAGCTCAAGCAGTTCCTCGAGATCCTGGAGGAGTCGGGGTACATCCGCCGCAAGGGCAACAGCTGGGAGCTGACGCCCCGCGGCACCCGCAAGATCGGCCAGAAGGCGCTCGGCGAGATCTACGCGCAGCTCAAGCAGGACTCGTTCGGCAAGCATGCCGTCCGCGACAACGGCCGCGGCGGCGAGCGCGCCGACGATACGAAGAAGTACGAGTTCGGCGACCCGTTCCACCTCGCGCTCGACAAGACGATCATGAACTCGCTGCAGCGCGAGGGCGCGTCCATCCCGGTGCGGCTCGACAAGGACGACTTCGAGGTCTACCGCTCGGAGCAACTCACGCAGACCGCGACCGTGATGATGGTCGACCTCTCGTGGTCGATGGCGCTCCGCGGCTCATTCCAGGCCGCGAAGAAGGTCGCGCTCGCGCTGAACAACCTCATCCGCACGCAGTTCAGCCGCGACAGCCTGTACATCATCGGATTCTCGGCCTACGCGCGCGAGCTGAAGGCGGAGCAGTTGCCGTACGTGCGCTGGGACGAGTCGGTGCTCGGCACGAACATGCACCACGCGCTGATGCTGGCGCAGAACCTGCTGGCGAAGCACAAGGCCGGCACCCGCCAGATCATCATGATCTCGGACGGCGAGCCGACGGCGCACCTCGAGCGCGGCCGCTCGTACTTCGCCTACCCGCCGAGCCCGATCACGATCCGCGAGACCCTGAAGGAAGTGAAGCGCGCGACGCAGAAGGACATCACCATCAACACCTTCATGCTCGACCGCAACTACTACCTGAAGGAGTTCGTGAACCAGGTCGCCAAGATCAACAAGGGCCGCGTGTTCTACACGACCCCCGACAAGCTGGGGCAGTACATCCTCGTCGACTACGTGCAGAACAAGCGCAAGAACATCAAGGGGCAGTAGCCCCGCTCGGCCACGGTGTGGGGTTGGGGGCGATGCAATCGTCGCCCGGGTTCTATTTCGCGCTGCTTCCCGGAATGAGCACGCCCACGCCCCACTCGTAGCCGTCGGGGTCGCGCACGCAGACCTCCCGCCAGCCGTGCCCGCGGTCCGTCACCGGCACCGAGACCTCGGCGCCCGCCGCCCGCGCCCGGCGCTCGAGCGCCTCGGGGTCGATGCCGAACAGCCGCATCTGCGCGCCGATGCCGCGCGCCGCGCCCGAGGTCAGCGCCGCATGCCACGGGTGCGCTTCGTGCGTGTGGTCGGCGTGCAGCATCACTTCCGCCGGGCCGATGCGCAGCGCCGCGAAGTCGGGGTCGCGATAGTGCACCTCCGCCTCGAACACCGCGCGATAGAACGCGACCGACCGCTCGATGTCCGCGACGAGCAGGTTCAGCGAGAGCGGCGGCAGGAGTGCGCCGTACGCCTCGGCGGGGATCCACGGTTCACCGTCGCGCAGCTTCATCGCCTCTCCCGTCGGTCTGCGTCCGCTGCGCGGTCGCCGGTCCGCCCGCCCGTGCGCAGGATCGCCTGCCCAGGGTCTTCGCGGCGCTCCGCCGAAACCGCGTTCTCCGCGTGCTTCGTCGCGTCGTGCGCGCGGGACGCGCGGTCGAGCGCGGGCGCATCTCCCCCGCCGATGCGGTCGCCGCACCGGCAATGGAGGATGCGCGGCATCACGACCCGCCGCCTGCGGCCGACGGCGCGGGTTCGAGCGCGCCCGCCGGCGCATGCGCGCGATGCGGCGGCACGCCGGCAAGCGCCCGCAGCGCGTCTTCCAGGCGCTCCGTCGCCTGCCGCAGGTCCGTCACGCCCTCGAGCGACACGGGGGCGCCGATCCGCACGCGCACGGGCGCCGGGCGCGGCGCGCGCTGCCCCTTCGGCATGATCTCGCGCAGGCCCTCGAGCCAGACCGGGATCACCGGCACCCGCGCCTGCATCGCGAGCACGGCCGGGCCCGCCTTGAAGCGCTGCACCTGTCCCGACTTCGACCGGCCACCCTCCGGGTAGATCAGCACCGACCAGCCGCGCCGCAGGAGCGACAGCGGGTACTCGAGCTGCTTCATGCCGCCGCCGCGCGCCACGGGGAACGTGCCGTGGAACAGGGAGTACCACCAGCTGCGCTTCTTGCGGCTTCCGTAGAACTTGTCTGCCGCGGCCGCTACCAGCGTCCGGCGGCGGATGCGCGGCGGCAGCGCGCTCAGCACGGCCGGCGTATCGAAGTGCGACGAGTGGTTGGCGATGATCACCGCCGGCCCGCCGAAGCCGCGCAACGC
>DASRHM010000008.1:0-5570 GCA_035650575.1 Dehalococcoidia bacterium | reverse complement strand
CTGCCGGGCGACATCGTCATCGACCGCGGCAACGTCAAGTTCGCCTTCCCGATCGTCACCTCGATCATCCTCAGCATCGTGCTGACGGTCGTGCTGAACGTCGTCGTGCGGACCTGGCGCTGATCAGCCGGGCGCGGGTGCGGGCAGCGGCTCCTCCGGCGGCTCCTGGGCGAAGCGCGGCTCCGCCTCTGGCTCCGGGCGGCGCGCCGGGCGCCGCGCCTGCGGCAGCAGCCCGAGCACGCGCGCTATCGGCCATGCGAGCAGCACGCTCGCCGGCATGTAGATGCCCACGAGGAACGCCCACCATACCGGGTCGGGCGGCGTCTCGACGCGCACCTGGCTCGCGACGAGCCGCATCGCGTCGTTGACGATGAGGATCGCGTAGGACATCGTCCCGAAGTAGGCGACGGCGCGGAGCGGCGCCGTGAGCTCGACGCGCGCCGGGCGCCGCGCGAGCAGCGGCAACGCGAGCAGCGCGAGCCCGAGCGTCACGAGCGGCAGCGCCAGCGCCTGCCACTCGTGCGCCGTCCAGCGGCCGATCAGCAGGTCGCCCGCCGTGTGGGCCGCGAAGCCCGCGCCGAGCGCCAGCAGGACCAGCGGCCACCGCCGCGCCCAGGCGAGCGCGCGCTCTGCCTCCGGCGCGGCGATCAGCCATCCGATCGCCATGCCGGAGGTGAACTCGAACAGGCGGAATGGCGCCCAGCCCGTCACGAGGCGGAACTGGAACTCCGGCGCGCCGTAGCGCTCGACCACCCACACGTTCGCGCCCACCGTCAGCGCGAACGTCAGCACGACGAACGCGACCACGCCGATGCGCCGCATCGCGAAGAACAGCAGCGGGAACAGCAGGTAGTACTGGAGCAGCAGCCCGACGAACCACAGCGCGAGCTGCGGCGCGAAGAACCACTCGTCGTGAAGGAGCCGCGGCACGAGCGTCAGGCTGGCGAACGCAACGCCGCCGTTGACGTTCACGAGGCTCAGGCGCGAGATCGTCACGCCGTGCGTGAAGTGCGCCGAGAAGCTGCCTTCGCCGATATGCGCCTGGCGCAGCGCGATCAGTGCCATCACTCCATACGTGAGCCCCACGCCGGCCCAGTAGGGCACGAGCAGCCGCCGGAAGCGCTGCAGCATCGCCCCCGGCGCGATGCGCCCGGACGCGCGGTACGTGGCGACCGTGAGCGAGACGCCGCTGATCATCATGAACAGCGGCACGCCCTGGAACCCGTCGCGGAACAGCAGGTCCGTGCAGGACGTGAAGATGCGCCACGCGCCGGTGCCCTCCCGCACCTGGTATGCGAGCTGGTCGTAGTACACCTTCGGCACGCCCGGGAAGAACTCCAGGTCGCCCCAGAGGTGGAACAGCAGCACCCAGGCGATGGCGACCCCGCGCAGGATGTCGATCGCCGCGATCCGGGGCGCGCGGGAAGATGCGGCAGGCGGCGCTGGTCGTCTGGACAATCGCGGCTCCCGGATGGTGGCGAGAGATCGCGAACATACTCCCGCCCTCGCGCTCGGTCAACAGTTCCCCGTCCGAGGTATGCCCCACGGCGCTGGCCGGCCGCCGGCCGCCGGCGTAGAATCGCAATCGCGCGAAAGGAGCATCCCCCATGGAGCCCTGGCTGCAGGACGCGACGTCGCTCGCGGAGGCCATCCGCCGCCGCGAGCTGCGGGCGGCCGACGCGCTCGAAGCCTCCCTCGAAGCGATCGCGGCGTCGAAGCTGAACGCCGTCGTCTGGCTCGACGCCGAGGGCGCCCGACGGCGGGCCGCGGAGGTCGACGCGCAGGTCGCGCGCGGCGAGGACCCGGGGCTGTTCGGCGGCGTCCCGGTGCTGATCAAGGACCTCGAGGACGTGGCCGGCATGCCGACCACGCACGGCTCTGTCCCCCTGCGCGACAACGTGCCCGACGAAGACTGCGAACATGCGCGCCGCATCCGCGCGGCGGGGGCCGTGATCGTCGGCAAGAGCGCGGCGCCCGAGTTCGGACTCGTCGCCTACACCGCATCGAAGCTGCACGGCGTGACGCGCAACCCGTGGGACCTCTCGCGCACGCCCGCCGGCTCGTCCGGCGGGTCCGCCGCGGCCGTCGCCGGCGGGCTGGTGCCGATCGCCTCCGCGACCGATGGCGGCGGCTCCATCCGCATCCCCGCCTCGTACTGCGGACTCGTCGGGATGAAGGGCACGTTTGGCCGCATCCCGCGCGCGCCGCGCAAGATCAACGGGCCGATGACGAGCGTCCTCGGCTGCGTCTCGCGCAGCGTGCGCGATACCGCGCGCTGGTACGACGCCGCGGCGGGCTATCACCCGCGCGACCCCTTCAGCCTGCCGCGCGTCGAAGGCTGGCAGGCGCGGCTGGGCACGCACGACCTGCGCGGACTGCGCGTCGCGGTGTCGCTCGACCTGAACAACGCCGTCGTGCACCCGGAGGTGCAGCGCATCGTCGCGGACGCAGCGGACGCGCTGATCGACGCCACCGGCATGGAGCGCGTCGACGCGGACGTCACGCTGCCGGAGAAGGGGCGCGCGTGGGCCACGGCGGGGCTGCCGTCGCTGTTCGAGGACCTCAAGGACTACTGGCCCGCCTGCCGCGACGACCTGACGTTCGAGATCCGCTACGGCATGGAGCACCACGAGGACTACCGCGTCTGGCACGCCGCCGCCGTCGACCGCTTCCGCATGCGCATGAACGAGGCGATGGCCGACGTCTTCGAGCAGGTGGACATCGTCCTCTGCCCGGTGAGTCCGATGGAGCCCTTCGCCGCCGAGGGGCCGATGCCGCGCATGGTGGGCGAGGTGAAGGTCGACCCGTACAACGGCGGCGCGCTCACGATCCCCGCGAACGTCGCGGGCTACCCGGCGATCTCGGTCCCCGCCGGCCTCACCGCGAGCGGCCTGCCCGTCGGCCTGCAGGCCTACGCGCGCCGCCACGAGGACGCGCTGCTGCTCGACCTCGCGCTGGCGATGGAGCGCGCGCGGCCGTGGCCGCTCGTCGCGCCGGGCGCACCCATGTGAGTACGCGCGTGTAGATCGCGCGCGCTGTACGGGATACACTGCCTCGTGCCGCCCCGCAGACGTGCATCGCGAAGGAGTCCGACATGGTGCAGAAGACCGGAAGCGTCGTCACCGCAGAGCGCTTCGCGCAGGGCCTGACGTACGAAGGGTTCCTCGACGCGATCGAGGGTGACCGCAACAAACCGCGCTTCCAGGAGAACTACGACGGCACGCAGGTGCCGGACGACGAGGTGCGCGCGTTCCGGGAGCTGATGGCGAAGCCCAACGGGCCGGCGAAGATGCTCGTGATCGGCGAGCCCTGGTGCCCGGACGTCTTCCGCGGCATGCCCGTCTTCGCGCGCCTCGCCGAAGCGACCGGCATCGAGATGCGCGTGTTCTTCCGCGACCAGAACAAGGACATCATGGCCGAGTTCCTCAACAACGGCGAGTACGAGTCCATCCCGGTCGCCGTCTTCTACACGCGGGACATGGAGGAAATCGCCCACTTCATCGAGCGGCCGGCGCTCGCGAACCGCGAGATGCGCGAGCTGCTCGCGCCGATGTATGCGCGCCTGCGCAAGCCCGACATGACGGACGAGGAGAAGGCCGCGGCGCGCAAGGAGTACATCGACTTCCAGAACGGGCCCGTCTGGGCGAACTGGCGCCAGGAGACCATCCGCGAGGTGCTCGCGCTGCTCCGCGAGAAGCTGGCCTGACCCGCTCGCCTTGCACGGAAGCGTGACGGGGAGCCCGGGCGCCCCGTTTTCGTGCCGAACGGCCCGCCAGCACCTACCCGATCGACATTCGAGCCTCGCCCGTATCTCCCTATAGTGAAAGGGAGCACTGCGAGGGGGACATGGGAAGCTCGATCAAGCTCGGCCGCATCCTCGGCATCGACGTCGGCATCCACTGGAGCTGGATCTTCATCTTCTTCATCGTCACGTGGTCGTTCGCGGCGGGCGTCCTCGACCACTTCTACCCGGGGTGGACCACGCCCCAGCTGTGGATCGCCGGCGCCATCGTCGCGCTCGTGTTCTTCCTCTCGATCCTTGCGCATGAGCTGTCGCACGCCGTCGTCTCGAACCGCCACGGCCTGCCCGTGCGCAGCATCACGCTGTTCGTGTTCGGCGGCGTCTCCAACCTGAGCCGCGAGCCGGATACGCCGCGGCTCGAGTTCCTCATCGCGATCGTCGGACCCGCGACGAGCCTCGCGCTCGGCGCGCTCTTCGCCATCGGCTGGGCCGCCCTGCGGCCGTTCAGCGACGGCCTCGCGGGCGTCAGCGCGAACCTGGCGCTGATCAACGCGTCGCTCGCGGTGTTCAACATGCTCCCTGGATTCCCGCTCGATGGCGGGCGCGTCTTCCGGGCGGTCGTCTGGGGACGGGACCACAACCGCCTGCAGGCGACCCGCACCGCCTCACGGCTCGGCGAATGGATCGCCTACGCGATCATGGCCGTCGGCGTCATCTATGCGCTGTTCGGCGCGTGGGGCGGCCTCTGGTTCCTGCTGATCGGCTTCTTCCTCCGCAACGCCTCATCCGCCAGCTACGAGCAGCTGCTGATCGAGACGACGCTCAGCGGCATCCGCGTGCGCGACGTGATGCGCCATGAGGTCGAGACCGTGCCGCCGGACATGAGCGTCGAGGAGCTGGTGCACGAGCGCGTGCTGCGCACGACCGCGCGGGCGTTCCCGGTCATGGCGGCCGGCGACTTCGCCGGGCTGATCACGCTCACCGACGTGCGCCGCGTGCCGCGCGACGAGTGGCGCGTGACCAGCGTCTACCGCGCGATGACCCCCGCGACGCAGCTCCACACCGTCTCGCCCGACCAGGACCTGATGCGGGTGCTGCGCCTGATGTCCGAGCACGACGTCAACCAGCTCCCCGTCGTCCGCGGGCGCGAGCTCGTGGGGATGCTGACGCGCGGCGACATCATCCGCTTCATCCAGGTGCGCCAGGACCTCGGCGAGGCGCCGAGCGCCGCCGCCGGACCGCGTCCCACCGACGGCTCCACTCGCGGCACCCCGCACGCCCTCCCGCACTGACCGCACCGGATTGCCGCGGCCCGGGCGCGCTTTCCGCGGCCGTTTGCTCTCTGCTGTTTGCCGTCGCCGCGTCTGCCGTCTGCTGCCTGCTCGCCTGATGGTCGCGTCCGGTCACGAGGCCATGCGCCCAGACTCACCCCCAGGGCGTCTTGACGTCCTCCGCCCGCAGCGCCTCGAGCAGGCGCGCGCGCAGCACGCCCGCCACCTCCCACTGCGACCCCGGCCGCACGGTGCCGTTCACCTGCACCGCGACGCCGTTCGCGTCGATGCCGTCGACGCGCTGGTAGGCCGGCGGCGTGAGCACCAGCGGCGCGTACTCCGGGTCCGCCGCCAGCTCGCGCCCGACGCGGTCGCACACCTCCCGCACTTTCGCGAGGTCGCTCGCCGGCGCCACGGGCACCGTCACGCGCACCTTCGCGAAGTCGCGCGTATAGTTCGCCGCGACGACGACCGAGCTGTTCGGCACGCTGTACACCACGCCGTCGACGTCGCGCACCAGCGTGCGGCGCAGCGTCACGTCCTCGACGGTCCCCGTG
>DASRHM010000007.1:0-8711 GCA_035650575.1 Dehalococcoidia bacterium | reverse complement strand
GCGGCGGCCGATACTCGTTGCAGGGAGCACGATGCCGAGGTCAGGGCTCGACCGCTTCGAACAGCGCAAGCAGACGCGCGCGCGGCTCATCGATGCCGCGCTGAAGCTCTTTTCGACGAGCGGGTATGAGCACGCGACCGTCGACGACATCTCGCAGGAAGCGGGATACTCGAAGGGCGCGTACTACTTCCACTTCTCGACGAAGGACGACATCCTCCTCGAGCTGCTGCGGATGTGGACGGAGAGCCGCGGCGCCGCGCTGCTCGCGGGCGGCGCGGAGGACGAGGCGCCGGACCTGCGGGCGGTGCTGGAGGGACTGTTCTCGTACGAGGCGGACGGGCAGTGGCCGGCGGTGCTGCTCGAGTTCTGGTCGCAGTCGGTGCGCAACGCTGAGGTGGGCAAGCGCGTGGCGCAGGCGTACGCCGGCTGGCGGCGGCAGCTCGCCGAGGCGTTCAGCCGCGCGGCTGCGGCCGGGCGCATCAGCCTCGCTTCGGCGGAGGACGCCGCGGCCATCGCGCTGGCGGCGCATGACGGGTACGCCGTGCAAGTGGCGATCGGCTCGCTGCGCGCCTCGGAGATGAGCGCGGCGCAGCTCGCGGACTCGCTGATCGCGCCGCTCGAGGCGCCGGCCGAAGGCGGGCGCACCGCGGCGGCGATGTAGCTTCGATATCCGCAGACCGTGGTATCGTGCCGGGGCAATGCAGCCCCGGAATCTGCCGTGCGCGCGCTGATCCTCGCGCCGTTCGCGGACGGTGAACTTGCGCGCCTGCGGCGTTCGGTCGACGTCACGTACGAAAGCTGGCTCGAGAGCGGGCGGATCCACGACCCGGAGGAACTCGGGGCGCGTGTCCGGGCGGAGGGAGCGTCGGCGCTGGTCGTCGAGGCGGACTTCGTGTTCGAGGAGACGTTCGAGGCGGCGCCGGACCTGCGGCTGGTCGGCGTCTGCCGCAACGCGTTGAACCACGTGGACATCGACGCGGCGACGGCGCGCGGGGTGCTGGTCACGCATGCGCGCGGTCGCAACACGGAGGCGGTCGCGGAGCTGACCGTGGGGCTCATGTTCGCGCTGGCGCGGCGCATCCCCGCCGCGAGCGCGTATGTCGCGGGCGGGGGCTGGACCGACCCGGCGGCCGGGTACCGGGAGCTGCGCGGGCGCGAGATCGCGGGATCGACGGTGGGCGTGGTGGGCTTCGGGCAGATCGGGCGGGCGGTGGCGCGGCGGGTCACTGCGCTCGGCGCGAGGGTGATCGCGCACGACCCGCTGGTGCATGCGCGGACGATGCGGGCGGCGGATGTCGCGCGGGCCGCGCTGCACGAGCTCGCGGCGGCGTCCGACTTCGTGACGGTGCACGTGCCGGCGAACGAGAGCACGCTGCGGCTCGTGGACCGCGCCTTCCTGCAACGCATGCGGCCGGGCGCGTACCTCATCAACACGAGCGCGGGCGCGGTGGTCGAGACGGCGGCGCTGATCGAGGCGCTGCGCGAGGGGCGGATTGCCGGCGCGGCGCTCGACGTGTTCGAGGGGCAGCCGTTGCCGTTGAGCAGCCCGCTGCTCGCGGCGCCCAACGTGATCCTGACGCCGCACATCGGCGGCGCGACGGCGGAGACGGTGGCGCGGCAGTCGAAGATGATGCGCGAAGAGATCGAGCGGCTGCTCGCGGGCAAGCCGCTGCGATACGCCGTGAACCCGGAGGCAACGCGTGGGCGGTGAGGCGGTGCTGGTGCTCGACGCCGGGACGAGTGCGCTGCGCGGGGTGCTGGTCGAGGCGACGGGTGCGACGCGCACGCTGGGCGCCGCGCCCTGGCGGATGCTGACGCCGGAGGACGCCGCGCCGTTCGGGCGCGAACTGGACGGGGCCGAGGTCGGGGCGCAGGCCGACCGGTTGATCGCCGAGGCGGCGGGCGCCGGCGGCCGCATCGCCGCGGTGGCCTGCACGGGGCAGCGCGAAGGACTCGTCTTCGCCGACGAGGCGCTCGGGGCGGTGCTGGTCTCGCCGAACGTAGACGCGCGGGCGAGCGCCGAGGGGATGCGGATCGACGCGGCGCGCGCGCCGGAGGCGTACCGCACGACGGGGCACCTGCCATCGCTGATGCAGGCGCCGGCGAAGCTGGCGTGGCTGCGCGCGAACCGTCCGGCGGACGCCGCGCGGGTGCGCTGGGTCCTGCCGCTCGCCGACTGGATCGCGGCGCGGCTCAGCGGCGCGCCGATGATGAGCCGCACGCTCGCGGTCGAGAACGGGCTCGCCGACGTCGCGTCCGGCGAGGTCGCGGGCGCGTGGCTGTCGTCGCTGGGAGTGGCGCGGGAGCTCGTGCCGACGGCGGCCGCCGATGGCGCCGCCGTCGGCGAGACCCGGGGCGGCCCGCTCGCCGGTGTGCCCGTCGTGCTCGCCGGCGCCGACACGCAATGCGCGCTGATCGGCATGGGGGCGGTCTCGCCCGGCGCGTGCGGCGTGCCGTGCGGGTGGAGCGCGCCGGCGCAGCTCGTGCTCGACGCGCCGCTGGTCGACGGCGAGATGCGGACGTGGACGGGGATGCACGCGATCTCCGGCGCCTGGGTGCTGGAGTCGAACGCCGGCGAGACCGGCCGGGCATGGGCGTGGCTCTGCGAGACGCTCGGCGTATCGCCGGAGGAAGCGTGTGCGCTCGCCGCAACTTCGCCGGCCGGGGCGCGCGACACGGCGATCGTGCTGACGGCGCGCCGGATGGCGGCAGCGCGGATGAACGCCGGTCTGGGCGCGCTGACCGTGCCGCTGCCGATCGTGATGTCGGCGCCATCGCGGGGCGACGTCCTGCGCTCGGCGCTGGAGGCGACGGCGTGCGCTGTGCGGGCGAACATCGAGCAGCTGGAGTGCGTATCCGGCCGGCAGATCGAGACGGTGCGCGCCGGCGGCGGGATGACGCGCGCGCCGCTGTTCGTACGGATCCTGGCGGACGTCCTCGACCGGCCGGTCGAGGTCGCCCGTGCGCCGGAGACCACCGCCCTCGGCGCGGCGGCGCTGGCTTCGGTCGCGGTTGGGCTGCACGGGACGACCGAGGCGGGCATCAACACGATGACCGCGCCGCGCACGCGGCTGACGCCGGACGCGGCGGCCTCGGCGGCGTACGAGGACGTGTACGCGCGGTGGTGCGCGCTCGCGGACGCGTGCGAACGGCTGGCGACGGAGGCGTGATGACGGACGACTACGCGCGCGAGCGACAGGAGGTGCTCGACGCGGTTCGGCGCATCGTGGACCTGGGACTCGTCGGAGGCGCGAGCGGCAACGTCAGCCGGCGGATCGCCGGGCCGGACGGCGACCTGATGGCGATCACGGCGAGCCGCGTCCCGTACCATCGCTTTTCGGTCGCGGACGTGCTGGTCGTGGACTTCGACATCGAGCCGGTCGCGGGCGAGGGCGTGCCCTCGAGCGAGTCGCTGCTGCACGCGGCGATCTATCGCGCGCGGCCGGACGCGGGCGCGGTGATCCACACGCACTCGGTGCACGCGAGCGCGTTCGCTGTCGCGGGCGCGCCGGTCCCGGCGGTGCTCGACGAGCAGGCGGTGACGCTCGGCGGGGCGGTGGAGGTGGCGGCGTACGCGGCATCGGCCACCGAAGAACTGGCGCGGAACGCGGTCGCGGCGCTGGGCGAGCGGGCGGCGGTGCTGCTGCGGCACCACGGCGTCGCGGGCGTGGGGCGCGACCTGGAGGATGCGGTGGCGGTCGTGGAGCTGGTCGAGCGGGTGGCGCGAATCGCCATCCTCGCCCGGGCGCTCGGGCCGGTGCCAGGGCTGCCGGAGGATGCGCTGCGCGCCGAGCAGCAGGCGTACCGGATGCTGCACGGGCTGCGCGGGTGACGGCTTCCGCCTGCGCGGGCGCGCGCGGATAATGCGGCACACGCGATCGAACCAGCGCCCGGAGGTGAAGCCGTGCAAGTCCCCGCGTTTCTCCTGCGCCGCCTGTACGTGAAGGGCAGCCTGCACAACGACGGCGGCGGCTTCGCGTTCGCGCTCAAGAACTCGCTCGGCTCGGGATACGCCGAGCAGGTGCTGCCGTTGAGCATCGACGACGCGGAGATCCCGGCGACGGATGCCGTGTTCGAGGTGGACGGCGAGGCGGTGCGCTTCGCCGACGTGTCGAGCGAGCGGCCGCTGACGCTGGCGATGAACAAGGCGGTGACGGTGCGGGTGAGCGGCCGGACGCTCGAGCCGGGGAAGCACAAGATCGCGATCGGCTTCGTCGTGACAGGCATGGGGAAAATGCAGTTCGATGTCACCGACGCGCTCGGCGACGCGGTCGCGGCGCATGACGGCTGAGCCGCGCATCCCGCCGGAAGTCGCGAGGATCGACTACATCGCGCGGTGGCGGGAGATCGTCGAGCGGCGGCGGGCGCAGATGGACGCGGCCTACGCGGCGGCGGGCCGCACGAGCGACGACTACTGGGCAAGCCGGGCGCAGGGCTATCGGCGCGCGACGCGCGACTCGGTGGAGCGCGACCCGCTGTACCAGCGCGTGCGCGCCACCGCCGGAGGCGACGACACGCTGCTCGACGTCGGTGCCGGGACGGGGCGGCACACGGTGGCGCTGGCGGCGCACGTGAAGCACGTGACGGCCGTCGAGCCTTCGGGAGCGATGCTGGCGCTGCTGCAGGAGGACGTGCGGGCGCAAGGGATCGCGAACGTCGAGGTGGTGCAAGCGGAATGGATGCAGGCGGGCGTCGCGCCGGCGGACTACGTGATCTGCTCGCACGTGCTGTACCCGATCGCGGACGTCGTGCCGTTCGTGCGCAAGCTGGCGGCGCACGCGCGCAAGCGGGTGTTCATCGCGCTGCGGGCGGACCCCATGGCGACGGACTTCGGGCTCTGGGCGGAGTTCTACGGCGTCCCGCTACAGCACCAGCCGGTGCACATGGACCTGCTGAACGTGCTGGCGCAGATTGGGATCTTCGCCGACGTGGAGGTGGCGGAGTTCCGCTTTCCCTGGGTCTTCGACTCCGTGGAGGGCGCGTACGACGAGGTGAACACGCGGCTTTGCCTGCCGGAGGACGACGCGGCGGCGCACGCAAAGCTGCGGCGCCTGCTCGAAGAGCGGCTGACCTCGCGAGCGGACGGACGGGTCGAGATGGAGCACGCGGGCGGACAGCGCACGGCCGTCTTGTCGTGGGCGCCGTAGGACGCGGGCAAGGAGGGCGACGCTCGATGTTCATCGCGATGAACCGATTCAAGGTGGCGCCAGGCAAGGAAGCACAATTCGAGGAGCAGTGGCGCAACCGGACTTCGCACCTCGGCGGCGTGCCGGGGTTCGTGCGCTTCGCGCTGCTGCGCGGCGACCAGCGGGGCGACTACGTGAGCCACACGACGTGGGCGAGCCGCGACGCGTTCATCGCCTGGACGCAGAGCGAGGCGTTCGCGGCGGGGCACCGTCAGGGCTCGGTGATGGGCGTGCTCGAAGGGCCACCGCAGCTCTCGACTTACGAGGCCGTCATCGAGGAGCAGCGCGAAGGCTAGCGCGGGCGGCGAGCCGCGCGAAGACCGGCGCCCACTCGCAGACGCGCGGGGGCGCGTGCAGCAGCGCATCGAACGAGGCGCGGAGGGCGGGCTCGTCGTCGCTCCACCATCCGACGACGGCGGCGGCAGGGACGGCGAGGCGGCCGGCCGCGCGCGCCCGGAGGATGGCGGCGAACGCCGGGTGGGTGTGCTCGACGACGACGATCGCGGCGCGGCCGATCGTGGGCGCGCGGCCGTCATGCGGTGACCAGAGGCGCAACGCGAGCGCGGGGGCAAGCGCCTGCACCTGCGCGTGGAGCCCCGGCGAGGCGAGGACGAGCGCGGCGGGGCGCGCGTCGAGGTCGGGACGAGGCATCGGCGGGCGCGGTGACGGCGACGCCGAAAGTGCGTTCCCGTTCACGCGATGATCGTCGCGCGGTCGCCGTAGGCGAGGTCACTGCCGTGGGGCGCATCTTCCGGGGCCGATCGGCACTCGGCGCGGGGCTACGCCACGGAGCCCGGACGCGAGGGCCGGCGGGACCGCCGGGATGGCTCCGCGCGCGGGGGCGAGGCGTACTGGCGGGCGAGGCGCACCGCCTCCTCGCGCAGCTCCTGGCGCAGGCTGGCGGGGGCGAGCACTTCGACCTGGTCGCCCCAGCTCCGCACCCAGCGGCCGACCTCCATGGCGCTGGCGACGCTCAGGGTGAGAAGACAGCCGCCGTCGGGGAGGTCTTCGACCGCCTGCGACGGATGCCAGTGCGTTTCCTTCACGCGCCAGGCGACCTGCGGCGTGAAGCGCAGCTTCACCGCCTGTCCCTCACCCCAGACGATGCCCCAGGCGGAGCGCAGGAGCGCATCGAGGTCGAGGTCGGCGGGCAATTCGAACGACTGCGGGAGCATCTCGGCGGCGACGATGCGCTCGACCTTGAACGTGCGGATCGACGCGTGCGTGCGCGAGTAGGCGATCAGGTACGTGGAGAATCCCGGGGCGCTCGGCTCGAGGAAGTAAGGGTCAACGATCGACTCGCGCGCGCGGTGGCGTCCGGCGGAGCGATACGCGATGCGGAGACTGCGGCGCTTCGCCCAGGCATCGGTGACGACGCTGAGGTTCCGAGAGAAGTCGGCATCGAGCGGGCGGTTCTCGAGGGCGTCCGCGGCGTGGCGGACCTGATCGCGGACGGGCTCCGGCATGATGCCGGCGAGGCGGCGGAGGGCGCTCGCGCCGAAGGGGTCGCCCTCGTCGCTGTAGCGGAGGAAGAGGCGGGTGGCGATCATCAGCGCGCGCGCCTCCTGGACGTTGAGGTCGAGGGGCGCCAGGCGCTCGGGTTTCATGAGGGCGTAGCGGCCGTTGTTTTCGGTAAGCGGCAGTCCGCTTTCCGTCTGGAGGACCAGGAGGTCGCGCTGCACCGAGCGCATCGACACGCCGGTGAGCCGCGCCAGCTCGCGGGTGGTGTAGCCATCGGGGCGGGCGCGCAGGAGCTGGTCGAGGCGGTTCAGGCGGACGGAGCGGCGCTGGGGCGTCATGGCGGGCGTATCGTACGGCAGAATCGGTCCGCCGAACACGCCGCGCGGCGACCGCACCTGTCGCGGGGCGGCCGTACGATCGCCGGCGTCAGCCGCACGCGCGCGCGGCGGGAGGTGGTCATGACGACGAAGGGCTACGCGGTCGCAGCCGAGGAACGGGTCTACGAGCCGGGCGAGGAGGTACTCGTGCACCTGCAGCGCGGGGCGGCGTTCGACCTCGAGCGCGCTGCGCCGGCGGCGTACGGCTGCCTGCCCGACTGGACGATCGCCGTCGTCCTGGCGCGTCGAGGGCAGGCCTCAGGGGCGCGCTACCTTCTGCGCTTCCGCGTGCACCACGGGATCGGGTTCGCCTGGGCCACGGCCGCCGACATCGAAGGGACGGTCTGAGCGGGCAGTGAGCGCGCCTGCGGCGAAGAATGCGGCTTCTGCTGCGGCATCGAGCAGGTACACGCGCGAGATGCGGCCTCGGGTCACGTACCAGACATCGATTCCGGCGAGGGCGGCGGCGCTGCCGGCGGCGAGCGCGAGGGTTTCGGGCGCGAGCTGACCGCGGCGTCGCGCGCCCAGCGCGAGCGCGCCGCCGATCACTGTGACGAGCACGCCGACCGTCTTTACGAGCCAGATGTCCACCTTCGGGCCGGTGACGCGCTGGAAGGTGCGGACGCCGAACAGCGACCAGAGGCCGGTGAGCACGAAGTAGGCGGCCTGGATGCGGAGGAGGGCGCGACCGAGGCTCATCGTCCCCGACCGGGTGCCGCGGGAATGGAACCGCCCCTGCGGGCACAGGGGCGGTGAGGCAGGGTCGCGACGCGAGGGATCACGCGGCGTGGCCGCTGCTCTTGCGGGTCAGGCGCACGAACGTGGAGCGCACCTGCACGGGGTAACGGCGGCCCTTGTCGTTGAGCGGCAGCCGGTCGGCGATGTGGGATCCGTAACGGATGATCCGCTGGTCGAGCGGTCGGCGCTCCATGCGTGTGCTCCTTCGGGGGGATGCGTGAGGCGGGGCCTGTCCCTGCATTATCATCATCGACCCTTGCGGGCGGGTTGATCCGCTCGCCGGGGCATTTCAAGTCCATAACGTTGCCGGGCGCCGGGTGGGGGTCCCGCGGGATTCGAGGACGCGGGCGCCAGGTCATCGTGTCGCCGTGCGGGCGGAATCGCGGGCAAGGGCGCGCGCAACGGCGGCCGTTTCGCGCGCATCAACGCGGGAGGCGGCGCGCATTGCAGCCCGCATCCTTCATGTTGGGTGTGCGCAGCTTTACGTAGCTGCAACGCGCGGTGATCGACACTGGTGCAACTGACCACGACCCGCATGAGCCGCGCGAAGTCAAGGAGGTAGCGCCGCATGCCCGATGCCCTGCAGATGCTGCGGGAAGACCACAACCGCGTGAAGGACATCTTCAAGCAGTTCCAGGACACGGAAGACGAGGCGACGAAGAAGCGCCTCGCCGACCA
This sequence comes from Dehalococcoidia bacterium, assembly GCA_035650575.1. Lineage (GTDB taxonomy): Bacteria > Chloroflexota > Dehalococcoidia > DSTF01 > JACRBR01 > DASRHM01. The sequence continues at coordinate 271 of DASRHM010000007.1, read as the reverse complement.
GGCGATGATCGAGCTGGAAGTGCACACGAAGCTCGAGGAGGAGATCTTCTATCCCGCGGTGCGATCCGAGGGCGACACGACGGAACTGATGGACGAGGCGGCGGAGGAACACCACGTCGCGGACATGCTGATCGAAGAGCTGCGCGGGATGAAGGCCGCGGACGAGCGCTTCGACGCGAAGTTCACGGTGCTCGCGGAATCGGTGAAGCACCACATCGAGGAGGAGGAGTCGGAGATGTTCCCGAAGGCTGCGGAGCTGGGACGGGACCAG
>DASRHM010000006.1:0-23543 GCA_035650575.1 Dehalococcoidia bacterium | reverse complement strand
CATCGCGGCCGTGCTGGCCGGCACGAGCGTGCCGCGCATCCGCTTCTCCTCGCTGCAGCCGCAGGACATCACGCCGCGCCTGCTCGGGCTCTGGGACGACCCCCGGCTCTGCCGTCACTTCCACCTCGCGCTGCAGAGCGGAAGCGACGCGACGCTGCGGCGGATGCGCCGCCGCTACGACACCGCGCAGTACGCCGACGCCGTCGCCCGGATCCGCGCCCAGTGCGGCGACGACGTCGCCATCACGACGGACGTCATCGCCGGCTTCCCGGGCGAGAGCGACGCCGAGTTCGCGGAGAGCCTCGCGTTCTGCGAGCGCACCGGCTTCGCGGCGATGCACGTCTTCCCCTACTCGCTGCGCACCGGCACAACCGCGGCGAAGATGCCGGACCACGTGCCGCACGCGGTGAAGCGCGAGCGCACGCAGCGCCTGCTCGCGCTCGCGCGGGCGGCGCAGGCGTGCTACATGGCGCGCTTCGAAGGCCACGTGATGCCGGTGCTATGGGAGCGGCGCGCCGGCGACGGCGCGTGGGACGGGCTGACGGACAACTACCTGCGCGTGCGCGCGGCGTCGTCCGCCGACCTGCGCAACCGCATCACGCCGGCGCGGCTGCTGCGCGCCGAGGGCGACGCGTTCGCGGCGGAGGCGTCATGAGCGACGACGCGGCGGACGTCGTCAACCGCTTCGTCGTCGTCGTGCTCGCGATGCTGGTCGCGTTCGCGGCGGTCCTCGTCGTCGTGCTCGCCTGGGGCGCGCCGGACGGCACGATCGGGCGGATCAGCGACTTCGCGGACTGGCTGCGCGACCACGACGGCCGCGACGCGAAGGTCATCATCTCGCTCGGCGCGCTGATCATCCTGCTGCTGATGCTCGCGGCGCTCGTGCTCGAGCTGACGCCTTCGCCGACGCGAGTCATGCGCCTGCGCAGCGTGCGCGCTGGCGACGCCACGATCACGACGAAGGAGATCGCCGAGCGCGTCAAGGCGGAGGCGCTCGAGGTGCCGCACGTGCGGGAGTGCCAGGCCGTCGTCGCGGCGCGCGGCCGCCGGGTCGAGGCCGTGCTCGACCTGCACGTCGACCCCGGCGCGAACCTAGCCGACACGGCCGACGAGGCGTGCCGGCGGGCGCAGGCGCTCATCGAGCGCACGATCGGCGTCGAGCTTGCGCAGCCGCCGCGGGCGCGCGTCCACTACCGGGAGTTGCACCTGCGCCCGGAAGGGCCGGTGCCGGATACCATGCGTCGGGAAGCGCTGCCGGAGGCCCATCGCGGTCCGCCGGCCGCGGCGGAGGGGATCAGTGACGACGGACGAGATGACCGACGAGACGACGGACGGGGTGCCGGTGGCGAGCGCGGAGACAGCGGACGCGACTGGCGACGGCCCGGCGAGCCCGGCCCCGGCGGCCCACCTGAGGAGACGCAAGCCCCGGCTGATTGAGCCGCCGCCGGCCGACCGCCTCGTGCAGGTCATCGAGTCGGTGCTGTTCGTCGCGGACCAGCCCGTGGAGGTCGGCGCGCTCGCGCGCAGCATCGGCGCGCCGAAGGCGGAGGTCGTGGCCGCGATCGAGGAGCTCGCGGAGCTGTGCCGGGACCGCGGCGTCTTCGTGCAGCGCACCGGCGACCTCGTGCAGCTCGCGTCGGCGCCGGACACCGCCCCGTACGTCGAGCGGTTCCTGGGGACCGAGCACCCGCGCCTCACCGACGCGTCGCTCGAGACGCTGGCGATCATCGCCTATCGGCAGCCGATCACGCGCGCCGGGATCGAGGCGGTGCGCGGCGTCGACTGCGACGGGCCGATCCGCACGCTGATGGCGCGCGAGCTGATCGAGGAAGTCGGCCGCGCGCCCGTCGCGGGGCGGCCGACGCTGTTCGGCACGACGGTCCGCTTCCTGGAGTACTTCGGGCTGGAGAAGCCGGACGACCTGCCGCCGCTGCCCTACGGGCAGGACGAGCAGGAGCCGGCGGAAGAGGCGCTGATCTGAACGTCGGCGTCATGCGCTTCACGTTGCGGCTCCCCGAAAGCGGGTCGCTGAAGGACAAGCGGCAGGTCGTGCGCAGCGTGACCCAGCGCATCCGCAACAAGTACCCGGCGGCGGTCGCCGAGGTCGGCGACAACGAGGCGTGGCAGATCGCGACGATCGGCGTCGCCTGCGTGTCGAACAGCGGGCGCCAGTGCCGGTCGGTGCTCGACGAGGTCGAGGCCTACGTGCGCGACTCCCGGCTCGACGCCGAGGTGCTGGACGTCGAGACGGAGATCCTCGACTTCGACTAGACGGCGGCGGGCGCGGCGACCGGCGTCGCCAGGAGGTCGTAGGGCAGCGCTTCCCTCACGCGCGCGCGCACCATCGCGCCGGGCGGGAAGTCGCCTTCGAGCAGGACGAGGCCATCGACCTCCGGCGCGTCGCGCCAGGACCGGCCGACGGAGAGCGCCGCGCCTTCGCCTTCGCGCTGCGACTCGACCAGCACGTCGATCTCGCGGCCGACGAGCGCGCGGTTGCGGATCAGCGAGACCTGCTGCGCCACCTCCATCAGCGCCCGCTGGCGGCGGCGCTTCACGCGCTCCGGCACCTGGTCCGGCTCGTGCGCGGCCGGCGACTCCGACTGCGGCGAGAACGTGAAGCAGCCGACGTGGTCGAACGCCGTCTCGCGCACGAAGGCGAGCAGCGACTCGAACTCGCGCTCCGTCTCTCCGGGGTAGCCCACGATGAACGTCGTCCGCAGCGCGATATCCGGCAGCGTCGCGCGCAGCATCTCGAACATCTCGCGCACCATGCCGGTGTTGCTGGGCCGGCGCATGCGGCGGAGGACGCCGGCGTCCGCGTGCTGCAGCGGGATATCGAGATACGGCACGACGTTCGGCAGGCGCGCCATGGTCTCCGCGAGGCGCCGCGTGACGTGCCCCGGGTAGGCATACATGATGCGCAGCCACGGGACGTCGGGGGCAGCCTCGGAGAGGCGCTCGAGCAGATCCGGCAGGCCATCGCGCAGGCCGAGGTCGCGGCCGTAGTCGGTGCTGTCCTGCGCGACGAGCACGATCTCTCGCACGCCCTCGCCGGCGAGCCGCCGCGCCTCGGCGACGACCGCGTCGGCCGGCGTGCTGTGCAGCTTGCCCTTCATCTTCGGGATGATGCAGAAGCTGCACGGCGCGTTGCAGCCATCGGAGATCTTCAGGTAAGCGCTCGGACGCGCGACCGGCGCCGGCTCCGGCAGGTCGTACCGTTGGGCGTCGAGCCGAAGCGGCACGACGGTGCTCGCCCAGGCGCCGATGCCGTCCCACTGCTCGGCGCCGAAGACCGCGTCGATCTCGGGAACCTCGCGCCGCAGCTCCGCGCCGTGGAGCGCCGTCAGGCAGCCGGCGACGACCAGCTTCTGTCCATCTCGCTTGCCGGCGGCGAGGCCGACGATCGTGTCGACCGACTCCTCCTTCGAGGCGTCGATGAAGCCGCAGGTGTTGACGATAACGACGTCGGCGGACTCGGGAGCCGTGACCGCGACGTGCTCGCCGGCGCCCAGCACACGGCCGATCCGCTCGCTGTCGGCGACGTTCTTCGCGCAGCCCAGGGTGACGATGTGGTAGCGCACCCGGCCATGGTATCGGAAGCCGGCCGGAGAGCAGCCCGCCTCGCCGCCGCAACCCGTTAGAATGAGTCCAAACATTCACGTGCACGGAAGGGTGGACGCATGATCGGCCGGGTACCCGCGGGGGTAGCGCGGAGGCTGCCGTGGCGGCAGGCCGAGAATGCTTCGACCGAGCTGGCGAGCCCGGAACTGGGCCGGCTGGCGGCGCCGTCGACGGCGGTTGGGGAGCAAACGCTCGGCAGCGCCACCTTCCGCGCGCTCCGCAACCGCAACTACCGGCTGTTCTACATCGGCCAGAGCATCTCGCTGAGCGGGACGTGGATGCAGACCATCGCCCAGGCGTGGCTCGTGCTCGACCTGACGAACTCGAAGGTCGCGCTGGGCACGGTGACGATGCTGCAGTTCCTGCCGATCACCATCTTCGTGCTGTTCGCGGGCGTCATCGCCGACCGCGTCCCGAAACGGAACTTCATCCTCGTGACGCAGTCGCTGGCGATGTCACAGGCGCTGGTGCTGGCCGCGCTCGTCTGGTCGGGCCACATCCAGCTCTGGCACGTGTACGTGCTGGCGCTCGTGCTCGGGCTGGCGAACGCGTTCGAGCAGCCCACGCGGCAGGCCTTCGTGGTCGAGATGGTCGGCCGCGACGACCTGATGAACGCGGTGGCGCTGAACTCCGGGATGTTCAACGGCGCTCGGCTCATCGGCCCGGCGGTCGGCGGCTTCGTCATCGCGCTCGTGGGCGTGAAGGGCGCGTTCCTGCTCAACGGCATCAGCTTCATCCCGGTGATCGCCGGGCTGCTGATGATGCGCCTGTCGGAGCTGTACGTGCCCGCCCAGAAGCGCATGACGGCGAACCCGGTGCTCGAGCTGCGGGAAGGGCTGCACTATGCCTTCCGGACGCCGTCGGTGCTGCTGATCGTGATCCTCGTCGCGATCATCGGCACGTTCGGCTACAACTTCACGGTCGTGCTGCCGCTCGTGGACCGCTACGTGCTGCACCAGGGCTCCGTGGCATTCGGGTTCCTGACCGCGGCGGTGGGGCTCGGCGCGCTGATCTCGGCGCTGATGCTCGCGAGCCGCAAGTCCGCGACGAAGTTCACGCTGTTCGCCGGCGGGACGATGTTCGGCATGCTGCTCTGCGCGGTGGCGCTGAGCACGTGGCTGCCGTTGACGCTGCTCTTCCTGCTGCTGCTCGGGATCGCGAACACGGCGTTCGCGGCGACGGCGAACACGTCGCTGCAGCTCGCGACGCCCGACCACCTGCGCGGCCGGGTGATGGCGCTGTACATGCTGCTCTTCGCCGGGTCGACGCCGATCGGCGGTTACCTGACGGGCGTGCTGGCGGACCGGCTGGGCACGCAGACCGCGATCGGCATCGAGGGCGCGCTGTGTCTCGTGGGCGTCGCGGCCGGGCTGCTCTACTACGTCTCGCACCGCGAAGGCGTGCAGGCGACCGCCGATATCGCTCGGGCGGGGGCGTAGGCTACGGGATCGCCCCCGCGTCCTTCAGGGCGATGATCCTCTCCCAGTCGTAGCCCAGCTCCAGCAGTACCTCCTCCGTGTGCTGGCCCAGCTCCGGCGCGATGCCGCGCGGGGCGTTCGGCGTGCCGTAGAAGTCGGCCGGCGTGTTCACCATCGGCACCGGGCCGTCGGGTCCCTCGACCTGCGCGAAGGCGCCGGAGGCCTGCGCGACGGGGTCGGCGAGCGCCTCGCCGATCGTGTTGACCGGCGCCCACCAGACGTTCTCGCGGTCGAAGATCGCACCCCACTCGTCGAGCGTGCGCTTCGCGAACTCCTTGTCGAGCTCCTGGACGAGCGATTCGGCGTTCACCCGGCGGTTGGTGATGTTGTCCCAGCGCGGGTCGTCACTCAGGTCCGGGCGGTCGATCGCGCGCAGCAGGTCGGGCCAGTGGCGGTCCGCCTGCAGCAGCAGCAGCCAGAACCAGCGGCCATCCGCGGCGCAGAAGCTGTTGATGATCGGGTTCGGCGCGTGGAAGCGGTCGTACGGCTGCGTGCGCGCCCCGATGCGCATCTCGAGCGCGTAGTCCCAGCCCATCATGTAGATGCCGGTACGGAGCAGGGAGACGGCGACGCGCTGGCCCTCGCCGGTGCGCTCGCGGGCGAAGAGCGCGGCGGAGATGGCGGCGGCGGCGTTGCAGCCCGTCATGTGGTCGCCCATGCCGCCGCGCTGCTGCGGGATGGGACCCCCCGGCGGCGTCAGCGAGGCGCCGATGCCGGCGCGCGACCAGAAGGCACCGATGTCGTACGCGGCGCGGTCGCGCTCCGGGACGTCCGGCCCGTGGCCGGTGACCTGGCAGTAGACCAGGCGCGGGTTGGACGCGCGCACCGCGTCGTACGCCAGGCCGTACTGCTCGAGCACGCGCGGGCGCATGTTCGAGACGAAGACGTCGGCGGCGTCGACGAGCTGGCGGGCGATGGCACGGCCGTCCTCGCTCGTGAGGTCGAGGCAGACGCTGCGCTTGCCGCGGTTGTCGATTTCGAACGGGGGATTGATGGGGACGGCCGCGCCGAGCGCGTTGGCGAAGAGCCCGCGAAACGGGTCGCCGTTCGGCGGCTCGATCTTCACCACGTCGGCGCCCCAGTCCGCGAGGATCGCGGCGGCGGACGGCCCCGCCACCCAGACGCCCATCTCGACGACCTTGACCCCTTCGAGCGCACCCGGCATCGCTTGGCTCCTTCGCTGCGGGCCGATTATCGCGCGCGTCCCTCGATCCGGAAAGCAGGAAACGAGGATCATCTTGCGGCGCGGGAGCCGCGGCCACAAAAATGCTTGCACACGCAATTACACGGAGGCAGCGGGTGACGGAAGCGGAACTGCTCCCTGCACAGCATGACACAGATGCCGCGCTGTGCGCGCCCATCCGGGGGAAGCACGACAAGGACGCCCGCCAGCAGGCGCTGATGGCGGCGGCGACGGCCGTCTTCGCGGAGCGGGGCTACGACGCGGCGACGACGCGCGCCGTCGCCGAGCGCGCCGGCTGCTCGGAGGGCCTGATCCACCGCTACTTCGGCGGCAAGCGCGGGCTACTGGTCGCCGTCCTGCAAGCCAAGGCGCGCAGCTTCCACGCGCGCATGGCGGCGGAGGTCCCCGACCGCGACGACCTGCGCGAGGAGATCCACGCGCTGCTCCGCTGGGCATTGCGCGCGATGTGGGAGCAGCGGGACTTCCTCTGCGTGACGATTTCGCGCTCCGCGATCGACCGTGAGGTCGGCCGTGCGATCGGCGCGGAGATCAACGCCGCGCGGGTCGAGATCATCGCCGCGAAGCTCGAGCGTCACAAGGGCGCGGGCCGCGTGCGGGAAGACGTTGACACGCACGCGCTGGCGCACGCGATCACCGGCATCAACCTGGCGACGGGCTTCTTCCAGCAAGTCGTCTTCGGCGCCGATGCCGCCGAGCTCGCACGCATCACGGATACGGTCGCGGACGCCCTCTGGCGCGGCATCGCGACGGAGACGAAGCGCACAGGAGACCCGCGATGAGGCGCATCGAGTACAAGTACATCGTCGGCATCGTGTTCGTGTTCGGGCTGTTCATGGACCTGCTCGACTTGACGATCACGAACGTCGCGCTGCCGACCCTCGCGCACGACTTCCGCGCGAGCACGACCACGATCGAGTGGGTGGTCACGGGCTATCTGCTCAGCCTCGCCGTGTTCATCCCGGTGAGCGGCTGGGCGGGGGACCGCTTCGGCACGAAGCGCGTCTTCATGTTCGCGCTCGCGATGTTCACGGCGGGCTCGCTGGCCTGCGGGCTCGCGTGGAACATCGAATCGCTCATCGGCTTCCGCGTGCTGCAGGGCGTCGGCGGCGGCATGCTCACCCCGGTGGGCACGGCGATGCTGTTCCGCGCCTTCCCGCCGGCCGAGCGCGCCGCGGCCTCGGCGCTGCTCGCGATCCCGACGGTGATCGCGCCGGCGAGCGGCCCGGTCGTCGGCGGCTACCTCGTCGAGTACCACACCTGGCGCTGGATCTTCTTCATCAACATCCCGATCGGCCTCGCCGGGCTCGCGTTCGCCGGCCTGCTCCTGCGCGAGGAAAAGCAGGAGGCGACCGGGCGGCTCGACGTGCCCGGCTTCGTGCTGGGGGCGGGTGGCCTGGCGTCGCTGGTGTACGCGCTCTCGGAGGCCGGCTCGCGCGGCTTCGGCGACGCGCGCGTGCTGGCGTTCGGGCTCACCGGTCTCGCGGCGCTCGGCGTCTTTGCGCTCGTCGAGCTGCGCGTGCCGTACCCGATGATCGACGTGCGGCTGTTCCGCGACAAGCTGTTCACCGCCGCGAACAGCGTGCAGATCATCGCGCAGGGCGGGCTCCAGGGCGCGCTGTTCCTGCTGCCGCTGTTCCTGCAGGCGGAGCGCGGCATGAGCCCGCTCGAGTCGGGGCTGACCACGTTCCCGCAGGCGATCGGCGTGGTCATGATGGTGCAGCCGGCCGGGCGCTTCTACAAGAGCATCGGCCCGCGGCGGATGATGATGGCGGGGATGGCGGGGATCACGCTGAGCACGGCGGTGTTCTACTGGGTCGATCTCGATACGAGCGCCTGGTTGATCCGGCTGGTGATGCTCGCGCGCGGCTGGTCCTTCGCGCTGACGCTGGTGCCGCTGCAGGCGGCGACGTTCGCCACGATCAAGCCGCAGGACACCGGCCGCGCGAGCGCGATCTTCAACTCGAGCCGCCAGGTGGCCGCGAGCTTCGGCGTGGCGCTGCTCGGGACGGTGCTGACGAACCGCATGGCGCACCACGGCTCCTCGCTGGGGAGCCAGGCGACGCTGGCGGGCGGCGTGACGGCGTTCCAGGAGGCGTTCCTCGCGGCGGCGGCGCTCGGCGTCATCGGCGTGTTCGCGGCGCTGCTGATCGACGACCGGGCGGCGGCGGCGACGATGGAACGCATCCCGACCGGCCGCGAAGGGACGGCGCCGGAGGCCGAATCGGAGGCGATGGCAGCGGCCGTGCACTGATGCCGCCGGCGGGCATCGACTCCGGACGGATGTTCTGATAGCATCGGCAGCGATGACGACGCTGCCCGCCCCGGAAGTCGTCGATACCGCGCCGCAGCCGCGGCGGCGCCGCTGGCGCGGGCGACCGCGCGTCGAGGCCGCCCCTGCCGGCGAGTGGCCCCGGCTGGTCGGCAAGCTGCTGGCCCTGCGCGGCATCCACGACGCGCGGGCGGCGCAGGCGTTTCTCTCCGGCGCCGGGCCGGCGCCCGACCCGCGGCCCCTGCCTGACCTCGACGCCGCGGTCGCGCGCCTGCTGCGCGCGGTGCGCGCGGGCGAATGCGTCGCGATCTTCGGCGACTTCGACGTCGACGGCGTCACCTCGACCGCGCAACTGGCGCAGGCGCTGGCTGCGCTCGGCGCACGGCCGGTCCCCTACGTCCCGGACCGCTTCACCGAGGGCTACGGCCTGAACATCGGCGCGATCGCGCGGCTGCACGACGCCGGCGCGACGCTGCTCGTCACGGCGGACTGCGGCACCAGCAGCGTCGACGAGGTCGCGCACGCGCGCGGACTCGGCATGGACGTCATCATCCTCGACCACCACACCGTGCCGCCGCGGCTGCCCGATGCGAACGCGCTCGTGAACCCGAAGCTCCCTTCGGCGCGGCCGGGCGGCCTGCTCGAGCTGGCGACTGCGGGGCTCGCGTTCCACCTCGCGGCGGCGCTGCACGACGCCGCCGGAGCGCCATTCGACGCGGCGGCCTACCTCGACGTGGCGGCGCTGGGCACCGTCTGCGATATGGCGCCGCTCGCCGACGAGAACCGCCGCCTGGTGCAGGCGGGGCTGCCGGCGATCGCGCGCACGCGCCGGCCCGGGCTGCGCGCCCTGATGGAGCTGGCCGGCGTCGACGCTGCGCGCGTGTCGGCCGAAGACATCGCCTTCAAGCTCGGGCCGCGGCTCAACGCCGCCGGCCGCATCCAGCACGCGAAGCTGGCGCTCGAACTGCTCATGACGGGCGACGAGGAGCGCGGCCGCGAGCTGGCGCTGCAGCTCGATGCGCTCAACCGCGACCGCCAGCAGAAGACGTCGGACGCCGTCGCGCTCGCGCAGGAGCTGATGGGCGACGCCGAGCCGCCGCCGCTCGTGATGCTCGGACACCGCGACTTCTCGTCGGGCATCGTCGGGCTCATCGCGTCCAAGCTCGTCACGCTGTACGCGCGGCCCGCCGTGGTGTACGAGCTGGGCGAGGCGACGAGCCGCGCGTCGTGCCGCAGCATCGAGGAATTCCACATCACCGACGCGCTGCGCACCTGCCCGGAGCTGTTCGTGCGCTTCGGCGGCCACCGGCAGGCGGCGGGCTTCACCGTCGAGAACGCGCGGATCGAGGAGGTGCGCGCGCGGCTCGTCGCGGAGGCGGCGCGCGCGCTCGAGGGCATCGAGCTGACGCCGGTGCTGGAGATCGACTGCCAGCTCCCGCTCGGTGCGCTGCGCGGCGAGGAGATCCGCTGGCTCGCGCGCATGGCGCCGTTCGGCGTCGGCAACCCGGCGCCGGCGTTCCTCGCGCGCAACGTCGAGGTGACCGACGCGCGCTACGTCGGCAACGGCGAGCGGCACCTGAAGCTCACGCTGCGCGACCGCGGGCCGGACGGCCGCGCCGCGTCGTGGGGCGCGATCGGCTTCGACCTTGGCGACTGCGCCGTGCGCGCGGGCGACCGGGTGGACGTGGTGTATTCGATCGGCAGCACGCGCTTCGATGGCGCGCTCGAGCTCGAGATCCAGGACCTGCGGCCGGCCGCCGGCTGATGCTCCGCGCCGCGGTGGCGCACCGCCGACGCGCCGCTCGCGTATCCAATTCAGGGTAACAATATACTTGACTCAGCGGGAGGTTCGGGCGATGATGATGATCATCATTGGGGGCCAGCATGAGGCCCCGCACCCGACGGTATCGCATCCATGAGAACCCTGTGACAGTCTGCATAGCTGCGATCGCCCGCAACGTGGACGGAAAAGACGCGGTTGTCGTCACTGCCGACACGATGCTGTCGCAGGGGCAGTTCATCACGTCTCGATATCACGCGAAGATCCACTACGTGGGCAGGAAGTGGCTGGCGCTTGCGTCCGGCCCGACATCGATCACGGACAGCCTGCTCGGAAGGATCACGAAGCGACTCCGAGATGAAGAACCCAATGACGTGCCCGCGATGGCCAGCGAAGTGTGGGATGAAGTCCGCGGCATGGAAGCGGTGGGGCGGCACTTCCCACCCGGATTGACGTTGGAACGCTTCTATCGCGAGGGAAAGGCCATCTTGCCTGAGAGCGTGTTTGAACGTCTCGAAAAGGAACTAGAAGACACGCAACTTGATGGCGCGAGTTTGATACTCGTGGGCTGGTCTGATCTCGGAGCGCAACTCTTTTCATTCGAAGATGCATGGGGTGGAGAGCCAAGACCGCATCGGACGGACGCCTACTACGCGATTGGGACGGGGAACACGAACGCCATCGCCATACTGGCTGGACTCGACCAGGCGCGTGCCGATCCGTGGATGATCTCGGCCTACCGTGTGTACGCAGCGAAGAAGTTCGCTGAAAAGGCTGTCGGTGTCGGCCTCGGTGGGCCAATGGCAGTCGTCACCGAGGAAGCCTTCGCGTTCATTCAGACCGACACCTTGGAGCGGGCGTACCAACGATACGGATCGCTACCCACGCCAAGAACATGGAAGAAGATCGTTGAGGGCATTATCAAAAAGGGCATCGTTATAGATGCGCCGATAGCTTGGGACCGAGTACCGCTATTTGGAGCGCCCTGATGCAGCGTCCCGCCTGCGCTGCTCTCGCCGTCTCGCCTTATCGACCTCGGCCTTTGGCACGGCGAGCAACTTGCGCGCGAGCGCGGCGGTACGCTCTAACGGCATCCCGCTCTCCGGCTCGTTGGGCTTCGCCTTCGCCATCGCGTTTCCCCTGAATTGCTTGCTAAACCGACGCTGGGCTCGCCTTGCCGGTCAACTCCGCGTAGGTGATCCGTTTGCCAATGATCCCGGCCAGCACGCGCATGAACCGCACGCCGTCGGTGGTTTTGCGGGCGTTGTAGCGGAACGCTTGCTCGTCCAAGTACCGGAACAGGTGGAACGGCTCGACGCTGACGTAGGTTCCCTTGATCGACCGCTTGAGCAGGCTCCAGCAGTCTTCGATGCCGTTGGTGTGCACCTTGCCGCGCACGTATTCCTCGGCGTGGTCGATGGTTTCGTGCACGTAGGTGTCGCTCAGGTCGCGATACGAGCGGAACGCATCGGTGAACAACTCCGCGCCTTCCTTCACATGCTCGCGCACGATGGGACTCATGGTCTTGCGGCGCACGTTGGCGATCACCTTGGTCTTGACGACGCTGTAACCGTCGGGGCCGTGGCGCTCCAGCAATCCCATGACCGCAGCCTTGCCCGCGCCACCAGTGCCGATGATTTTCCGAGCACGCGCGTCCTTGTGCATGAACCGCGACTTGCCGCCGATGAAGGTCTCATCGACTTCGACGGTGCCGGACATACGACGGAAGGTGCCGGTCTGCATGGCGAGCCGGATGCGGTGGAGCATGAACCACGCGGACTTCTGAGTGACGCCGACGGCGCGCGCCAGTTCTGCGGACGAAATACCGTTCTTGTCATTGGCGATAATCCAGACGGCGGGGAGCCATTTGTCGAGGCCAAGCGGCGAATCCTCAAAGATCGTGCCGACCTTGATCGAGAACTGACGCTTCGCATGCTTGGCCTTGCACTCCCACAATTTGCGGGTGGGGATGAACCGCACTTCGTCCGAACCGCAGTTCGGGCAGATCACGATCCCATCCGGCCAGCGCAGCGCGGCCATGAACTCCAGCGCGGTGTCCGCGTCGGAGAAGTACCGGACGGCTTCGAGAAGGGTGGTCGGTTCCTTCATGATGTCGGCTCCTTACACCATGATTCTCCCACAGATTGGCTACTGAGTCAAATATATTGTTACCCAATTCAGAGAATAGAGATGGGTTGGGGACACCCCAATCCGCCCGGTGGGGGCTGCATACCCTGCGCCCGTCGTGCGGCGGACTAGCGCGGGGGTTTGCGCGCGGCCAGCGCGGACTGCACTTTCTGCAGCATCCGCGTCTCTTCGAGCACCTCGCCGCAGCCGCGGACGACGCAGAGCAGCGGGTCTTCGGCAACGTACACCGGGAAGCGCGTCTCCTGCGCCAGCCGCCGGTCGAGGCCGCGCAGCATCGCCCCGCCGCCGGCGAGCGCGATGCCCCGGTACATCAGGTCCGCGACGAGCTCCGGCGGCGTGATCTCGATCGTCGAGCGCACGGCGTCGATCACCGCGTTGATCGACCCGGAGAGCGCGTCGCGCACTTCGACCGTGCTGACCTCCACCGACTTCGGCAGGCCCGTCGCGAGATCGCGGCCCCGGATCTCGACCGTGCCCTCTTCCTCCATCGGGAACGCCGAGCCGGCCTCCATCTTGATCTCCTCGGCCGTGCGCTCGCCGATGAGCATGTTGTGCACCTGCCGCGCGTAGGACATGATCTCCTGGTCCATCTCGTCGCCCGCGGTGCGGATCGACGTGCTGACCACGACGCCGCCGAGCGCGATCACGGCGACCTCCGTCGTGCCGCCGCCGATGTCGACGATCATGCAGCCGTTGGGCTCCATGATGGGCAGCCCGGCGCCGATCGCCGCCGCCATCGGCTCCTCGACGAGGTACGCCGCGCGGGCGCCGGCGTTGAGCGCCGCGTCGTGCACCGCGCGCTTCTCCACCTCAGTGACGCCGGAGGGGATGCCGACGACCACCCGCGGGCGCGGGACGCCGAAGCCGAAGCGGTCGTGCACCTGGCGGATGAAGTACTGCAGCATCCGCTCGGTCACCTCGAAGTCGGAGATCACGCCGTCCTTGAGCGGGCGCACCGCGACGATGCTCGACGGCGTGCGGCCCACCATCCGCTTGGCCTCGGCGCCGATGGCGAGGATCTTCTTCGTCTGGCGGTCGATGGCGACCACGGAGGGCTCGTCGATGACGATGCCGCGGCCCTTCACCATGACGAGGGTGTTGGCCGTGCCGAGGTCGATGCCCACGTCGTGGGAGAACAGGCCGAGGAGGGCCGTGAGCGGATTGATCACCATTGGTCCTTCGTGGCGAGAGGGGCCGGGCCCGGCGCGGCGCGACCCCGGGCGCGACGAGGCGCATTATAGGAGTTGGACTCGAAGGCGCGGAAGAGGCGGTGCGATTTAGTGCTGAGGAAATGTCAACGGCTGTTTTCTAACCCACAAACCGCCCCGCGGCCCTGCGGCCCGCCATGCCCCTTACCCCTGCGGTTCCGTGTCCTCGGGCGGCGTCGTCAGCCGCACCACCTCCCGCGCGGCCGTGAGGTCCGCCTGCACCCGCTCCGGCGCCGGGCGGAAGCCCGCGAACTGCACCGCGTCGCACTGCTCCAGCAGGTTCGCCGCGACCCGCGCCGGCCAGCGGTCGATGCCGCGCGCCGTCATCTCGCGCTCCAGCTCACGGCGCGTCATGGCGTACGCCGGGAAGCCGAAGCGCTCGCTCAGGTAGCGGCGCGTGACGGCGGCGATGGCCGCGTAAGTCGGCGCCAGCTCGCTATCGACGGCGAGGGCCGCGAGGGCGGCGAGGGCGCGCGCGTCGGGGGACTCGAAGACCGCGGGCGGCGTCCCAGGGAGCGGCGGCGGCGAGATCGCGTGGGCGCGGGCGACGAGGGCGTAGCCGAGCGCGGTGAGCAGCGCGAACGAGCCCACGAAGAGCGCCGGCACGACGGGCGACGGCGCCGCGCGCGGCAGGTCGAGCTGCGGCTTCACGGGACGCAGCGACCGGTCGCCGGGCGCGAGCACGGAGCGCACCTCGAGCGTCAGCGGTCCCGTCCGCAGGACGCGGTCCGCGCCGGCCTGCGAGACGCGCACCTCGACCGGCGGGATCGTCCGCGCGCCGGTGTCGAAGGGGACGAGCGTCGCGCGCAGCGTCGTCGTCGCCGCGCCGCCCGACTGCGCCGTCTCCGGCGACGGCACATCGACGGCTTCGAGCCCGCCGAAGTCGGCGCCAAACCCCGCCCAGGACACATCGGCGCCGGGTGCGTGGGCGACGACGATCGTCAGCGTCACGCGGTCGCCGACGGTCGCCGAGGGCGGGTCGAGCGTGGCGCTGAGGATGCGCGCGGCGGCGTCCTGCGCCGATGCGACCGCGACGCAGGACGCGAGCGCGCACAGGAGCAAGATGGCGCCGGTGGCGCCGCGCATCGCGCTCAGGACGGCGCTCCGCCCGCATCCGCACGCTCGACGAGCAGCTCCGTGAGCTGCGTGAGCGCGTTGTAGGCGAGGATGATGTAGTCGCGCGGATGCAGGTCGTCGAGCTTCTTCAGCGTCTCGTCGCGCGCCTGCACCGGGTCGGCGATGTCGCCGTCACCGAAGTCGATCTTCATCTCGAGCTCGTACAGCTCGCCGTCGTCCGCGACGACGACGCAGCCGATATCGGACCGCTCGGCGCCCTCGAGGTCCACCTCGACGGCGTTCGTGAAGAACGCCCCCGGAAAGGGCGGGAACGGCCGTAGCGCCGCCGCCGCCTCCTTGAGCAGCTCGCGCAACTGGTCGGCGGCGCGCTCGATGACGCGGTCTGCGGCGGCCTTCCGGGCCAGGGCCTCGGCCTCGCTCGTCATGCCGGCATGGTAGCCGGGCGCGGCGCGCGCGGGGAGGCGTCGACGCGCGCCGGGCCGCCAGCCGGGGAGCGCGGCGCTGCAAGCTATACTGCGTTCGCATTTCCCCGAAGGAGCGCCGATGCGCGGCCAGGACCTACTTTCCATCGCCCAGCTCACGGCCGAGGACGTCGAGCACATCCTCCAGACGGCGCTGAGCCTGAAGCGCGATGGCGGCGGCCGCGACCTGCTGCGCGGCAAGACGCTGGCGCTCCTGTTCGAGAAGCCGTCGCTGCGGACGCGGGTGAGCTTCGACGTGGCGATGCAGGAACTCGGCGGGCATGCGGTGTACCTGAGCCAGTCCGAAGTCGGGCTGGGGCAGCGGGAGCCGGTGGCGGACGTCGCGCGGGTGCTCAGCCGCTACGTCGACGTGATCGCCGCCCGGACGTACTCCCACCAGACGCTGCTCGACCTGGCGCGGGACGCCGACGTGCCCGTGATCAACGCGCTCTCCGACGAGGAGCACCCCTGCCAGGCGCTGGCGGACCTGCTGACGGTGCTGGAGCATCGCGGCGCGCTGCGGGGGGTGCGCATCGCGTTCATCGGCGACGGCTTCAACGTGGCGCAGTCGCTCGCCGAAGGCGCGGCGCTCGCCGGCATGCGCTTCGCCATCGCGTCGCCGGAGGGCTACGGCATACCGGAGCCGGTGCTGCGCACCATCCGCGCGATGGCCGATGCGAACGGGGCGACGGTCGAAGTCCACGAGACGCCGGCGGACGCCGTGCGCGACGCCGATGTCGTGTACACGGACGTCTGGGCAAGCATGGGGCAAGAGGACACGTACGCGCAGCGGCGCGAGGCGTTCGCGGGTTACACCGTGACGGCGGACCTGATGGCGTTCGCGAAGCCGGACGCGATCTTCATGCACGATCTGCCGGCGCACCGCGGGGAAGAGGTGGCCGCGGACGTCATCGAGGGCCGCCAGTCGGTCGTGTTCGACCAGGCGGAGAACCGCCTCCACGCGCAGAAGGCGATCCTCGCGCTCATTGCCAGCGAGCATGCGCTGTAGGAGCGGCCCGACGCGCCGATGGGCGACCTGCTGAACTTCCTCCGCGACAACTTCGAGCAGTTCGACCTGACGTCGGCGCTCGACGTCGCCATCATCTCGCTGATCTTCTTCTGGGTGCTGATGCTGCTGCGCGGCACGACCGCGATGGCGGTGATGCGCGGCGTCTTCATCCTGCTGATCGCCGCGTTCGCGCTGGGCCGGCTGTTCGACCTGCGCGTGCTCAACTTCCTGCTCAGCAACTCGTTCACGGGCCTCCTGATCGCCATCCCCATCATCTTCCAGCCGGAGATCCGCCGCGCGCTCGAGCGCGTGGGCCGCACCGGCGCGCTCGCGTTCGGCACCGGCGCGAACTATCGCGGCATGGTGGACTCGCTGAGCGAGGCGGCGATGGAGATGTCACGGAAGAAGTTCGGCGCGCTGATCGTGCTGGAGCGCGAGACGGGGCTGCAGGACTATGTCGAGACCGGCGTGCCGGTCGATGGCATCGCCTCGGCGGAGCTGCTCGAGGGCATCTTCTATCCGAACTCGCCGCTGCACGACGGCGCGGCGGTGCTGCGCGGCAACCGCGTGCTGGCGGCGGGCTGCACGCTGCCGCTGTCCGAGAACGCGACGCCCGGCGAGCTGGGCACGCGGCATCGCGCGGGGCTCGGCATCACCGAGCGCACCGACGCGGTCTCGCTCGTCGTCTCGGAGGAGACCGGGCGGGTGTCGGTCGCCGCCGACGGGCGGATGTACATGCGCCTCGATGACGCGCGGCTGCGCGGGCTGCTCGAGCGGCTGCTCGGCGTGCAGCGCAACGGAGCCAGGGGATGAGCGAGCTGCGCCGGTTGCCACACGCGCTGGCCGTCCTCGCGCGGGGCGCCGTGACCTCGGTCGCCGGCAACCTGAGTCTCGCCGTGCTCGCGGTCGCCCTCGCGGTCACGCTCTGGCTGTACGTGAGCGACAAGGAGAACCCGAAGCAGGTCGAGACGTTCAACAGCGCCATCCCGATCGAGTTCGTGAACGTCCCGAACGGGCTCGCCGTTGCCAACAGCTCGGAGACGGCCGTGCGCATCCAGGTCGAGGGCACGAAGGCCGACCTGAAGCGCCTGAACGCGGACGACTTCAAGGCGACGGTGAACCTCGGCGGCTTCCAGGAGGGCGTGCAGAACGTGTCGGTGGACGTCGCCCCGCCGAACAGCAACGTCGACGTCACCGACGTCTCCCCCGGCCGCATCGATGTCACGCTCGAGGAGTCGCGCACGAAGGAAGTTCCCGTCAAGGTCGCGCTCGTCGGCTCGCCGCAGAGCGGGTTCGTCGCGGGGAACGCGCAGGCAGACCCCCAGACCGTCACCGTGACCGGCGCCGAGAGCCTGATCGCGCTCGTCGACTCTGCCGTCGCCGAGATCAACGTCACCCGCGCGCGCGTCGACCTCGATGAGACGGTGAACCTGCACCCGCGCGACGTGAACAACGGCGAGATCAGCCGCGTGACGGCGAACCCGGACAAGTCGCACGTCACCGTGGACATCGAGCAGCGCGAGTTCAGCAACACGTTCATCGTCAACCCGGTGATCCGCGGCGAGCCCGCGGCCGGCTACAACGTCACCGGCGTTTCCGCCGACCCGCGCATCGTCACGGTCAGCGGGCCGGTCGAGGTGCTGCAGTCGATCGACGCGGTGCGCGGGATCGCGACGGAGGAGATCTCGATCGCCGACCAGCGGTCCGACGTCGTGCGGCAGGTGGACCTCGTGCTGCCGCCTGGGGCGTCGGTGCAGGGGACGAGCGCGGTCAACGTGCGCATCAGCATCGCGCCGGCGCAGGGGCAATACTCGTACACCGTCGTCCCGGAGGTGCGCAACACGGGCTCCGGGCTGCACGCGACGGCCGCGCAGGCGGTCATCACGGTGACGCTCGCCGGCGACGTGCCGGCGCTTCAGTCGATCACGCCGGACGCGATCGCGGCGTCGGTGGATGCGGGCGGGCTCGGGGCCGGGTTGTACACGCTGAACGTGAGCGTGACGCCGCCGCCGGGGACGAGCCTCGTCCGTGTCGATCCGCCACAGCTCGGCGTGGCGCTCGGGCCGGCGCCGTGACGTCCGGCGCCGCCGCGCGCGACCCGGCGACCCTCCCCGTCGTGGCGATCGTCGGCCGGCCCAACGTCGGCAAGTCGGCGTTGTTCAACCGCATGGTCGGCGGGCGGCCGGCGCTCGTCGAGGACCTGCCGGGGACGACCCGCGACCGCATCTACGGCGAGGTCAACTGGCGCGGGCGCGACTTCACCGTCATCGACACCGGCGGGCTCGAGCCGGACGTGCCCGGCACGTACACGCCGCTGGTGCGCGAGCAGGTCGCGTACGCGCTGCGCGAAGCGGACATCGTGCTGTTCGTCGTCGACGCCAAGAGCGGCGCCACCGCGGCCGACGAGGAGGTGGCGGACCTGCTGCGCCGCACCAGCAAGCCGGTGCTGCTCCTCGCGAACAAGGCGGAGAGCCCGGAGCGCCAGGACGCGATCGTCGGGTTCTACGAGCTGGGCATCGGCGAGCCAATCGCCGTTAGCGCGAACCACGGGCTCGGCGTCGCGGACGTGCTCGACATGATCGTCGATGCGCTGCCGCCGGCCGAAGCCGCGGCGCCCGCCGAGGGGCTGCGGCTGGCGATCGTCGGCCGGCCGAACGTCGGCAAGTCCGCGCTGCTCAACGCGGTGCTGGGCGAGGAGCGGGTGATCGTGAGCGAGGTCGCCGGCACGACGCGGGACGTGATCGATACGCCGTTCGACTTCGAAGGGAACCGGCTCGTGCTCGTCGACACGGCGGGCCTGCGGCGGCGGGGCGCGATCGAGCAGGGCGTCGAGAAGCACTCGGCGCTGCGGGCGCGGCGCGCGCTCGAGCGGGCGGACATCGCGCTGTGCGTGTTCGACATGGCGGAGGGCTTCACGGCGCAGGACGCCCACGTCGTCGGCTACGCGATCGACGCGTTTCGCGGGCTGATCGTCGTCGGCAACAAGTGGGACCTGGTACGCGAGGGCGATTGGACGGCGGAGGACTATGAACGGAGGCTGCGCTGGAAGCTGAAGTTCGCGCCGTGGGCTTCCGTGCGCTTCACGTCGGCGACGGAGCGGACGGGCATCGCGGAGGTGCTGGCCGAGGCGGTGCGGATCGGCGAGGAGCGGAAGCGGCGGATCGATACGGGCGAGCTGAACCAGGCGATCCGGCGCGCGGTCGCCGAAAAGCCGCCGCCGGCGCCATCGAAGGGCGGCCGCCTGAAGCTGCTCTACGTGACGCAGCCCGAGGTCAACCCGCCGACGTTCGTCTTCTTCCTGAACGACGCGTCGCGCGCGCATTTCGGGTACCGGCGCTACATGGAGAACGTGATCCGGCGCAACTTCGGCTTCCAGGGGACGGCGCTGCGCCTCATCTTCCGAGGGCGCGACGAAGCCCCGGCTCCGTGAGCGATATCCGCCGCCGGAAGGGCGCGCGTCGTGCGATTTGTGGCGGCCACGGGCCCCTCCGCCCCGCCTCCGTTTGGCGGGTCGCCGCCCAACCCTCTCGGCATTTCTAGGAATGACCACGCGAGCAGCGCGCCAACGACGCTATCACCGTTCTCCCACGCGGTCGGCGGGTCAGTCGTCGCGGGCGACCTTCAACTCCACCAGCGTCACGTCATACGGCTGCTGCCCCGCGAACGTCAGGTACAGCGTGTCCCCGCCGTCCCGCGACAACTCCCGGTGCAACTCGCCGGAATAACAAAACGGATACTCCGCCCCCACGAACTGCCGGCAGTCGAGCAACGTCAGCGGGGCCGACCACGGCCCGACCGGCGACGGCGCCGTCCGAAGGTCGACCGTCGCCATGTGCGTGTTCGTGATCGCCCACCACGCGCCGCTCGGCTCGTCGTACGTCACCTGCACGCCGTTGTCTGGCGGCAGCGCGTCCGGTTGGACGGGCCACATCGGCTGGGCGTTCGCCGGCGACGCGTCCCACCCTGCCCCGTCCCAGTAGGTGTACGCCGATGCGTCGGCCAGGCGCGCGATCGGCGCCTTCGCGACGTAGTTCGCGCCCGCCTCCGTGTGCAGGTACACCAGCACGTCGTCGCCCTGCACCACCGGCGAGCGCGCGCCCGCCACCCGCGACCCGAAACCGCTCGTCTCGTCCCACAGCCGCTCGTTGACGCGCACGCCCGTCAGCGCGCCCGGCGCGATCGTGCCGATGCCGACCGCGCTCACGTGCCACGCAAACGGCGACGTGCGCACCGCCTTCACCATGTAGAACGCGGCGCTGCCGTCGGGCAGACGCACCACGCCGTCCGGCCAGGCCGTGGTCTCCTCGCGCCGGGGGAAGAGCGGCTCGGCGAGCCCACCGCTGCTCTTGAACGTCAGGTCCACGCAGTCGCGCGCGTCCGTGTCCGATGTCGTCGCGACGGTCGCCGGGATCACGTCCGATCGCCCGCCATCGCCGCGCCGCACGGTGTCGCCGAAGAACCAGTACGTGGAGCCGGCGCCGGGAAGGCTCTGCGCGCCGTCCGCGCCCGTCACCTGCACCCGCGCCGCGCCGGGGTTGTCCGCGATCAGCCGGCACACCAGGCGCGCCGCCTCGACGCGCACCTTCGCCGCCGCCGGCGGGGCATCGCCCGAAGCCGGCTTCGCCCCGCCCGCGCATCCCAGCGCCATCAGCGCGACGGTTCCGCACCACGCGACGATCGCCAGCGCCACCGCCGGTCGGAGTGACACCAACGCTTCGTGTTTCATCGCTGAATCGCTACGCTCGCCTCGAGGCAACCCCTGCCCTCCGTCCCTACAACGCGCGAGCGCCCGCGAAGGGCAACGCACCAGGGCGAAAGTGACAAAACGACCCCTCGGCGTGCACCGAAAAGTGACAAAACGGACCGCCGTCCGTCCCGGCGAGCCCTCTCCCCTTGAGGGAGAGGCCAGCGCGCCGCACGCGGGTGTGGCGCTGCTCGCTCGCCGGCCGAACATGACGAAACGAACCGACAACGGCACACCAAGAGGTGACAAAACGAAGCACGGAGCGCTCGGAGGAGCGGCGCCGGCTCGTCGCACGCCAAAGCGACAAAACGAAGCCCCACCCCCATCGCGCACCCACGCCCGCCGTTAACCTTTTCCGATACTCGAGCGTTAGCAGGAGTACCACCGGGCGAGAAAGGTGGGCTCCATGTTCGGGCGTCTGTTCCCAGGGCGCGCCGCCGCGTTCGCGGCGGTCTCGGGCATCCTCATCCTTTTGACGGCGGCCGCGGGGCTTGCGGCCTGGCGCGACGGCCGCGCGCCGTCCGCGTACGCGCAGGCATCGCGCCCGCCGAACGACGACTTCTTGTACGCGAGCGAGCTGCAGGCGCCGTTCTCGCCGCCGGCGAGCGACGCCCTGCCGGTGAGCCTCTCGCAGATCACGGCCGGCGCGACGCTCGAGCCCGGGGAGACGGCGCCGTGCGCGCCCATCGGCGCGAGCGTGTGGTTCCAGTTCCGCGCCGACCGCGCCGAGACGATCGTCGTGGACACGGCGGGGAGCGACTTCGACACGGTGCTCGCGGCGTACCTGATGACGGACTTCGTGCCGTCGCCGCCGGGCGGCGGGGTCCAGGCGCTCGCATGCGACGACAACGCGCTCGGCGGACAGTCGCGCATCGCGCTCGGCGTCGAGCCGGGCAAGGTGTACTACGTGCAGGCATCGGGCAAGGGCGGCGCGACGGGGACGCTGCGCATCAACGCCGACTGCCAGCCCGCATGCCCGCCATCGAACGACAACGCGGGGGCGGCGGCAGGAATGGACGTGTATGCCTTCCCCTACCGCGACGCGCGGTCGACGTCGGCGGCGACGACGGAAGCGGGCGAGCCGGGCACATGCGCCGGCATGGGCGCGACGGTGTGGTACACGCTCATCGCGCCGACGACGTTTCGCGTTGAGATCACGACGGCGGGCAGTGATTTCGATACGGCGCTCGCGGTATACACGTCGGGCGGACTTTTCTCGTCGCCGCCCGGCGGCGCGCTGACCACCGTGGCCTGCGACGACAACGCACTCGGACGGCAGTCGCGCGTCAGCTTCACCGCGGCCGCCGGCACCATGTACTGGGTCCAGGCGGGCGGCGCGAACGGCGCGACGGGCAGCCTCGTGCTGAACGCCGGCTGCGTGCCGGCGTGCCCGCCGCGGAGCGACAACTTCGGCCAGTGGTACGGCGGGCCCGGGACGCTCGAGGCGTACAGCACGGAGGGCGCGACCGACGAACCCGGTGAGCCGCACGGCTGCGGCAACATCGGCAAGACGGTGTGGTACGGGGTCGGCCCCCCGAACCGCATGCGGATCGCGGTGGACACGACCGGGAGCGACTTCGACACGGTGGTCGCCGTGTACTCGGCGCCGTTGGACATGCAGGGGTTCGACGCGCTGCGTGCGGTCGCGTGCAGCGACCCGCCGGGGCCGGGCGCGCGGGCGACGTTCGAGGCGCAGGGCTATACGGCCAACGTGATGTACTGGGTGCAGATCGGCGGGAAGAATGGCGCCTCCGGCGACCTGCAGGTGGCGATCGACTGCGACCCGACGCCGTGCCCGCCGTACAACAACGATATCGCGCAGCCGGCGTGGCTCGGGTTCCCGGGGTTCCCGGCGGGCGCGGGGATCCAGGACACGACGAACGCGGACCTCGAGCCGGGCGAGCCGGCGGACTGCGGCGGCATGACGCGCACCATCTGGGCGCGTATCGAAGGCGTGCCGCGCGGGACGCTGACATTCGACGCGCGCGGTCTGACGCGCGAGTTCCAGCCCGGAGGGTTCCCGGCGGCGGTCGCCGTGTACGACGTACCGTCGGACGCCCTGCCGCCAACGCGGACACCGGCGTTCGGCGCGCTGCGCCGGCTGCAGTGCGTCGTCGCGCCGGCCGCGGACGCGGGCGCGCACGCGGAGTGGGAGGCGCAGAGCGGGCATGTGTACTACGTGCAGTACGCCGGTGCGGCGGGCGCCGGCGGACAGCTCGACGGCATCGCCGACTGCACCGGCCTCTGCCCGCCGCCCAACGACGACATCGGCTCGGCGCAGTTGATTTTCCCGCCGCAAGTCGACGTCAAGCGGACGACCGGCGCGACGCTCGAGCCGGACGAGCCGCAGGCGTGCGGCGCCATCCGGGGCAGCGCGTGGTACCGGCTCGACGTCGGCGAGGGGTTCGAGCTGACGGTTCAGGCACAGGCGGACTTCGCTGCGGTGCTCGCGCTGTACACGCCGGAAGGCATCTCGCCCATCTCGCCGCCCGGCGGACTCGCAACGGCGGGTTGCGGCGCCCCGGTCGCGGGCGGCGCGGCGCT
>DASRHM010000005.1:0-43739 GCA_035650575.1 Dehalococcoidia bacterium | reverse complement strand
CGACTTCACCGAGCACGACGAGCGGTACGCGCGCACGCAGGAGTTCATGGAGGTGGTCCGCCGCGCGTGGCTGGAGAAGAAGTGGGACCACGAGGGGCGCTACTATCGCGTGCAGGGCGGCAACGTGCTGCCGCGGCCGTTCCAGCAGCCCTGCCCGCCGTTCTACTTCGGCGGCGCATCGGAGGCGGCGCGCGAGGTCGGCGCGCGCATGGCGGACATCTACCTCCTCTGGGGCGAGACGCTGGAGATGGTGCGCGAGCGCATCGCCGATATGCGCGCGCGGGCGACGGCGCTCGGGCGCACGCTGCGGTTCGGCATGCGCATCCACGTCGTCGTGCGGGAGACGGAGGACGAGGCGTGGGCGGCGGCGCGCGCGCTGGTCGCCGAGATCCCGGAGAACTTCCAGAGCATGATGGACCGCGTGCACGCGAAGTCCGACTCGGAGGGCGAGAAGCGCCAGCGCCAGATGGTCGCCGCGAGCGACGACCAGGTGATCGGCCCGAACCTCTGGGCGGGCATCGGCCAGGCGCGGCTGGGGGTCGGCACGGCGCTCGTCGGCTCGGGCGAGAACGTGGCGGCGCGGCTGCGCGAGTACGTCGCCGAGGGCATCGACACGTTCATCCTCAGCGGGTACCCGCACCTCGAGGAGGCGCAGCGGTTCGGGCGCTACGTGATGCCGCACTTCGCCGGCGAAGCCACGGTCAGCGGCCCGCCGGCGCTCGCGGCCGCGCGCTGATGGCGGAACTCCGCGCCGTCGCGATCGCCGGTAGCCCGCGCAGTCCCTCGAAGTCGAAGGCGCTCGCCGAGATGCTGCTGGCGCACCTGGAGCGCGGCGGCTGTGCGACCGGGACGGTCGACGTCGCGGCGCTGCCGGCCGATGCGCTGCTCGCGCGGGCGCCGGCGGCGGAGCTCGACGCCGCGATCGCGCGCGTCGGCGGGGCGCAGATCGTGATCGCCGCATCGCCGACGTACCGCGCGCTGTACACGGGCGCGCTCAAATGCTTCTTCGACCTGATGCCGCCGCAGCACCTGCACGGGAAGGTCTGCGTGCCCGTGCTCACGGCGGCGTCGCCGGCGCACTTCCTGGCGCTGGAGCACGGCTTTGCGCCGCTGTTCGCGAGCCTCGAAGGCACGCCTGCGCCCGGTGTCTATGCCACCGACGCACAGTTCATCGACGGTGCGCCCGACGCCGCGCTGAGCCGTCGCGTCGAGTACGCCGCGGGCGCGGCGCTGGCGCTGGCGCGCGCGCTCGCCGGCTGATGCGCATCGGCTTCGATTTCGACGGCGTGCTGTGCCTGACGCCGTTCGGGCGGCTCGCCGTGCACGCCCCGTCGCCGGTGCCGCCGTTGCCGCCGGACTACGAGCGCCGGTACGAGCAGGCGCCGCCGGGCGGGCGGCTGCGCCTCGCGGTCGAGTGGCTGCGCTTCGCGTGGCGGCGCATGTCGCCGGACGCGGCGGGGGTCCTGCGCGACCTCTGCGCGGAGCACGAGGTGTACATCATCACGGGGCGCAGCGCCGCCGGCGAGCCGCTCGTGCGACGCTGGATGCGGCGCCACGACCTCGATGCGCGGCTGGCGGGGCTGCGCATGGCGCCGCCGGGGCTGCGGCCCTCGCAGCACAAGCTGGCGACGGCGAAGATGCTCGGCCTGGACGCGCACATCGACGACGACCCGCGGACGGCGTACTACCTCGCGGAGAACGGCGTGCCGTACGTGTTCCTGTACGACCACGCCGGCGCGCACGGGGAGGCGCCGCTGCCGCAACATCTGATGCTCGTGCGCTCGCTCGCGGAGTTCGGCGCGGCGATCCGCGAGCTGGCGGGCGGGGCGGCGACGTAGCGCGGCCCGATCGTGCTTTCGGCGCGCTGGCTCGCCCGCGCCCGCGCCGGGGAGAGATGGTCGCTGGTTCGCGGTTCTCCGGCGACAGATGAGGCGCGAGGAAGCCCGGGGCGACCGCCCCGGGCTTCGTGCTCGTGATTTGTACCGTCGCGGGCGCTACGCGGCGACGGCCTCCGGCGGCGCGAAGGTCGTGTCGATCTTCGCGGAGGCGTTGAAGAAGTCCTGGATCGACTGGTTGAAGCGGTAGAAGGCGTCGCGGCGGTAGCCGTCGTGCGAGCGCGCGAAGCCCTCCGGCATGCTCAGGTCGATGGTGTTCAGCGTGTGCGAGAGGTCGGCCGCGCCGTTGCGCTTGATGTTCTCGAGCATCTCCTTCCACTGGTCGTAGGACTGCTCGAGCCAGAAGTCCATGTCGCGCAGGTCGTTCTCGCCGGCCTCGCGCACGTTCGTGCACTCGAATGCCTCGAACGTGAGCTCGAAGATCTTCTGCCCGACCTTGATGCCGATGACGGCGTCGACGGTGCCGAGCTGGCGGAAGGCCGGGTCGGCGTTCGTGATCTCGCGGATGGCGTTGAACCACTCGACCGAAGGGAACGTAGGCATGTCGCTGTCCTCCTGCTCTCGCTGCTAGTCCTCGAGGTACGCCCGCAGTTTCGGGTGGAGCCGGTCGCTGCGGTCGAGTGTGGCCCACTTCAGGCGCGCGAGGTACTGGTCGAGCGCCCGCGCGCGCATCTGCTTGTAGATCTGCATGCCCTCGGCGATCTTGTCCTTGCTGCCGCCGAAGTAGATCGCGAAGGCCTCACGGGTCGCCGCGTCCTTGGCGTCGTCCATCACGAGGAGTCCCTCGCCCTTGTCGAAATAGCGCTGGAACTCCTCGCGCCGGTCCTCCCGGTGCAGCAGCGCGTACTTCAGGTGCGAGATGCCATAGGCGATGTGGCGCGCCTTGTCCTGCATGGCGCGCGCGAAGATGAACTGCTCCGCGGGGTTCTTCGCGTACTTCTCGCCGTACTGGTACTGGGCGAGCGTCAGGCTGTCCTGCAGCACGAACTGGATGACGGCGAACTCCGAGAAGTTGCGCGCGTCGACGACCGAGCGGAAGCTCCAGCCCGGCGCCTGGAGGCCCAGGCCGCCGCCGTTCGAGAGAGCGCGCTTGCGGAAGACTTCGACCGCGCGCGCGTCCTCGAAGACGACGGTCGCGAGGTAGAGCTTCACCTCGTGGTAGCCGTAGGAGATCTCCGGCTCCCAGCGGCCGATGACGTCCGCCTCGACCTGCGCCTTCTCCGAGAGGTGGGTGCAGATCTGGCAGATCGCGCGCTCGAGGTCGTCGGGGAGTGGCTCGATGGTCGTCCACGGCACGTCGGTCGCGGGGCGCCAGCGGCGCTGGATCGCTTCCTCGTACATCGGCGCGCAGAGGTCGCTCCAGACCTCCTGCTTTTCGTAGATCGAATAGCCCATGCCCTCGACGCCCGGGATGGGGACGGCGCCGCGGGGCATCTCCGTCTGATACTCCCAGGTGTCGGGCACTTCGCCGTACTTGCCGATGTTGATCGCCTCGAGCGTGAGGCCGTGCTTCGTGGGTTTGGCGCGGGTGTTCCACTCCGTGGGGACCTGCATCCAGCTCAGGTCGACTTCGGGCGCGCCGCCGCCCTGCCCGGACATCATGAACTGGCGCGCCTGGTCGGCGGTGACGCCCATGTCCATGTAGCGGATGAGGTCGGCTTCGGCGGCGCCCATCGCGAGCGCCTGCTGGACGAGGTCGAGCGGCCAGCCGGCGGACTCGGCCCTGGCCTTGAGCTCGTCGGAGACAGCGCCTGCGGCGCCGCCGGCCTGTGCGGCGAGGAACTGGCGCGCCTGGTCGGCGGTGACGCCCTGGTCCATGTAGCCGATGAGCTGCTCGGGGGTCGCGCCGGCGCCCAGCGCCTGCTGGACGAGGTCGAGCGGCCACGCCTTCTCCTGCGCCTTGGCGCGCAGGGCGTCGGGGATCGTTGCGGTCTCGTTGGCCATGCGGCCCTCCTGAGCGCGTTAACTTAGCGGATGCTAAAGGATTCTGGTTCCAGCGCGGCCCCGCGTCAAGGGGAATGTGGACTGAATCACGCCCGATGTCGCGGACGCGCGAGGATTGTCGGTGGCGGTGGGAATTACGTCAAGGCTCGCGGCGCTGCGGATCCGTCAGCGCGTGGCGCCGCTCAGGCGACGTCGTCGCGGCGCCGGCCGAGCGCCGAAAGCTCGGCGAGCAGGCCGCTGACGCCCGTTTGCGGGTCATAGTCCAGCACGTCGAACTCGGGGTAGATCGTGCAGTCGAAGGACTGGCCGAGGAGCGGCAGGGCGCGCCGCAGGCGGTCGATCAGCGCGAAGGTGGTGAGGCGCGGGAGCTCGGGCATGATGGCGACGATGCGCTCGTCGCCGTAGGTGAACGTGTCGGCTTCGGGCGCCACCGCGGTGATGGCGGTGGTCGCGGCCTGCATGAACTTGTCGAGGCTGTCCTGGTCGCGCACGCGCTTGATCTCGGCGGCGCCCTCCAGGTCGGCGACGAGGAAGATCGGCGTGACGCCGGCGGCGAGCATGCCGTCGATCACGTCGCGGAGCTGGGCGCGGAAGTCGTCCATCGGGGGAGTATCGGCCGCCGGATGGCCCGGATGAGGGAGGGACTCCCCTAAGGAGTAGCCCGGTGTCCCGCGGTGGTCGCCGCCCGGCCGATGTGCGAATATCCCGCGAAGCCAGCGTCTGGAGAGCAAAGGAGGAAGCCGTGCCGCACCCGAAGGAAGCCCTGCTGGAGGAGCTGTACGGGAGATTCGGGAAGGGCGACATGCAGGGCGTGCTCGAGATGTGCACGGACGACATCGTCTTCCACGTGCCGGGCAACACGCCGTTCAGCGGCGATCACACGAAGGCCGACTTCATCTCCGGCTGGATCCAGAAGGTCATGGAACTCAGCGGCGGCACGTTTGGCGAGCGCGCAGTCATCTTCATCGCGAACGACGACCACGGCATCGCCGTGCTGGACCACTGGCTCGAGCGCGACGGCAAGCGCATCGACTATCGCGTCGATCACATCTGGCGGTTTCGCGGCGACAAGTGCTGCGAGTGGACCGAGCGCCCCGGCAGCGAGGCCGAGTTCGAGCGCGCCTGGGCGTAGTCGCGGCTCAGTCGCCGCCGCCCGCCGTCTCCGCCGGCTCGCGCTGCGTGGCCGCGACTTGCCCCGCGCGCATCTTCTCGAGCTCGCCCCGCATCAGCGACGTGAGCCCCATGCGGCGGATCATCGATGTCTTCATGCCGGGCAGCATCGCGCCGAGGGCGAGCAGCGGCCGCACCGGGCCGGACGTGACGAGCTGCTCGGAGGAGCCGCGGATCACCTTGAGCACCGCGTCCGCCACCTTCTCGGGCGAGACCTCGCGGAGGAGCGCCGGAGCTTTGCCGCCGTGGTCCGCCCACATGCCGGCATCGGCGACGAAGCCGGGGCAGACGACGCCCGCGCGCACGCCGGTGCCTTCCAGCTCGAGGTTCATCGACTCGGTGAGGCCGATGAGGGCGTGCTTGGTCGCGGAGTAGATGCTGTTGTAGGGCACGCCGGACTTTCCGGCCATCGACGCCATGTGCACGACGACCCCGCGGCGGCGCGCGAGCATCGACGGCAGCACCAGTTTCGTGAGCCAGATCGGCGCGTTGAGGTTGGTGCGAATGACGTTGTCGATGTCATCGAACGAGAACTCCGCGAGCGGCGCCGTGATCTCGATGCCGGCGTTGTTGACCAGGACGTCAATGCGGCCGAACTCGCGCTCGGCCGTCGCGACGAGCGCATGGAGGTCGTCGCGCGACGTGACGTCGCAGGGCACCGAGATCGCGCGCACGCCGAGCGCCTCGCACTCGCGGCGCACGGCCTCGAGCCGGTCGGCGGAGCGCGCCGCGAGCACCAGGTCCATGCCCTCGCGGGCGAGCGCGCGGGCGACGTAGACGCCGAGGCCGCGCGACGCGCCGGTCAGCAGGGCGACGGAGCCACGCAGGTCCTTCATGGCAGCCTCCTTCGATGCAGCGCGGCGTCACGCCGCGGCCGGTGGTGAGCGCCGATCATAGCACCGGAGGCGAGCGCCGTCAGCGGGGTCAGCGGACGCGGCTGCGCTCGCGGTCGCGCTCGCGGTCGACGAGGAGCTGCACCTCACGCGGGTCCGGGATGCCGGTGAGCCGGAACTCCTGCATGTCCGCGGCGGTCTGGCAGATGATGTCGCCGTAGTCCAGCATCGTCCGGAGGACGCCGCTGCGCTCGACGGTCATGTCCTGGATGTTGACGAGGTCGGCGGTGGACATCTTCAGGCTGAACGGGCTGGACTTCAGCGAGTCGATGATGCGCTGGTTCGTGATCACCCAGACATCGTTGTGATAGCGGTACCAGTTGAGCAGGATGCGCACGGCCCACCAGAGCAGCCAGATCGCCGCGGCGATCCAGAAGATGCGCGCCGCCAGGCCGTCGTAGTGCCCGGCCCTGGAGAGCAGGATGCCCGCGGCGACCGGCGGCACGAGCCCGACGAGCGCCCAGAAGACCGTGCGGGGCCAGAGGTAGACCCAGTGGCGCCGGCAGACGCGGAGGACGCGCTCGTTGTCCTGCAGCGGGAAGTGGATCGCGCTGTCGTGCGAGGGGTCGTCCGCGGGGGCCGCGGCGTCGGCCGTCATGTTCACCTCCGTCTGCGCCACCGGGCGCATCGTGCCACCGCCGGCGCGCCGCTGTAAAGCCGCGCGGCCGGCGGCGGCTTCCGCGAGGGGCGCGGTGTGGCGGGGGAAGTCCTAGACGCGCGTTTCGGACGCCGGTGCCGGTTGCCGGTCCGGCCGGTGCAGGAAGCGCAGCCGCACGAGGTCGCGCGCCACCTCCCACGCCTGCTGCGGGCGCACGCGCAGGCGCGAGCCCTCGACATGGCGCCAGGTCACGGGCACGGAGACGATGCGGTACCCGAGGCTGCGGGCGATGTACAGCACCTCCGCATCGAAGATCCAGCCGCGCAGTCGCTGCCGCGCGAACACGTCCTGCGCGACGGAGCGCCGAAAACCCTTCATCGGGCACTGCGTATCATCGATATCGGGGAGCACGCGGACGGCCTTGCGCATGAAGGTGAACAGCCGGCCGACGAAGCGGCGCTGGGCGGGCTGGCTGGCGCGCATGTCGCTGCCGTCCGGCTGGATGCGGCTGCCGATGGCGACATCGGCGCCACCCCGCAGCATCTCCAGCAGGCCCAGGCAGTCCTCAGGCGGCGTCGCGAGGTCGGCGTCAACGAAGAACACGTAGTCGCCCCGCGCGTCGAGGCAGCCGGTGCGGATGGCGGCGCCCTTGCCGTGCTGTGCCTCGTGGTCGAGCAGCCGAACGCTC
Organism: Dehalococcoidia bacterium; assembly: GCA_035650575.1. Taxonomy (GTDB): domain Bacteria; phylum Chloroflexota; class Dehalococcoidia; order DSTF01; family JACRBR01; genus DASRHM01. The sequence goes on along the minus strand of DASRHM010000005.1, from coordinate 36,551 downwards.
ACCCGTTCGGGCGCCCTGGCGGCCACGTCGCGGACGATGTCCGGCGTGCGGTCGCGGCTGCCGTCGTTGACGACGACCACCTCCGAATCGAACGGCTGCGCGCCGAGGAATTCGAGCACGCGCTCGAGGCTCGCCGGCAGGCGCGCCTCCTCGTTGAACGCGGGGATCACGAACGAAAGATGCGGCAGCGGGCCGGCGTCGCCGGCGACGACGTCGCCCGCCTCGCGCAGCGTCACGAGGGGCCGGTTTCCATGCGCGGGCCAGGGGCGCTCCCCGGGTCGGGCGACGGCTCCGTCGCGGGCTCGGAGGCCGCGGCTTCCGCCGTCCGCCGGACGCGGCGGATCTCCGGCGCGATGAGCGGCCGGCCGGTCATGGCCGCGATCGCGTCCGCCACCTCGCGCGCCCGCTCGAGCCCCGGCCGGACCATCGACCGCGCGACGACGACATCGCCCACCTTGAGCACCTTTCCGCTCACCTTGACGAGCTGGATCTCGAACTGCGCCAGGTCCTGCGCCTGGCCGCGCTGCTCGCCCCGGGTCGTCTCTTCGATGCGGATCTCGGCGATCTTCCAGAACGGCACCAGCTCCGTCGTCCCGACGCCCATGCCCAGGAACCCCTGTTGCCAGACGCCGGACTGCTTTTTCCGGTCGAACACGACGTTCGCGCCGCCGACGGCGTAGACGAAGCCGACGCCGGCGAGCGGGATGCTGACGATCGCGACCGCCAGCAGCACGAGCACGAGCGCGAAGGGCAGCGCATCGAGCCACAGCACGATCGCCGCGGCCGACGCGAGGCCCACGAGCAGGCCCGCCAGAGGGAATAACGCGGCCGCGAGGGCCGGCCTTACATTGATCCGGTCGGGTTCGATGAACGCGACCCGGCGGTCGAGGAAGACGGTCCGCCGCCCGGGTCCCGAAGACGCCGCAGAGCTCATGGCGCGGTCAGTGTACCGGGCGTCCGGCCGGAGCGGGTGCGGCCGGGCCGGGGCCGGCGCGCCCCGATCGCCCGTCGCTCCCAGATGCCGGAATCGTGATGCGCCAGCGCGCGATCGCCTCGTGGCGGCCGAGCGGCGCCGGGCGCGGGTCCCGTCGTCTGGCGCGCGTCCGCCGCAGCCAGCGCGGCGCACTTCGGCCGCTAGTCTCCGAGGACCGCGACGTCCACCTCGCGCGTGCGCGCCTCGTACAGCTCGACGAGGTAGATGTGCTGCCACGTCCCCAGGTCGAGTCGCCCGCCGCGCACGGGCGCCCACGTCGACTCGCCGAAGAGCATCGCCGTCGCGAGGTGGGCGACGGCGTTCTCGGCGCCCTCCTCGATATGGCGGTAGCGCCGGTCCGACGCGAACGTCGCGTCGAGCGCGTCCATCATGTCCTCGTGGAGGCGCGCGTCCGGCTCGTTGCACGTGATCGCCGCCGTCGTGTGGCGGCTGCGCACGAGCGCAACGCCCTCGCGCACCCCCGAGCGGGCAACGGCGGCCGCGACCTCGCGCGTGATCTCAGCGAAGTGCCCGCGCCCGCGCGTGCGCACGGCGATGCGGTCGACGATCACCTGCATCGCAGGGGGTGCGGGCGGCGGCTCACGCCTCGGGCTCTTCGATCGGCCCGCCGTAGGGGTCGCGCGCGTTCATCAGCATCAGCACGACGACGGCGCCCGCAGTCATCGCCATGGCGATCAGCGTCCAGACGAGCAGCGTCTTGAGCATGGGGTCATGGTAGCGCGCCATGCGCGCCCCGGGGCGGTCCGCCGGAAGCGCGGGCGATGTTGGAGGTACGAGGGGCGCGCCGCTTCGCGTTCGCGGTGCAGGGTACTGCGCATCCGCCCGCCCGAGGCGAGTTGGGGTGTCCCGGGGGGACCTGCGAGACGCCGACGAGGCCGAGCCTCCCGCACCTCCGGGCGCCGCGTTACGGCACAACGCAGAGCGGGGGCGCCATGGCGCCCCCGCCCTCCGGTGCGAAGCGCCGGCGCGCTACTTCGCGCTGATCGCCCGGGCGACGTCGCCGAGGCCGAGCGACTCGAGCTTGCGCTTGCTTGGCGCCGCGGTCTCCGCGTCCCAGTCGCACGCGGCGAGGAAGTCCTGCTCGAGCGTCCGCGTGTCGAGCGAGATGTCCTTGTGCGGGCCCGCCTCGAGTGGCTGCGCGCCCCAGAGGCGGCCCGGGACGCGGCGCTTCGTGGCGATGTCGCCCTCGCGCACGTTGAAGGCCATGCGCAGGTTCGCGATGCGCTCCCCGACCTGCCGCATCTCCTCGACGCTGGTGTCCCAGCCGGTCTCCATGTTGATCCACTCGGGGATGCGGTCGTTCGGCGCGCACATCATGATGAACTGGCACATGCCCGCGGCGTTGACGACGTGCATGTACTCGGACGCGTCCTTGTGCGCCTGGCCGCGGTCGGTCGCCTGGGTGCGGTCCTGGGGCGCCTTCTGGAGGCCCCACCTGGGCCGCGCGGCGCCCTCGTACTGGGTGTGGCGCGCGGGCGTCGCGTCCAGCTTGTAGGTGGTGTAGTACTCCGGCTGCAGCTTCGCGTCGTGCATCGGCAGCTCCTCGCCGCCGACCTCCATCGCGAACTCGACGGACCGGGGGCCGATCTTCTGCGACGCGGCGCGCACGCCGTCGCCGAAGAGCTCGCCGAAGGCGCCGTCCTTCGTGCCGATCTTGTGCAGCGCCTGGATGATCGCCTCGGTGTTGCCCCAGCGCAGGTCGATGCCGTCCGTATCTTCCTTCGTGATCAGCCCGTTCTCGAAGCACTCCATGGCGAACGCCAGCGTCGCCCCGGCGGCGATGGAGTCCAGGCCGTACTGGTTGCACAGGTGGTTCGCGTACTGGAGGGAGTTGATGTCGTTGTTGAGCATCATCGTGCCGAAGGACGTCGCCGTCTCGTACTCGGCGCGATGCGTGTGACGCGGGTAGGGGAAGCGCGGGTCGTTCTTGACCTGGGCATCGGCCTTGTTGTCGTTCTCCAGCTTCGCGATCTTCGCCTCGATGGGCTGCTTCGCGTCGTCGGCGGCAGCGGCCAGCTCGGCGCGCAGGGCGTTGATCTCGGCCTCGCGCTTGAGGATGCGCTTCCTGGCCTCGGCCTCCTGCTCGTCCCAGCCGTAGGACTCGCCGCCGCAGGCGACGGGGCAGTGCCAGCAGGCGTACTTCTTGTCCATCCGTCGGTTGAAGTTGTCGCCGGACAGCACCATCGCCTGCGGGAAGTCCATCATGCCGACGCCGCCCCAGTTCTTGACGGGGGCGTCGCCGGACATCGCCGAGGCGTTCGTGATGCCGGTGGTGCCGTAGGTGCGGAAGAAGTTCGTGATCGGCTTCGCGAACTCGTCGAGCGACTGGCGCACGAACTTCATGATCTCGGGGCTGGAGCCGATGATGTTCTTCGACGCGTTGACGACGATCGCCTTGACGTTCTTCGAGCCCATCACCGCGCCGAGGCCGCTGCGCGCGGCGAGGCGCCCGCGCTCGTTGCAGATGCCGGCCATGAGCGACAGCTTCTCGCCGGCGGGGCCGATGCAGGCGACGCTGGCCTTCTTGCCGTGGCGCTCCTTGAGCGCCATCTCGACATCGATCGCCTGCATGCCCCAGAGGTCGGTGGCGTCGCGCACCTCGGCGCGGTCATCCTCGATGTAGATGTAGACCGGCCTGGCGGACTTCTCGTAGAGCATGATGCCGTCCCAGCCCGCGTTCTTGAGGAAGGGGCCGAAGTCGCCGCCGCAGTTGGCGTCGCCCCAGCCGCCGGTCTTCGGCGACTTGGAAACCGCCTGGTAGCGGATGCCGAAGAACGGGGTGCCGGTGAGCAGCCCCGGGAAGAGCCCGAGGACGTTCTCGGGCCCGAGCGGGTCGGCGCCGGCGGGGATGCGGTCGAACATCATCCGCGCGCCCATGCCGTAGCCGCCGAGGTAGGTGCGGTAGAGGTCCTCGGGGACCTGCTCTACCTCGACCGTGCCCGAGGCCAGCCGGACATTCAGCATTTTCCCGTTGATCGCGCCGTTGAGCATGGGAACTCCTTCCAGGCGTTCGCGCTTCCAAGCCGGTGCAGCGGCGGGCCCGCCCGCCGCGCTGTATCCAGTACCGCGCAGGCCGGGAGATTATAGAACAAGGTGTCGCTTACGTCTGCGCCTCGTCGGGGCGAGGCGCGGCGTCACGGCGACGGCGCGGGCGGCTTGAAGGACAGCACCCGGCCGTTGACGTACACCTGCTCGCCGTAGGCGACGACGCCGACTTCGGCGCCGCGCTCGTCGAGGAGGTGCACGCCATCGTCCCGCGGCTCCATGCGGTGGACGCCGAGGAACGAGCGGCCGCTGCCGCCGGCGGGACGCAGCGCTTCGGAGTCGCCCGGCACGCCGTCATGCTAGCGCGCGGGCGGGGAACAGCGGGCGCCTAGTGCGTCGCGCCCAGTCCGCCGGGCGCTTGCTCGCCGCCGGCCGCCTCGTGGCCCGTGTCGAGGGCGAACGGCGGGTACTCGCCGACGAGCGAGGCCATGTAGGCGAGGAGCCGCGCCTCCCAGCGCATGAGCCCCAGCAGGAACCCGTGGATCCCCTGGGGGTACTGCTCCTGGACCAGCACCATGATCGCCGCGATGAACGCCAGCAGGCCGCCGAGGATCCAGAGGATGGCCAGCACGATCGCGCTCGGGATGGCGAGGATGATGCGCAGGAGCGCATTGCCGATGCGCGGCTCCCCTGTCGGACGCACCTCGAACCGGTAGCCCGCGACGGGCGAGTCCTCGGTATGGATGCGGTCGGTGAGCATCACCACCCAGGCGTAGAACGCTACCAGGTAGCCGATCCACTTCGTGACGGTGCGCGAGGTCTCGTCGCGGTAGCGGGCGCTGCCGTTTTGCCCGATGAGCACGGCGGCGAGCACCGGCAGCACGAGGTAGGCGGCGCCGAACACGACGCCGGCGATCTGGAGGACGGCGAGCACGATCATCACGGCGAGCCGGACCCATACCTGCGCGCGGTCGAACTTCTCGGGCCGGGCGACATCGAAGACGACGGGATACGCGGCCATGAGGGCCTCCTTCATTCGCTGGTTCCAAGCGGATCCTACTCCGGGCGTGCAAGCCCCGCAGGTGCCGATCGGACGGGGATCGGCCGCGGGGCGACACCGGCGCGGGACGCCGGTAGGATCGCCGCATCGGTCGGGCGCGAGCGAACAGGAGGTCGCATGGGTGCGGAATCGGCGAAGCCGGCGCTGGAGCAGTTTTCGTACGGGCTGTACGTCGTCGGCTCGAGGGCTGGCGACGAGGTGAACGGGATGACCGCGAACTGGGTGACGCAGGTGTCCTTCGACCCGCGCATGGTCGCGGTGGCGGTGGAGGCGCAGTCGCACACGCTGGCGAACATCCGCGCGGGGCGCGTCTTCAGCGTGAACGTGATCGACGAAGCCGATACGGCGCTGATCGAGCAGTTCGTCGAGCCGCAGGAGCGCGCGGGGAACAAGCTGGGCGGCGTCGAGTTCCGGACGGCGGACACGGGCGCGCCGATCCTGGCGCGGGCGCTCGCCTGGCTGGAGTGCGAGGTCGAGCAGATGGTGCCGGCCGGCGACCACGAACTGGTCATCGGCCGCGTGGTGAACGGCGGCCAGCATCGCGAGGGCGAGCCGCTCACGCTCCGCGCGATGGGCTGGAGCTACGGCGAGTAACGGTCGCTGGTCCCTGCCGGCGCTCGCGCGGTGATCCGGATGCGCGGCTTCGGGCAAATCGGCGAACGAGTCATGGGCGCGGGTATGCGCGCCCGGGTCAGCGGCCCTTGTACTCGGGCTTGCGCTTCTGCGCGAAGGCGAGCGGGCCCTCGCGCGCGTCCTCGGACGCGAGCACCTTGCGCGACTGCTCGTTCTCGAGCCGCAGGCCTTCATCGAGGGGGAGGCTGAGGCCGCGCACGACGGCCTCCTTCGCGAGCCGGACGGCGAGCGGCCCGTTCTCGCAGATCTTCTCCGCGAGCTCGAGGCACGCTGGCATCACCCGCTCCGCCGGCACGACGCGGTTGACCAGTCCGGTGCGCAGCGCCCACTGCGCGTCGAACCGCCCGCCGGTGAGGATCAGTTCGAGCGCGAGGTTGGGCGCGATGGTGCGCGGGAGCCGCTGTGTGCCGCCGGCGCCGGGGATGATCGCGCGCGTCACCTCCGGCAGCCCGAACGTCGCGTGCTCGGCGGCGATGCGGATGTCGCAGGCGAGCGCCATCTCGAGCCCGCCCGCAAGGCAGTAGCCGTTGATCGCGGCGATGATCGGCTTCCAGCACTCGAAGTTTCGCGTGATGCCGCCGAACGGCGCGCGGGAGTAGGCGGCCGCGGTCGATGCCGCGCCCTGCTGTTGCGCCTGCGACATCGCGACGAGGTCGTTGCCGGCGGAGAACGCCTTTTCGCCGGCGCCCGTGAAGATGCCGACCCAGAGCGCGTCGTCGTCGCGGAAGTCGCACCACGCTTCGTGCAGTTCCGCCGACGTCTGCGGATCGATCGCGTTCATCCGGTCCGGCCGGTTGATCGTGACGACGGCGATGCGGCCGCGCTTCTCGTAGAGGATCTTCTCGTATCCCGGCATCGCGCTCCTCCGTTTCAGGGGCGCAAGCGTAGCACCGCGCGCGGACGCGATCCAGCGCGTGATCGACACCGATGAGGTGCGCGCGATCGCGGCTCGTTGGCAACGTCCAAGCATCGCATCGTTGCGATTTTGTTATCGTCGCTGCCGCGCTTATGCGCTTTCGGCAGCATACTTGCGGGTATGGTTGAGACTCACGCAGCGCGAGCATTGCCATTGTTGATCAAGCGATGCTAGACTCGCGCACGGTTGTGCCCGGCGGATTCGAGGGCGGAGTAACGAAAAGGGGCAGGCGAACACATGGCGACGGCCACCAAGTCACGCGCCGATTCGCACGGGGCGATCCAGGAACGGATGATGCCGTGGATCTTGATCACCGAGATCTACTGGATGTCGTACAAGCTGCTGGAGCGGCGGTTCTACCACCTGGGCGTTTCCGCCTCGCAGGCGCGCGTGCTCGCGGTGCTGCACTTCGCGAAAGGCCCGATCAAGCCGAGTCTCGTCGCGACGCTGCTCTTCCAGGAGACGCAAAGCATCACCGGCATCCTGCACCGGATCGAGTCGCGCGGGTGGGTGCAGCGTCTGCCGGACCCGAACGACCGGCGCGCGGTCGGCCTCGAGCTCACCGACAAGGGGCGCGAGATCACGACGGAGATCGTGCAGATCGCCGAGTCGCTGTACGACGACATGTTCAACAGCGTCCTCAGCGCGACCGAGAAGCGGCAGCTCGAGGCGACGCTGAAGAAGGTGCGCGCGCTCGGCTTCAAGCTCCCGGAGACCGACTTCAAGCTCCGGCGCGCGCAGCAGTACAAGCTCTGGAAAGACTAGGCGCGGAGACGGACCATCGCGCATGAGCGCCCCTCACCCGAGGGGCGTTTCCGCGTCCGGCGTCACGCCCCTTCCCGCATCAGCCGGTCGATCACCAGCAACAGCCTGCCACGTTCCTCGGCGATCCCCTCCGCGAGGCGCTCGACCGCCCGCACCGCGAGCCAGGCGCGGACGCGGGCGCGGTCTAGCGGGCGCAGGCGCTCGTACGCGCGCAGGTGCGTGCGCAGCAGGTCGCCGCGGACGAGGCCGGCGAGCCGGCGCACCAGGAACGGCGCCGTCGGCGGCGGCTCGCCCAGGCGCAGCAGGAGCTCGGTGCGGGCGACGTCCGCCTCGGCATCGCCGCGCGTCGCGTTCGGCCAGTCGATGATCAGCGGTCCGTCCGCGCCGGCGATGACGTTTCCGGGGTGGAAATCGCCGTGCAGCACGGCATCGCCATCGGGCAGGGACGCGAGACGGGCGAGCGCGAAGCCAGCGAGCTCCGGGACGCCGGTAAGCGAGCGGATGCGCACCGTGGCGACATCGCGCAGGGCGGGGAGCAGCGCGGGGGCGCGGGCGGCGTGCATGCGCGCCTGCAGCTCGCCGGTCGTGCGCGCGACGGCGCGCACCGTCCAGGGAGCGCGGCCGAGCCGCGTCAGGAGGTCGGGGCCGTCGACGCGCTGCATCACCATGCCGGGGCGGCCGTCGACTTCAATCGTCTCGAAGACGCCCGGGACGGGCGCGCCCGCCTCGTGCGCCGCGCGCATGGCCGCGATCTCTCGCTCGAGGGCCGCGGCGCTGCGCGGCGTGCGGAAGAGGCGCAGCACGCGACCCTCGCCGAACGCGAAGATCTCCGCCTCGCGGCCTTCGGCGATTCGCTGCAGGCTCGCGGCTTCCGCTCCCGACGGCGGCATGGGGCGATTGTAGGGCGGTCGCGCGGCGGCTGCGTGACGTGCCGGGATGCGGAATCCGCAATGGCGATCTGCGACGGAACCGCAACGGGCCGCGGGCGCGAGCGCAACGCCGCCCGCGCGGCGCGCCCCGTAGGCTGGCGGAAGACGAAAGGAGGGGGCAGATGATCGCCCTGCTGCTGCTCTTGCTACTGCTGGTCCTGCTCTTCGGCGGCCTCGGGATTTTCGTCGCCAAGGCGTTCTTCATCGCGTTCGTGGCGTTGCTGGTGCTGGGCGTGCTGGCCGCCGCGGGCGTGCTGCGTCGCGCCTGACGGCGATCCGGCGGAGGTGCGGAAACTACGCCGTGACGGCGACGGCGCTCTCGATCATCGAGCGGAAGATCACGAGCCCGTCCGTCGAGCCCATCAGCGCCTCACCGGAGCGCTCCGGGTGCGGCATCATCCCGAGCACGTTGCCGCGCTCGTTGATGATGCCGGCGATGTTGTTGATCGAGCCGTTCGGGTTCGCCGCTGCCGTCTGCTCGCCCTCGGGCGTGACGTAGCGGAAGACGACGCGGCGCTCCTGCTCCAGGCGGTCGATCGTCTCGGGGTCGGCGTAGTAGTTCCCCTCGCCGTGCGCGATCGGCACCTCGAGCACCTGCCCCGCGCGGCCGGCGCGCGTGAAGATCGTGTCCGCGTTCTCGATGCGCAGCCAGGCCGGCATGCAGCGGAACTGGAGGGAGTCGTTGCGCATGAGCGCGCCGGGCAGCAGGTGCGACTCGCAGAGGATCTGGAAGCCGTTGCAGATGCCGATCACCGGCTTGCCCGCGGCGGCGTGGCGCCCGACGGCGTCCATCACCGGGGAGAAGCGCGCGATGGCGCCCGTCCGCAGGTAGTCGCCGTAGGAGAAGCCGCCGGGGATCACGACCGCGTCGTAACCCGAGAGGTCAGACTCGCGGTGCCAGACGAGTTCGGCCTGCTGTCCCAGCTCGTGAGAGAGCACGTACTGGCAATCGCGTTCGGACCAGGTGCCGGGGAAGACGAGGACGGCGAACTTCACGAGGCCAGTGTAGCGGACGCCGCGCGCTCGCCGGCACGAGAAGGCCCGCCGTTCGGCGGGCCTTGAGCACGTGTGCGGTTGTGGCCGCTACACCTCTGACTTGCTGAGGGTCGCGAGGAACTCGGCGTTGTTGTTGGTGCGCTCGAGCCGGTCGATGAGCCGTTCGGTAGCCTCGGACGGGTTGCTCGAGTTCGAGGCGATCATCGACATCATCCGGCGCATGAGCCAGACCTGGCGCAGGGTCGCCTCGTCCATCAGCAGCTCCTCGCGGCGGGTGCTGCTGCCGGCGATATCGATCGCCGGGAAGATGCGGCGCTCGGCGAGCCGGCGGTCCAGCCGCAGCTCCTGGTTGCCGGTGCCCTTGAACTCCTCGAAGATCACCTCGTCCATGCGGCTGCCGGTATCGATGAGGCAGGTGGCGATGACGGTGAGGCTGCCGCCTTCCTCGCAGTTGCGCGCGGCGCCGAAGAAGCGCTTGGGCGGGTAGAGCGCGACGGGGTCCATGCCGCCGGTGAGGGTGCGGCCGCTGGGCGGCATCGCCAGGTTGTAGGCGCGGGTGAGGCGCGTGATGCTGTCGAGCAGGATCACGACGTCGGTGCCGCCTTCGACCAGGCGCTTGGCGCGGTCGAGGGCCATCTCGGCGACGCGCGTGTGGTCCTCGACGGGCTCGTCGAAGGTCGAGGCGACGACCTCGCCCTTCACGGAGCGCTTCATGTCGGTCACTTCCTCGGGCCGCTCGCCGATCAGGGCGACCATGAGGTGGATGTCCGGGTAGTTGGCGGCGATGCCGGCGGCGATGGCCTTCAGCAGGAACGTCTTGCCGGCCTTCGGCGGCGAGACGATGAGCCCGCGCTGGCCGCGGCCGATCGGCGAGATGAGGTTGATCAGGCGGCCGGACATGTCCTTGGCGCCCTCGACCTCCAGGTTGATGAGCTGGTTCGGGAAGATCGCGGTGAGGTTCTCGAAGTGCGGGCGGTTGCGCGCGACCTCCGGGTCGACGCCGTTGACGTGCTCGACGCGGAGGAGGCCGTAGTACTTCTCGCTGTCCTTCGGCGGGCGGACGTTGCCGGTGACGTAGTCGCCGGTGCGCAGGCCGAAGCGGCGGATCTGGGACTGGCTGACGTAGACGTCGTTCGGGCCCGGGAGCAGCGACTCGCCGCGCAGGAACCCGTAGCCGTCGTCCACGATCTCCAGGATGCCGCCGGTGAAGAGCGCGTTCTCGCGCTCCTGCTCGGTCATCGGCTGCTGCAGCGATTCATCGCTGGGCAGGTCGCGGCCCCGGGGGACCGATGCCATGCGTCGTCGTTCTCGTACTGCCATAAGGACCTCTAGCGGCTCACTTCCTGCGGGATCACCGGAACCGTCCCCCGGAACATCCGTTGAACGTGCACAGCCCGCGAGGGCGTTCGGCGAGCCGAAACTGTGCCGGGTTCTGGGGGGTCGCTCGTGGCGCCGGGAGAATGAGCGCCGGGGCGTGGGCGGGTTACCTACCTACCTTGTTAACCGATGGCCGGATTGGTGTCAAGCGCTTTGCGCGGATTGCGCCGCTCGTGTGCAGGTTCGGCACGTCAAGCGCCGCCGGCGATGCGGGAAGCGCCTGATCTTGCGTTGTCCGCGGGCGGCCGCGGGGGGATACTCAGCGCGCATGGAGATCGGACGGTCGCTGTTGTTCGTCCCGGGCCAGCGGGAGGAGATGGTCGCGAAGGCGCCGCGCTCCGGCGCCGATGCGCTGGTCTACGACCTGGAGGAGGCGGTGCCGGACGCGGAGAAGGCGCGCGCGCGGGAGGTCGTCGGGCGGGCGGTCGCCGCGACCGCCGCGGAGGGGCCGCCGGCGTTCGTGCGCGTGAACCACCCGGAGAGCGGCCTCGCCCGCGATGACGTGCTCGCGGCGGTGCGGCCGGGGCTCGCGGGCGTGCTCCTGCCGAAGGCGGAGGCGGCGCAGCAGGTGCGCGACCTGGACGTGCTTCTGCGCGAGGCGGAGATGACGAACGGCGTGCGGCCGGGCGACGTCGCCGTGGTCGTCATGATCGAGTCGGCGCGCGGCGTCCTGCGCTGCGAGGAGCTGGCGCGGGCGTCGGACCGCATCGTCGCGCTGGCGGCGGGCGGCTACGACTACGCGGCGGACCTGGGGGTCGAGCGCGACCGCGAGGGCCGCGCGCTGCTGCACCTGCGCTACGTCATCGTGCAGGTCGCGGCGGCATACGGACTCGTCCCCATCGATACTCCGTATGGCGACGTGGCGGACGAGGCGGGGCTGGAGGCCGAGACGGAGTTCGTGAAGGCGGTTGGCTTCAAGGCCAAGCTCTGCGTGCACCCGAAGCAGGCGGCGGTGGTGAACCGCATCCTCTCGCCGTCGGCGGCGGACGTCGCGTACGCGCGGCGCGTCATCGAGGCGTTCGATGCGGGCGTGGCGCAGGGGCTCGGCGCGGTGAGCCTCGACGGGCGGATGATCGACGGGCCGGTGGTGGCGCGGGCGCGCGCGACGGTCGCGCTCGCCGCGCGGCAGGCGCGCGACGCGGAGGCCAGCGGCTAGATCGGCTGGGTCGCCGGGGCGAGCGCGGCGCCGTTCGCGTGGCCGTCGGCGTGCGCGCCGTTGGGCCCGGCCGGGTGCTGCTCGTACGTCATGCGGTAGAGGCTTGCGTAGCGCCCGTTGAGCGTGAGCAGCTCGTCGTGCGAGCCCTGTTCGATGATCCTGCCGTGCTCGAGGACGATGATGCGGTCGGCGTTGCGGATCGTCGACAGGCGGTGCGCGATGACGAATGACGTGCGGCCGTTGAGCAGCGTCTTGAGCGCGCGCTGCACGATGACCTCGGTCTGCGTGTCGACGTTCGCGGTCGCCTCGTCGAGGATCAGGATGCGCGGCTGCGCGATGATCGCGCGGGCGAAGCTCAGGAGCTGGCGCTGGCCGACGGAGAGGTTGCCGCCGCGTTCGTGCAGGTACGTGTCGTAGCCCTGTTCGAGGCGGCTGATGAACGGGTGGGCGCCGACGAGCCGCGCCGCCTGCTCGATCTCCTCGCGGGTCGCCTCCGGACGCCCGTACGCGATGTTCTCGGCGACGGTGCCGGAGAAGAGGAACGGCTCCTGGAGCACGAGCCCCATGCGCCGGGAGAGGCTGGCGTGCGTGATCTGGCGCACGTCGATGCCGTCGATCTGGATCGAGCCCTCGGAGACGTCGTAGAAGCGCGAGATGAGCGCGGTGAGGGTGGTCTTGCCGGCGCCGGTCTGGCCGACGAGCGCGACCGTCTCGCCGGGCTTCACGTGCAGGTCGATGTCCTGCAGCACCGGCACGTCATCGACGTAGCGGAAGGTGACGTGGTTGAAGTCGACCTGACCGCGGATGTCGTCGAGGTCGACGGCGTCGGGGGCGTCCTCGAACTCCGGCTGCGTGTCGAGCACTTCGAGCACGCGCTCGCCGCCGGCCATCGCGCGCTGGAGCTGCGTGTACTGGAGCACGAGGTCGCGCACGGGGTCGAAGAATAGCTGGAGCTGGAGCGCGAAGCCGATCAGGGCGCCGACCGTCATGCTGCCGTGCACGACCAGGTAGCCGCCGTAGCCGATGACGAGCGACATGGCGACGGCGACGATGATCTCCACCATCGGCATCACCGCGGCGCTGAGGCGGCCGGCATCGACGTTGGCGCGCCAGTTCTGCTGGTTGATGGAGTCGAAGCGGCGGGCGTTCTCGTCCTCGCGCGAGAGCGACTGGATGACGCGGACGCCGGAGACGTTCTCCTGCAGGTTCGCGTTGACGACGGCGATGGCCTGGCGCACGCGGATGAACGCGCGGCGGGAGTAGTTCTGCCACACGGCCATGGTGATGACCAAGACCGGCACGACCGAGAAGGTGACGAGCGCCAGGCGCATGTCGAAGTAGAGGAGGAAGCCGACGGACAGGGCGATGCCGGCGACGTCGCCGATGATGGTCAGGAAGCCGCTCGTCATCAGGTCTTGCAGCGAGGTGACGTCGCTGGTGACGCGCGACATCACGCGGCCGACCTCATTGTTGTCGTAGAAGCGCAGGGAGAGCTTCTGCAGGTGGGCGAACATGTCGCGGCGGAGGCCGAGGAGCAGGCGGTGCCCGATCCAGCCGGTCATCGTCAGCTGCATGTAGTAGAACGCGGCCCCGACGATGGCGAGGCCCATGAAGAACCAGCCGAGCTCGTTGACGCGCCCGAGGTCGCCGTGCTGCGCGGCGTTGACGAGGCCGGCGACGATGCGCGGCATGGTGCGCGTGGTGAGCGCGTAGCCGAGCGTGCCGATCGTGGCGAGGAGCAGCCGCCACTTGTAGGGGGCGACGAACTTCGAGAGGCGGACGACGACCTGGTGGTTGTAGACCGAGCCGAGCTCCTCGTCGTCCCATCCGTCGGTACTGCGCTTGAGCGTGTTCGGGCGGAGCTGGGAGTTCCAGTGCCCCTGGTTTCCGCTCCAGCCGCCGGCCGCGCCGCCGCCCCAGTACGCCATACCGCCTCCTAGGCTCCGCCCGCCGCCGACGCCGGCTGGGGCTGCGGGGCCGCCGCGTCGGGCTGGGGCGCCGCCGCCAGGCGCTCGCGCTCGCGCTCGAAGGCCTCCTCCTGGTCGCGCAGCTCCAGGTCGTAGATCTCGCGGTACGGGCCTTCCTCGTTGATCAGGTCGTCGTGGCGGCCGCGCTGCACGATCTGGCCGTCGCGGAGCACGAGGATCTGGTCGGCCGACTTCACCGTCCGCAGCCGCTGGGCGATGACGAACGTCGTGCGGCCCTTCATCAGCTCCGCCAGCGCCTGCTGGATGAGGTACTCGGTCTCGGTGTCGACGCTCGAGGTCGAGTCGTCGAACACGAGGATTTTCGGGTCGAGCAGCAACGTCCGGGCGATCGAGATGCGCTGCTTCTGGCCGCCCGAGAGCGTGATGCCGCGCTCGCCCACCCAGGTATCGTAGCCATCGGGCAGCGACTCGATGAAGTCGTGGATGCGCGCGAGCCTGGCGACGCGGACGATGTCCTCGCGGGTGGCGTGGGGCGAGCCATAGGCGATGTTGTCGCCGATCGTCGCGGAGAACAGGAAGACGTCCTGCTGGACGATGCCGAAGGCGCGCCGCAGCGAGGCGAGCGTGACGTCGCGGATGTCGGTGCCGTCGATCGTGATGGCGCCGCCGGTGACGTCGTAGAAGCGCGGCATCAGATTGACGACGGTCGTCTTGCCGCTGCCGGTCTGGCCGAGCAGCGCCACGACCTCGCCCGGCCTGGCATCGAGGTCCACGTCGCGCAGGACGGGGCTGATGGCGTCGTAGCCAAACGAGACGTGCTCGAAGCGCACGTGGCCGCGGACGTCCGCGAGCTCGCGGGCGCCGGGCTTCTCGCGGACGGACGACTCGGCGTCGAGGATGTCGTAGATGCGCTGGCCGGAGGTCTGGGCGCGCGCCCAGAGCATGTTGATCCAGCCGACGCTGCGGACGGGGAGCTGCAGCATCGTCAGGTAGAGCAGGAACTTCGCCAGCGCGCCGGCGGTCACGGCGCCATGGAGGATGAGCGTCGCGCCGTACCAGCCGGTCGCGACCATGGCGAGCGACCAGACCCCGTTCAGGACGGGCGAGTATGTGGCCTGGATGCGGTTCGTGGCGTAGGAGTAGTCGAAGAGGTTGTGCGCTTCGCGGTCGAATTTCTGCTGCTCGTACTGTTCGCGCCCGAACCCCTTCACGACCCGCATGCCGCTGAGGTTCTCCTGCAGCACCACGCCGACGCGGCCCTGGAGGTTCTGGACCTCGAGCCAGATCGGGCGGAGCTTGGACGTCATGCGGACGGCGATGAACGCCGTCGGCGGGATGAAGACCCAGCTGAGGAGCGCGAGCTTGACGTCGGTCAGGAGCATGAGGCTCAGGACGGTGAGGAGCAGCGCGACGACGTACACCAGCCGAATCACGCCCATGTTGATGAACATGCGGATGCCTTCGACGTCCTGGGTGGCGCGCTGCATGATCTGCCCGGTCTGGGCCTTGTCGTGGTAGGCGAAGCTCAGGCGCTGGAGGTGGTCGTAGATGTCGTTGCGGATGTCGTACGCGACGCGCTGCGAGAGCCACTCGGCGGTGTAGGTCTGGATGAACTGGAAGATGCCGCGGAAGATGGCGGCCGCGGTGATCAGGATCGCGGCGATGGCGAGCGTGCGGGTGTTGGGGTGGGCCACGACCTGGCCGCCGTCCCTCGTGACGTTGAGGCCGTGGTCGATCGCGTACTGGACCAGCTGCGGGCCCAGGATCTGGAAGAAGGTCAGCCCGGCCACGGCGCACCACACGAAGGCGATGCGCCGCTTGTAGGGCAGCGCGTAGCGGAGCAGGCGCAGCGGGATGGGCAGGCGCGAGTGCTTCATGGCGTGGGCAAGTGTAGCGCACCCTAACGTGCACGTAAAGGTTTGCGCCGGGCTGCGGCGCGCTGACCGGCGCGCGGGTGGTGCGTCGCGGCTGCCGCGCCCTCCGGAGTGAGGTTGGATGTTGGATTGTGAGCGGTAGGAGGGGGCCGGACCGGCGAGGGTGGGCGCGCGTGGAGACGGCCAACGGCGAACGAGGTAGAGCCGGGCCGTCCTCGGCCCGGGATGGTGATGCGCGGGGCAACCTTGATTGGCGCGCGTTTCGTCCGGTCGGGTGCGAGCTCGGCGGCCCACACGAGCCGCGCCGCCGAAGGGAGTACACGACATCGATGCGCAGAACGGCGGCGGCGCGCGACGCGTACTACCTTCGAGGCACGGCGCCGCCCGGCGGGATCACGGACGCCGGGCGTCGGGCGCGCGGCGGGTAAGGCGACTTCGTTTGGTTGATATAATCGCAACAACATCCACCCGCCCGCCCCGATACGATCGACCCGCGCACCCCCTCAGAGCCAGGCCCGGAGGACCGATGGAAGACCCGAAGATCATCGCCGAACGCATTACCGCGAACGTCGAGAAGGCGATCATCGGCAAGGCGAAGGAGGTGCGGCTCGCGCTCATCGCGCTGATGTGCCAGGGGCACGTGCTCATCGAAGACGTGCCGGGGGTGGGGAAGACGGTGCTCGCGCGCAGCCTCGCCGTGTCGACCGGATGCAGCTTCCGGCGCATCCAGTTCACGCCCGACCTGCTGCCGAGCGACGTGACGGGGGTGTCGATCTACAACCAGAAGACCGGCGACTTCGAGTACCGGCCGGGGCCGATCGTCGCCCAGGTGGTGCTGGCGGACGAGATCAACCGCGCGACGCCCAAGACGCAGTCGGCGCTGCTCGAGGCGATGGAGGAGCGCCAGGTAACGGCGGACGGGGTGACGCACCGCCTGCCGGAGCCGTTCATGGTGCTCGCCACGCAGAACCCCATCGAGTACGAGGGGACGTTCCCCCTGCCGGAGGCGCAGCTCGACCGCTTCCTGATGCGCATCCACCTGGGCTACCCGAGCCAGACGGACGAGGTGCTGATCATGGAGGGGCAGCAGCGCCAGCACCCCATCGACGCGCTCGAGCGGGTGACGACGCCGGACGAGCTGTTGAGCATCCAGCGCGCGGTGAAGGACGTCTACGTCGACCCGCTGATCAAGCAGTACATCGTGACGGTGGTCGACCAGACGCGGCGGCACGGCTCGGTGTACCTGGGCGCGTCGCCGCGCGGATCGCTCGCGCTGTACCGGACGTGCCAGGCGCGCGCGCTGCTCGATGGGCGCGACTTCGTCGTCCCGGACGACGTGAAGGAGCTCGCGTACGCCACGCTCGGGCATCGCATCATCATCAGCCCCTCGGCGCGGGTGAAGAACGTGAACGCGCGGGAGGTGGTCGAGCAGTGCCTCGACCGGGTCCCGGTGCCGGGCGCGCGCGGCAAGCAGGGGACGCCGGGCCAGCCGGCCGTGCGGTAGGGGCGCCCCATGCGCGGGATCGCGCGGCTCTGGCGCTCGCTCTTCGTGACCAACCGCTCGCTCACGGCGGTCGTGCTCGTCTTCGTGGCCTGCATCGTCATCGCCGTCGCCACGGGCTTCTGGCTGACGTGGCGGCTGGCGTACGTGGCGATGCTGGGGGTGCCGCTCGCGTACGCCTGGTCGCGGGTGAACCTCGGCGGGATCGAGATCGTGCCGGAGCGGGAGTCCGACCGGCTGCAAGAGGGCGGCGTCTTCGAGGAGCGGATTACGGTGCGCAACCGGAGCTGGTTCGCGAAGATCTGGCTCGAGGTGGACGACCCGAGCGACATGCCGGGCCACCAGGCGAAGCGCGTCGTAACGATCCCGGCGCGGGGCTCGAAGAGCTGGCGCGTGCGTTCGTCGGTGACCCGGCGCGGGCTCTACAGCGTCGGCCCGGTCGAGGTGACGACGGGCGACCCGTTCGGGCTGTTCCGCCACACGCGCCGCTTCGGCTCCGCGCACAACGTGCTCGTCTACCCGCGCGCGGTGGAGCTGCCCAGCTTCAGCGTGCCGGCGGCGAACCTGCCGGGCGAGGGACGCTTCCGGCGGCGCACGCACTACGTGACGCCCAACGCGTCCGGCGTGCGCCCGTACGAGTTCGGTGACAGCTTCAACCGCATCCACTGGCCCAGCACGGCGCGCACGGGCGAGCTGATGGTGAAGCTCTTCGAGCTCGACCCGGCGAGCGACATCTGGGTGATCCTCGACCTGCAGCGAGACGTCCACTGCGGCGAGGGCGACGACTCGACGGAGGAGTACGCGGTGCGCATCGCCGCGTCGGTCGCGCGCTACTTCCTGATGGCAAACCGCACGGTGGGCTTCATGTCGTTCGGACGGAAGTTCGACGTGCAGGAGGCGGAGCGCGGGATCCAGCAGTACACGCGCATCCTGGAATCGCTGGCGATGGCGCGCGCCTGGGGCGACGTGCCGCTCGGCGACCTGCTGGCGAACGAGTCGCGGCGCTTCGGGCGCCACACGACCGTCGTGGTCATCACGCCATCGACCGACGAGGCGTGGGTCGAGGGGCTGGGCGCGCTCCAGCAGCGCGGCGTGAAGCTCGCGGCGATCCTGCTCGAGGCGGGGACGTTCGGCGCGGCGGAGAGCTCGCTCGGCGTGTTCGCGTCGCTGGCCGGGATCGACGTGTTCACGTACATGGTGAAGCGCAGCGACGACCTGCTCGCGGCGCTCGGCTCGGGGACGGCGGTGGACGAGGTGCGCGGGGTGGCCGATGCGTGAGGCGAACTGGGACGAGATCTTCCAGCGGCGCGAGGCCTGGACGCCGCCCGCGGACGAGCGGCTGAAGGACGTCATCCCGTGGGAGGAGTGGCTGACGCTGCTCATCACGGGCGTGCTGTTCATGGCCGTCGTCCACTCGATCGACAGCGCGCACTGGGTCGACAACATGCCATCGCTCTACCCGGTCGGGCTGAGCGCGCTGCTCGTGGGCTACGGGCTGTCGAAGGTGCGCCTGCCGGGGCTGCTGCTGCAACCGCTGGGGCTGCTCGCCGGCGCCACGCTGGTCTTCCTGCAGTTGATGGCGATCCTGCCCGGGCCATCACTCTACGTGCGCACGGACGCGCTGCTCGACCGGATGTACGTCTGGTGGTCGGCGGCGACGCAGGGCGGCATCAGCTCCGACACGCTGCCATTCATCGTCCTGACGCTGACGCTGGTCTGGCTCGGCACCTACATCTCCGCGTGGGCGGTGTTCCGGCTGCAGAACGCGTGGCTGGGGCTCGTGCCGGGCGGCATCGCGTTGATGTGGAACATCAGCTTCATCCCCGGGCAGTTCAGCTACTCGTTCGTCGTGTTCGTCTTCGCGGCGGTGCTGCTGATCATGCGGATGCACGTGTCGCACCGGGAGAAGGAGTGGGACCGCGCGGGCGTCACCTACCCGGAGTTCATCAGCCTCTCGGTTTTGAATGCGACGTTCTGGGTGACGGTCGGGCTGCTCGTCGCCGTCTGGCTCGTGCCGCTCGCGCAGCGCTCGGACAGCGCGAACGAGCGCTGGCAGCACCTGACATCGCCGCTGACGGACCGGCTCACGCCGCTGGCGCGCGTGTTCATCTCGGTCAACGCGAAGAAGCCGATCGCGGTGCACAACCTGAAGGACGCGCTGGCCCTGCAGGGGGCGATCCGCCTGAACGGCGACCAGGCCGTCGAGGTCAACGTGAAGCTGACGCCGGAGATGGCGGCGTACCTGCGCGCGCAGTCATTCGACGAGTACACCTCGAGCGGGTGGAAGGTGAACGTCACCGGCGATGTCCCCTTCGCGCCCGGCGAGTTCAGCGAGCCACCGCCGCCGGCCGACTCCGACGTGCGCAAGAGCGTGACGGTGAACGTGACGGTGGAGGGCGGGAACAACGGCGTGCTGTACAGCCTCGGCCAGCCGATCCGCTCGGACCAGCGCGCCGAGGCGAAGACCGTGGCGAACGGCAACGACGTGGTGACGCTGAAGCCACGCGACCACCTGAGCGACGGGGACACCTACAGCGTCACCGGCAGCGTGAGCGTCGCGTCGGTGGACCGCCTGCGCGCGGCCGGCTCGCGTTACCCGGCCTCGATCGCCGCGCAGTACCTGCAACTGGCGGACAACCTGCCGCCGCGCGTCGCCGGGAAGGCGGCGGAGGTGACGCAGGGCGCCGAGACGCCGTACGACAAGGCGGCGGCGATCGAGCAGTACCTGCGGTCGTTCCCGGTGGACTTCGACGTGCCGAAGACGCCCGCCGGCCGCGATACGATCGACTTCTTCCTGTTCGACGCACAGCGGGGGTACTTCGACTATCACGCGTCGGCGATGGCGGTGATGCTGCGCAGCCTCGGCATCCCGGCGCGCGTGGCGGCGGGCTACGTCATCGACCCGCTGCAGGCGCAGGGCGACGACGGCTCGACGTACCAGCTCACGGAGAAGAACGCATGGGCATGGCCGGAGGTGTACTTCCCGTCGATCGGCTGGGTGGAGTTCAACCCGACGCCGAGCCAGCCGCTGATCCGGCGGCCGGGGAGCCCCCAGGCGAGCGCGAACGGCGGGGGCGGGACGCGCGGCACGCTCGACCCGGTGGACCTGGGCGCGCTGGCCAACGACCCGGGGCTCGGCGGCGCGGCGTTGACGCCGGCCGACCCGGCCCTGCAAGCGCCGGGCGGGGGCGGCGGCGGCCGCGCATGGCCCGCGTGGCTTCCGCTGGCGATCTTCGGCGGGGTGTTGCTGGCCGGGGCGGGCGGCGCGCGCATCGCGTGGGAACGCGGACTGGCGGGGGAGCCGCGGCCCGCGCAGCTCTGGCGCAAGACGCAGCGGCTGGCGCGATGGAGCCGCGCCGGCGGGCCGCCGAGCGAGACGCCGCGGGAGTTCGCGCAACGGCTCGCCCGCGAGGTGCCGGGGGCGGGCGAAGCGGTCGTACTGGCGAGCGGCTACGAGCGCACGGCGTTCGGGCGCAAGGCGCTGGGCGAGGACGAGCAGGCGCGCATGGAGATGGCGTGGGTGCGCGTGCGCAACAGCCTGCTCCGCCGGTTCCTGCGCCGCTGAGGGATCAGTCGGGGACGGTGGGGCGGTGCTCGACGAGCGCGTGCAGCTTCTGCGCGAGCTTGTCCGGGTCGAAGGGCTTCTGCACCGACGCTTCGGCGCGCAGCTCACGCTGCGCCTTGCGCGCCTCGTACGCGGAGAGGATCAGCACCGGGACATCGATCCCGCGCTCGCGCAGGCGATGGAAGAACGTCCGGCCGTCCATCACCGGCATCTCAAGGTCGAGGACGATCACGTCGGGCTGGCGCTCATCGACCTGTTCGAGGCCATCGAGCCCGTTCCACGCGGTCGTCACCTCGAACCCGCTGTCGCGCAGGGTGAAGCTGAGCATCCGCCGCAGGGCGGGCTCATCCTCGATCACGAGCACCGACGGCATGCCTTCATTGTTGGAGATTGCTACGGCGCGAAGCGATGGCCCGAACATGGGACTTGCATGGCAAACCCGTTTCAACCGGGGCCGCGGACGCGCGCCTGCTCCTACAGCAGTCGCGGAGCAGCGACCGGCTCGTCGCCGGCCGGCGCGAGGCAGCCCGGGTCGTCGTTCTTCACCGAGTTCACGCGGGCGGAGACCGGCGTAGCGACGAGGAGATCCTCGGGCGGCGGGCGCAGCAGCGGTGCGAGGCGCGCCGCGTAGGCCTCGGCGTCGCGCGAGGGGACATGGAGCCAGTCCGCGATGTCGTCCGGGCGGAGGACGACGGGCATGCGGTCGTGGACCGGCGCCATGAGCGGGTTGGCGCCGGTGGTGATGATGGTGAAGGTGCGGTGGCGGGTGGCGGTGGCGGGGTCCGTCCACGTCTCGTAGAGACCGGCGAACAGCAGCAGGTCGCCGTGTGGCTCGTGGAACCACAGCGGGCGCCGCGCCTGCTGCGAGCCCGTCCACTCGAAGAAGCCATCGGCCGGGACGACGCAGCGGCGGCGGACGAACGCGTCGCGGAACGCCGGGCGGCGCAGCGCCGTCTCGGCGCGGCAGTTGATCTGACGCGCCGCGCCCTTCGCGTCCGGCGCCCAGGAGTTTACGAGCCCCCACGTCGCGGGCAGCAGCTCGCGCCGCTCCTGCTTCTCCCGGACGATCCAGTGCGGGTCGGTCGGCGCGATGTTGTAGCGCGGGCGGTAGAGGGCGAAGGCGTCATCCGCATCCTCGGCGTCGAGCGCGGCGGCGAGCTGGCGGAAGTCCCGGGTGGTCAGCGTGAAGCGCCCGCACATGCGGGCAGTGTGGCACGCGGGCGGCGGCTCAGGCGAGCGGCGGCGCGTCTATCACCCGCAGGTCGTCCTCGCTCAGCAGCTCGCGCAGGATCTGCGGGAAGCGCGGCGGGTAGACGTCGTACAGGTACTCGTACATCTGCTCGATCATGCCGGCGGTGTCGTCGATGCACATCCAGGCGCGCTGGATCTCGTTGATCGCGAGGAACGCCTCGCGGCAGTGCTCGTGCAGCAGCGCGAGGATGCGCTGGACCGCGCGCGCATCGACCGGGCAGTCCGTGAGCAGCTTCGCGTTCTCCGCCTGGAGCTGGCGCGCGAGCGCCGAGGCGCGCGCGCGGCGCCGCTCGGCGTCCTGCAGGTGCGCCTCCGCGTCCGCGCGCTTCTCCGGCGTACCGGCGCGCGCGCCGAGCCGATCGATGCCGCGCCGCAGGTAGGCGACGCGGGTGTCGACGAACACCTCGAGCACGCGGTCGAGGCCGCGCAGCGCACGCTCGGGGAGCCGCGCGAAGGCGCGCGACACCGCGCCGGCGCGTCCGGGGTCCTTCAGCTCGCGTCGCAGGATCTCGACGATCGCGAGCCCGTGCAGGTACGGCCACTTGTGCCGGTCCTCGTCCGGCTGCCAGCCGAAGTTGCAGGCGCGCTGCATGATGCGCAGGTGCATCGC
This sequence comes from Dehalococcoidia bacterium, assembly GCA_035650575.1. Classification (GTDB taxonomy): domain Bacteria; phylum Chloroflexota; class Dehalococcoidia; order DSTF01; family JACRBR01; genus DASRHM01. Next base: position 14,011 of record DASRHM010000005.1, on the reverse strand, counting down.
CAAGCGGGCGGCGTCATCGATCTGCGCGAAGTCGTAGCCGCGCGCGTCCAGCTCGGCGCCGGTCAGCGGGATCGCGAGGTCGTGGCCGAAGTCGCGGACGAGCTGGCGGAAGACGTCCGCCATGAACCGCCCCGGCTCCCAGAAGATGAACGGCCAGCGGCGGAAGACCTCGGTGTCGTTGTCGAGGCCGCGGAAGGGCCCGGCGTGGAGCGGCGGGTAGTGGCCATCGCTGCGCAGGACGAGCCGGATCTCCGGCGCCCACGAGACCTGGTGGAAGCGCATGTGCGGCAGCGGCCGGCCTTCGTTGCGGACGCGGTCGATGTACTCGTCCGGCGTGCAGAAGTCGACCCGCGCGCGTCCTTCGGCGCGGACCGCGGTCCAGGCCTCCCCCATGATCTCGAGCGCCTCCTCGCCGAAGTCCATCAGCTCGAGGTCCTGGATGTACAGCAGGAGGGTGCCATCGGGCGCATCGTCGATCGCGTTGCGCAGCGTCCGCGCGTACTCCTCGACCGCCTGGTCGCGCGTGATGGGGTACTCGACGGTGCGGCCGGTGCGGTACTCCTCATCGAGCACGGCGTACTTGCCGAGGATGTAGCCCTGCGGCGCGAGGCGCTCCGGCGTCCACTTCGTGATCGGCCTCCAGATCTCCTGCGAGATGGGGAAGTGGCGCGGCAGCGCGAGCAGGCCGTCGTCGATCGTGAAGGCGCCGTACACCGGGTCGCGTCCATCGAGGCCGGTGAACTCGTAGCGCGCCTTCTTCTCGCTGAGGTTCGGGAAGATGACGTACTCCATGCCGGCGCGGCGGAAGCCGGCGAGCTTGTGCGCGTCGATCGAGCCCTCCATCGGGAAGGCGCCGGGGTGGCGCGGAGCGGGCGCGCGCAGGACATCGCGCAGGAACTCGCGGTTCAGGCGCAGTTCGTCGGCGAGCTCGTCGTCGGTGAGCATCGCGATGTGGGTGTGGAAGGCGTTGCCGTACACCGGGTAGATGGCGCCGGAACGGTACGCGGCGGCGAGGTTCTCGAAGGTCCGCGGCATCAGCCGGCGGACCTGCATCAGCACCTCGTTGGTGGCCTCGAGGCACACGGGCGCGCCGAGGCGCTCGCCGAAGCGGAGGAGGTCGGCGTAAATGTCGCGCCCGGCCTCCGCGCGCTTGCGCACCCAGTTGTCGTTGCCGACGGCCTCGCGGGCGAGCTCCTGGTCGTCGAGCGTGGCGTAGACCTTCGCGGGCAGGTCCCAGAGCGGCTCCTGCGCGTGGAAGGCGAGGATGACGTGCACGGTTTTCATATCGCTTCCCGGCGGCGGCGTTGCGCGCGCATCGCCGCGCGCGGCCGGTGGCCGGCGAGCGTCGCGCCCGCCTCGTGACCGTCGTGCAGCGTCATCGTGTCAGTCCCAGAAGAGCTGGTCGCGGATCTTGGCCCGGATGTCGCGGGAGGCGACGACCTTGTAGTAGGCATCGCGCTTCACGTCCTCCGGGGCGCCGCTGAGGTTGATGGCACGGAACGCGTTGAGGACGACATCGCCCTGCTGGCCGAGGCCGCGCGCGATCATGTTGATGTCCCAGTGCGGACGGCGGCTCGCCCACCAGAACTGGCAGGAATGGAGCGCCGGATCCATCAGCCCGCGCGCGATCTCGGCGTGGCGCTGGCTGACGGCGCCGTCCGCCACCTGCTGCGCCTTGCGCACGAGGTCGAGCGCGATGTCGACGTGCTCCCACTGGAGCTTGTGGATGTAGTTCCCCGGCTGCTGCCAGAGCGGGTACGGGACGCCGGCGGCGATGTCATCGTGCGTGGTGCTCCAGGACGCGGGCACGGGCTCGATGGTCTCGGCGCGGGGGAACCGATCGAACAACTCGCTGACCGTGCAGGTGACGACGCGCTCCGTCGCCTCCGGCTCCGTCATCGTCAGGAGCGTGCGCGTACGGCTGGCGAGCGAGCCGGCCTGGACGACGGTCTCGTACGGGGCGACGGCCTCGTAGGCCTCCGCGAGGAAGAGCTGGTCCCAGTTCTCGATGTGATGGCCGAAGGTCTCGGCGTCCATCGCGGTGACGATGTACATGTCGCGGTCATTGCCGTGCGCCGAGCGGAGGTGCTCGATGAATCCCTTCCCGTCGAGATCCTGGAAGGAGATCTTGTTGCTGAGCACGTCGTCGCGGAAGATCACGGCGATCGCCTCGCCCGCCTGCGACTTCGCGGTGTAGATCTTGTCGACGGCCCAGGGCGCCGGGCAGGCGACGCCGCTCATGATCACCCACTCGTGGCCGAAGTCGAGGATCGGGTCGATGATCGAGCGGTCGTAGCACATCTCGGGAGGGAAGAAGCCGCGCGGCTGGTAGGCATCGCCGAAGAAGTGCTTGTTCGTCAGGTGGTTGCGCCGGATCTGCCGCCGCTGCTCGTCGGCGTCGATGAGCGGCAGGATGGCGTGGTACTTGGCGGAGCCGACGAACTCCACCTGCCCGCGCTCGGCGAGCGCGCGCAGGCCATCGATGACGTCCTGGTAGCCGCTCTCGTACAGCATCTCGGTCAGCACGCCGTTGATGTTGACGCTGACCTTCGCCTGCGGGTGCTGGTTGAACACCTCGATCAGGGGGCGGTACGACTCCTCGACGATCTTGCGCAGGACCTCCGGGATCTGGATCGGCGGCTGGTAGAAGTGCAGCAGGTTGGACCAGTAGATCGTCGCCATGTCCTCGGCTCAGGCCGGGCGCAGCCCGGACGGCACCGCGTGACACGCGCGGCCGCCGGCAGGGGCGCTCCAGGCAAGTGGGTGTCGTGCGAACGTTTGTACCATCTATTGTAGCGTTCCGATGGGCGCGCTCGCCATGCCTTCCCGCGCGCGGAAGTCTTGAACCTCTATATCAGGGAACAAACGGTCGCGCTCCCAGAGCCGTTGCACGTAGGCATGGTCGATGGCCCCGCTCTCGACCTGCGCGGCGAGCCGCTCGAAGCGCTCGACGTGCTCGCGAAAGCGCAGTTCGGCGTACTCGCGGGCCTGCCCGGTGGTGACGAGGAACGGCCAGTCGCTCGACTCGAGCAGGAGCAGTTCGCGGCCGCACTGGGCGAGCGCGCCGCGCGCCTCGGCGGGCGCGTGGCGCGCGTGCCGCTCGACGACGTCCTCGATACGGCGCTGCGCGCCATTGATCACCGGCCACATCCACTCGGTGTCGGCGTTGTGCCAGGTGAAGTGGTTCCGCTGCTGGCCCCACGAGCTTTCGGGCAGCGCGACGACGTCCTCCGGCGGGTGCTCCTCGACGTACTGGGCGGCGCCGGTCATGTCGACCGTCTCGCTGCGCGCCAGGTTGCGCAGGACTTCCTTCAACCAGTGCACGCCTTCGAACCACCAGTGGCCGAACAGCTCCGTGTCGTAGGCGGCGCTGACGATCCCGTAGCGTCCGCTCGCCGCGCGGTACTCCGCCGCCTGCGACTCGATGAGCGCGGTGTAGTGCCGCGCGTGCTCTTCCGCCTGCGCGAACGCCGGCGCGGGATCCCACAAGTCCTTCATCGCGAGATCGACGCGCGCGCCGGTGACGCGCCAGTAGTGGAGGCCGGACTCGCCGTCCTTCTTGTGGAACTCGCGGTACAGGAAGTCCCCGGGGTAGCCGTGGTCCGCCGACCAGACCTGCAGCCCGGTCGCCGTGTTGCGCCCGATCGCGGCCACGCGCGGCGACGCCACCCAGTACGCCTGGAACGTCGTGCGCTGCGTCGGCGGCGTGCCCTCGGCGAGCGGGACCGTGTAGCGGCGGGGGATCTCGCCGTACGGCCCGACAGCGTCTCCCGCCGCCTTGCCCATCGGCTGCCCGCCGAGGATGGCGTGCGTTTCGACGAAGAAGACCTCGACCCCCTGCGCGGCGAGGAATTCCTCGAGCCCCGGCTTGCGCACGCCGTCCGCCTGCACGTAGGCAGGGCGGTAGGCGCACTCCGGGAGCCAGAAGGACTTCGGGCGGCGGCCGAAGTGGCGCTCGTAGGTCCGCACGCCGGTGCGCACCTGCGCGTAGATCGAGGAGTCGCGCTCGAAGAGCGGCAGGTAGCCGTGCGTCGCCGCGCTCGCCGCCAGCTCCACGAGATCCTGGTCCTGGAGCGAGCGGAAGGCGCCGATGAAGTCGCGCCCGAATCGGTGGCGGAACTGGTCGAGCAAGGCGGCCAGGCGGTCGCGGTAGAACGCGGCGACCGCGGCGCGGCGCGGCTCCCCGCTGCGCTCGAAGCGGTCGACGTCGCTCGCGGCGCGCTGGCGCAGGTCGTCGGCGTACTCCTCGAAGTTGCGGAGCACGTCCGAGTCCGCGAGCTGCTCCGCCAGCACCGGGGTGATGCCGATCGTCAGCTTGTAGCGCACGCCCTCGGCGGCGAGGTCGTGGAGGGCGGAGAGCAGCGGCAGGTACGTCTCGGTCGCGGCCTCGTGGATCCACTCCTCGCCGTGCGGCCAGCGGCCCGCCATGCGCGCGTACGGCAGGTGCGAGTGGAGCACGAACGTGAATGCGCCCTGCCTGGCGCCGGGGGGCGCCGGTCGGGGAGCGAGGCCATCGGCGGGGGCGCGCTGGTTCATACCGTGTAGGGCAGGTGGCTCTCCGGCGCCCGCAGCGTCGTGCCGCTCGGGATGTAGCCCTCCTCGACGCCCTCCGCGACGACGTTCGGGCCGATGACGCAGTTGCGGCCGATGCGCACGTACGGGGGCAGCTTCGCGCGCTTGCCGATGATCGTGATCCCGCAGTTGACGATGTCCGGCCGCTCGTGGTTCGGCGACCAGTCGTCGCCGTAGCCGACGTAGGCGTTCTTGCCCACGAGCACGTCCTTGTCGACGATCGAGCGCTCGATGATCGCGCCGGACTCGACCCGCACGTTGTCGAAGATGATCGAGTCGCGCACGACCGCGCCTTCCTCGACATAGACGCCCGGCGAGAGCACCGAGTGCTCGACGTGGCCGTTGATGATGCAGCCCAGCTCGAGCAGCGAGCGCGAGATGTAGGCGCGCTGCCCGATCTTCGCCGGCGGGTAGCCGGTGACGCGGGTGCGGATGCGCGAGTCGGGATCGTAGAGGTTCAGCGCGGGCAGGTCCTCGAGCAGGTCCATGTTGCCCTCGAAGTACGACTCGATCGTCCCGACGTCGCGCCAGTAGCCCTCGAAGCGGTAGCCGTAGACGCGCGAATGCGGGTCGTCCACCATGCGCGGGATCACGTCCCGGCCGAAGTCGTGCGTGCTGTCGACCTGCGCATCGGCGATGAGCTGCTCGATGAGGCAGGTGCGGTTGAAGACGTAGATCCCCATCGAGATCAGGTTGGAGCGCGGGCGGTCGGGCTTCTCCTCCCACTCGATGATGCGGTCGTCGTCGTCCGTGCAGAGCACGCCGTAGCGGTGGGCCTCATCGACCGGGACCTGGTAGAGGGGCACGGTGACGTCGGCGCCCTTGGCGAGGTGATGGGCGATGAGCTCGTCGTAGTTCATCTTGTACACGTGGTCGCCGGCGAGGATGAGCACGAGGTCGGCGCGCGTCTCTTCGAGGAAGTAGATGTTCTGGTACACGGCATCGGCGGTGCCGCGGTACCAGTCCGCGCTGTCGCGCCCGAGATAGGGCTGCAGCAGCGAGACGCCGCCGCCGCTGCGGTCGAGGTCCCACGGGCGGCCGATGCCGATGTGGTCGTTGAGGGAGCGCGGGCGGTACTGGGTGAGCACGCCGACGCGCGAGATGCCGGAGTTGACGCAGTTGCTGAGCGCGAAATCGATGATGCGGTAGCGGCCGCCGAAGATCACCGCCGGCTTCGCGCGCTCCTCGCTGAGGACGCTGAGCCGGTCTCCCTGGCCGCCCGCCAGGATCAACGCCACGACTCGCTTCATCGGCAATCCCCGGTCTAGCGGGACGCGCGCTGCGTCGGGAGCCGGGACGACACCGGCTCCGCCGCGCCCGAGAGCTGGCAGAAGATATTGAGGTAGTCGCGCAGATAGCGGGTCGTGAGGAAATTGTCCCGTACGAACTCGACCCCATGGGCGCCCATCCGGTCCGCCTCGCCCGGGTCGCGGAGCAATGCGCCCACTTTCTCGACGCATTCGTCGGCGCTGTTCACGAGGAATCCCGTCTTGCCGTTGACGATTTGCAGCGGAATCCCGCCCACGTTCCCCGCGACGACCGGACGTCCCTTCCATAGTGCCTCCGAGACTACGAGCCCGAACCCTTCGCGCGTCGACTTCTGGATGACCACGCGCGCGGCGCGCTGAAACGCGTTGACTTCGATGTTCCCGACGCCGTTCAGGTTCGAAAGGATGTGGATGTCCCAGTCCTCGCCGGCGCGGCGCACGGTGCGCTCGTACCAGTCCCACCCTTCCGGGTCGTCGCTGGCCATCGAGGCGATCATCACGAGCTGCAACGCCGGGAACTCGGCTTTCAGGTTGCGGTAGACATCGATGACGCCGAGCGGGTCCTTCCACGGGTCGAAGCGCGAGATCTGCGTGACCATGGGCCGCTCCGGGTCGACGCCGTAGCGGCGCAGGATGCCAGCGACGGTCTCGTGCGGCAGGTCGACATTCTTGGGGCTGAGCGGGTCGATCGCGGGCGGCACGCAGTAGATCGCCGGCCCTTCGAGGTCCTCCTTCACGTAGTCGGGCAGCGTGAAGATCGCCGCGTCGTACTGGGCGACGTGCGGCCGCAGGAAGTCCCATACCTGTACCTGCGCGTCCGTGAGGTCGATGTGACAGCGCCACACCCACTTGCCGGCGCGGCCGCCCGTGCGCTCGCGGAGGTACGTCGGGACGGCGGCGGGCTGGGGGTCATGGATGACGACGAAGTCCCAGTCCTCGTCGAACAGGTCGGCGTTGAGGCGGTTATAGCTGAGCCAGATCTCCCGCATCTCCGGGGTCCAGTCGTAGTACATGCCCTGGAGGCTGTTGTGCATCGCCTTGGTGACGCTGAAGAACTCATCGGCGCCGCGGATCACCTGCCAGTCCGCGGCGAGGCCGGCGTCGTTCATCAGCGGGATCAGCGTGCCCAGGATCTCGGCGACGCCGCCGCCGAAGGCGGTCGCGTTGACGTTGAGCACGCGGGCGCCGCGCAGGCGCTGCGCGAGGGCGCGGATCTCGTCGACGCGCTCGTCGCCGATCACGGGCCGGTAGTCTTCGAGCGACTTGGGGGTCGTCGGGACGGATCCCAGCACTACCGCCCCCTGTGCAGCTCGCCGAGCACCGCGAGGCAGTCGCGCAGGTAGCGCGTGATGAGGAAGCGCTCGGCGACGCGCGCGCGGCCGGCGCGCCCGTAGCGGCGGGCGAGCTCGCGGTCCTCGAGCAGGCGCGCGATGGCGGCGGCGAATTCATCGTTCCCGCGCGCGACGATGCCGGTCTCGCCATCGACCACCTGCTCGGTGAGGCCGCCGTCCGGCGCGACGACGCACGCGCGTTCCTTCCACAGCGCATCGGAGATCCAGAGTCCGAAGCCCTTGCGCAGGCCGCGCTGGAGCACGACATCGGCGACGCGCTGGAAGACGTTGAGCTCGACGTTGCCGAGCTCGTTCCCCATGGAGACGAGGACGAGACCGTCCGTCTCGTTGGCCCGGCGGGCGACGTCCTCGTAGCAGCCGCGCCCGATCGGGTCCGCGGGCTCGGTCATGAGCACGATGAGCATCTGCAGCTCCGGGTGGCGTGCGCGCACCATCTCCCAGACGTCGATGGCGTCGCCCATCCGGCTGGCGGCGTCGCACGGGCAGATCTGGCAGAGCACGGGACGCTGCGGGTCGAGCCCGTAGCGCTCCATGACGGTGCGCACGACCTCGTCCGGCAGCGGCATGTTGCGCGGGCTGTTCGGGTCGATCGCCGGCGGGATGATGAAGGTCGGGAGCGGCAGGTCTTCGCGGGTGAAGCGGGCGGCGTCGAAGATCGCCGCGTCGTACTGTTCGATGTGGCTGCGGAGCAGCATCCATACGTCGTCCTGCGCGGTCGAGAGGTCGAGGTGCGAGTGGAACACCCACTTCGCCGCCGACCCTTCGGCGAGGTACGAGTGGATGGCGGCGGGCTGCGGGTCGTGCACGACGATCACGTCGAACTGCTCGGTGAGCAGCTCGGCGTTCATCGCGGCGTAGCGCTGCCAGGTCTCGCTCATCTCGTGCGTCCAGGAGACGGCGACGCCGCCGAGCGCCTGGTACATCGCGCGGTTGACCTGGAGCGCGTCTTCGGAGCCGCGCACCACCTGCCAGTGGCAGTCGAGGCCGAGATCGGTGAGCAGCGGGACGGCCGAGTTCAGGAGTTCGGCCGTGCCGGTGCCGAAGGCCGAGACGCTGAGGTTGAGCACGCGCAGGCCCTCGATGGGCCGGGCGAGCGCGCGCAGCTCGTCGATCGTCGAGCGGCCCGCCGCGTCCGCGAGGTCATCGAGCGCCCGATGCGAAAGCGCCAGCGTGCCGTACATGGATCCTCCTGGGCCTGGACGATGCGATGAGGTCCGCGGAGGTCACCGGGCATGGCTGCGCGGGGCCTGGGGCAAGCGTCTCTCGTCGCCTACGGGGTTAGCTGTCGGGTTCGGGCTGAGAGTGCCCTACTCACCATCGTGAGATTCACCCCATCCCACCGAGCCTAGCAGACGCCGTGTTGCAGAAGGGTATCCGCTCGGCGTCCGCGGGCTTCGGCGCGGTTGCTGGTTCCCCCGTTGGGGCCGCGCCGCTGCGCGGCCGCATTCGGCCAAGCTCTCCCGAAATCGTAATGCGCATTCCGGCGCGGTGTCAATTTCGCGCGTTCCGCAGATACGCCCGTCTTTTGTGACGCTTGGCCGCCCGGATGTGACGTTTGGCAACTCATCCCACGAACGGCGATTCGCGAGCATGACCGTGCATGTGAGCAGCGAGGGGAGGACGCCATGCGCAGATGGATGTGGGCTTCGTGGGTGGCGATGGCGGTCGGCGCGCTGGCCGTCGCGGGCATCGCGTTCCGCAGCGACACCGGCAGCGCGCGCGCCGCGACGCAGAAGTTCGGGCCGCCCGAGGCCGACGTAACCATGGAGGGCGACTGGAAGGCGGTGCATCTCACCGCGTCCAAGTTCCTCTGGCAGTTCCGCGACGACCAGGCGCCGGTGGAGGTCTGGGGCTACAACAACCAGATCCCGGGCCCGACGCTGCGTTTCAGGCCGGGCGACAAGGTGCGCATCTACTTCCGCAACGAGCTCGATGAGGCGTCGAGCATCCACTGGCACGGCCTCGTCGTGCCGAACTCGATGGACGGCGTCGGGCTGCTCACCCAGCCGGGCGTGCAGCCGGGGGAGACCTTCGTGTACGAGTTCACGATCCCGAACACGCCCGGCACGTTCATGTACCACGCGCACATGGACGACCTGCAGCAGGTGCAGATGGGCCTGACGGGCGCGTTCATCGTCGACCCGCGCGACGGCGGCGACGGGCAGTATGACCAGGACCACATCATGTTCCTGAACAACATCGCCGGCCACTACCTGGTGAACGGCAAGGAGTTCCCGAACATCGACCCATACCTGGTGAAGAAGGGCGACGTCATCCGCGTGCGCATGATCAACATGAGCGCGATCGAGGTGCACCCGATGCACTTCCACGGGCACTTTACGAAGGAGATCGCGCGCGACGGCACGGACGTCAGCGGCTCCGGCAGCGCGGCGAAGGTCGAGAACACCGTGCTCGTGGCGCCCGGGCAGACCGTGGACGTCGAGGTGAAGATGAACGCGCCGGGCAAGGGGGCATGGTTGTTCCACTGCCACGTGCTGACGCACATCATGGGGCCGGACGGCACGTCGCAGAACCTGGCGCTCGCGAACGGCGGGATGGTGATCCCGGTCGTGTATACCGACGGCCTCAACTTCGACGCGATCAACCAGGCGTTGCAGGACGCGATCCAGTCGATCCAGCCGGCGCCCGGCCAGACGCCGACGGCCGGGGCGGCGATGCCGGCGATGTCCGCGTCGACGATGCAGGGACTGATGCAGACGGCGCAGATGGGCGCCATGCCTTCGATGCCGGGGATGGCGGCGATGCCCGGCATGACGGGCGCGGCCGCGCCCACTCCGGCGCCGCGACCGTAGCACGCAGCGACGCACGGCGGATGGTGCGAAGGCTAGTGCCTTCGCCCATCCGCCGGCATCATCCGCGCAGCTCGCGGTACAGCTCCTCCAGCTCGCGCGCGCTGCGTCCCCAGGTGAAGCGCTGGAGCACGCGTTCGCGCCCCGCCGCGCCCATGCGGCGGCGCCGGGCGGGGTCGGCGAGCAGCGCCGCCGCCGCGCCGGCGAGCGCGCCCGCGTCGGCCGGCGGGACGATCACGCCGGTCTCGCCGTCCGCCACGACCTCGGGCAGCGCCCCGGCGCCCGTCGCGATGACGGGCGTGGCGCACGCCATCGCCTCGGCCGCCGGCAGGCCGAAGCCTTCGTACAGCGACGGGGAGACGAGCGCTTCCGCGCGCCGGTACCAGGCGGCGAGCTCCGCTTCGCTCACGCGCCCGACGATCGTCACGCGGTCCTCGATCCCGAGGCGGGCGACCTCGGCGGGCGCGACGCGCTGTGCGCCCGCCGGCCCGCCGACGAGGTACAGGTGCGCGTTCGTGCTCGCAGGAAGCAGCGCCATCGCTCGCAGCGCGTAGACGACGCCCTTGTTGTAGTCCTCCGCATTGCCGACGAACAGCAGCGCGCCCGGGCAGCGCTCTTCCTCGCCGGGACGGAAGACATCCGTATCGACGCCGTTGTACACGGTCCGCAGGCGCTCGCGCGGCAGCGACCACAGCCGTGCTGTCATCTCGGCGGAAGCGCGCGAGGGGAACACGACGGCGTCGAGGCGCCGGGCCACGAAGGGCTGCATCTTCCACGGGTACCAGGCGATCCGCAGCGCGCGCGCCCGGACCGACGTGAGCTGCCGCAGCCCGTTGCGGACGTCGAGGTCGAGCGGGTGGTGCACCGTGGCGACGACGGGCCGGCCGAGCACCGCGCGCGCCATCCAGACGCCGTAGCTCAACGTCTGGTTGTCGTGGATCACGTCGAACCGGCCGTACGTGGCCTCCAGCTCCGCGATCTTCGCCAGCGCCCGGACGCTGAACACGGCGATCAGCGACGCGAAGGTGAAGCGCGACGTCGCGAACTCGTAGAAGTCGAGCGGGTGGAAGTGCGTGAGCGGCGGCACGTCGTGGAAGAACGCGCGGCGGTCGAGCATCATCGCCTGGAAGCTGTGCGTGCGGATGCGGTGCTCGCGGACCGCCGGGTCGAGCGTGGGGTACGGCGGCCCGGAGATCACGTGCACGTCGTGGCCGAGCCGCGCGAGCTCGCGCGTGACGTTCGCGAGCCACACGCCCTGCCCGCCGGACTCCATCGACCCGTAGTACATCAGGAAGCAGATGCGGATAGCGCGCCTCCCTCCCGCGGCGCCGGCGCGCGCCGTGCGCGTGTCTCCTCGTACAGCGCTTCGAGTCCACGCGCGTGGCGTCCCCAGGTGAACTCTCGGAGCACGCGCTCGCGCCCGGCGCCGCCCATGCGCCGGCAGCGCTCGCGGTCGGCGAGGAGCGCGCCCATCGCCGCTGCGAGGGCGTGCACGTCAGCCGCCGGGACGATGATGCCCGTCTCGCCGTCCGCGACGACCTCCGGAAGCGCGCCGGCGTCCGTCGCGATCACCGGCGTGCCGCAGGCCATCGCCTCCGCCGCCGGCAGGCCGAAGCCCTCGTACAGTGACGGCGACACGAGCACCTGGGCGCGCCGGTACCAGCCGGCGAGCGCCGCTTCGCTGACGCGCCCGACGACCGTCGCGCGGCCTTCGATCCCAACGCGCGCGATCTCGCGCGGCGCGATGCGCTGCTCGCCGGCCGGCCCGCCAACGAGATACAGATGCGCGTTCAAGGAAGCCGGGAGCCGGGCCAATGCCCGCAGCGCGTAGACGACGCCCTTGTTGTAGTCCTCGGCGTTGCCGACGAAGAGCAGCGTGCCCGGCTCCGTCTCGTCGGCGGCCGGGGGCGCGAAGACGTCGATGTCCACGCCGTCGTGGATCGTCCGCATGGTGTCGGGCGGCAGCGCCCAGAGCCGCTCGATCAGCCGCGCCGATGCGCGCGAGCCCGAGATCAACGCGTCGAGCCGGCGCGCGACGATGCGTTGCATGTGCCAGGGGTACCATGCGATGCGCCTCACCTTCTCCCGCAGCGACGGGACGTGTGCGACCCCGGTGCGCATGTCGACATCGAGCGGATGGTGCACGTTCGCGACCACCGGGCGCCCGAGCAGCCGCTGGATGCCGAGCAGCCCGTACCCGAGCGACTGGTTGTCGTGCACGATGTCGAACGGCCCGTCCCCGCGCTCGATGCGGGCGAGTTCGGCCAGCGCCCGGAGGGTGAACGTGGCCAGGACCGAGGTGAGCGTGAAGCGCGTGCTCGCGAACTCGTAGAAGTTCAGGGGGTGGAAGTGAGCGGCGGCCGGGACGCCGTGGAAGAAGCGGCTTCGGGCGAGCATCATCGCCTGGAAGCTGCGGGTGGGCAGCCGATGGTGCGTCACGGCCGGGTCGAGCGCCGGGTAGGGCGGCCCGGACACGACATGCACCGCATGCCCGAGGCGCGCGAGCTCGCGGGTGACGTTCGCCAGGTACACGCCCTGGCCGCCGGACTGCATGGATCCGTGGTACATCAGGAAGCAGATGCGAATGGGCGGCACCTCCGCCGGCCATCCTAACCGAGCGCCGCGCCGAGGGCGCGCCGCACGCGCGCCACTGCGTCCAGGCGACCACGTCCGTCGCCACCAGTTGCTACGCTCGCCCGCGGCATGAGCGAACCGGTGGACATTCGGCAATTCCTGCGCGAGTGGGGGCTCGAAGCGCCGGAAGCGCAGCGTGCGGGCCGCGCCGCGCTCGAGGCGGCCGGGCTGACGCGCCCCGGGAAGCAGGCGTTCGCCGCCGAAAAGCTGGTCCGGGCACGGGCGGCGCTGGAGCGCTCGCTGCTGCGGGCCTGCGCAGGCTGCGCGCCGCTCGCCCCGCGCGACGACCGCGTCGTCGTGCCCGCGGCGCAGACGGCCTGCCAGGTGTGCGGCGGCTCGAACAACCGGCGTGCGGCGCTGCGTTGCGCCGCGCGCCTGCGCGCGCGGAAGATCACGCGCGTGCTGATCGTGGGCGGCACGCCGGTGCAGCAGCGCGATGTACGGACGCTGTTCGAGGGGAGCGGCATCGAGCTGAAGTTCGTCGACGGCACGCAGGCGTCGCACGGCGCGAAGGAGGCGGAGCTCAACATGCGCTGGGCGCGGCTCGTGGTCGTCTGGGCGCCGACGCCGCTGCGGCACAGCGTCTCCGACCGCTACACCGCCGCGCCGTACCGGGAGCTGAAGGTCGTCACCGTCTCCCGCCGCGGCATCGAGGCGCTCTGCGACGAAATGCTGCGCGCCGCCGGCTGAGCGGCTAGCCTCGCTCGCCGAGCGGGACGTAGGTGCAGCCGCGCGCGCCGGTGTACACCTGCCGCGGGCGCGCGATCTTCTGCTCCGGGTCGGTGATCATCTCGCGCCACTGCGCGACCCAGCCCGCCGTCCGCGGGATCGCGAACAGCACCGGGAACATCTCGACGGGGAAGCCGAGCGCCTGGTAGATGATGCCCGAGTAGAAGTCGACGTTCGGGTAGAGCTTCCGCTCGATGAAGTAGTCGTCCTCCAGCGCGATGCGCTCCAGCTCGAGCGCGATGTCGAGCATCGGGTTGCGGCCGGTGATTTCGAACACCTCGTCCGCGGTGCGCTTGATGATCTTGGCGCGCGGGTCGTAGTTCTTGTACACCCGGTGGCCGAAGCCCATCAGGCGGCCTTCGCCGGACTTGAAGCGCTTGACGAACTCCGGGACGCGCCTCTTGTCGCCGATCTCCGTGAGCATCCGCAGCACTTCCTCGTTGGCGCCGCCGTGCAGCGGGCCGTAGAGCGCCGCGGCGGCGGCGGCGGTCGCGCTGTACGGGTCGCTGCGCGAGCTGCCGACGGAGCGCATGGCGTTCGCGCTGCAGTTCTGCTCGTGGTCCGCGTGCAGGATGAACAGCACCTGCACCGCGCGCTCGAGCACGGGGTTGGGCTGGTACTTCGCCTCGGACATCTTCCAGAGCAT
>DASRHM010000004.1:0-18190 GCA_035650575.1 Dehalococcoidia bacterium | reverse complement strand
CGGCCAGGGTTACCACATGGCCTTGCCGGACCGCATCGTGGTCTTCCGCGCGCCGCTGCAGCAGCTCGCACGGGACGAGGCCGACCTGCGCGCTCGGGTGCGGCACGTGGTCCGCCACGAGGTCGCGCATCACTTTGGCATCAGCGACGCGCGCTTGCGGGAGATCGACGCGTACTGATCGCTACAGCTCGGCCGGGAGGTCGTTGCGGTTCCCCCACTCCTGCCACGAGCCGTCGTAGTTGCGCACGTCCGGGTAGCCGAGGACGTGCTTGAGCACGAACCACGTGTGCGCCGCGCGGATGCCGAGCTGGCAGTGCGCGATGACGCGCTTGTCCGGGGTGACGCCCGCGGCCGCATACATGGCCCGGAGTTCCGCGGGTGACTTGAGGACGTTGTCCCCCGCGGTCGCGTCCGTCCACTCGATGTGCGCCGCGCCGGGGATGTGCCCGGCGTGCGCGGCGCGGACCGTGCGGCCCTCGTACTCGTCGAGCGAGCGGACGTCGAGGACCACGGCGCCCGGGTCGTCGATGGCGTCGCGCACCTGCTGCCACGTGGCGCGGTCGCGGTCGTCGGTCGCCGCGGGTGCCGGGTATTCGGCGGGGACGATGCGCGGGACCTCCGCGGTGACCGCGCGCCCCTCGGCGATCCAGCGCTCGCGCCCGCCATCGAGGACGTGCACCGGCGCCGGGTGCCGGTAGAACGCCATCGTCCACAGCCCGCGGATGGCGTACGAGCTGTGGCGGTCGCCGTACCAGACGACCGTGGTCTGCGCGGCGATGCCGAGGCGCCGCATGAGGGCGGCAAACTGCTCCGGGCCGAGCACCTCGCCCGACGTTTCATCGCCGTTGCGCAGCAGGTCGGCGAAGTGGTCGACCCAGAGCGCCCCGGGGATGTGCGCGTCGTCGTAGCTCTCCTTCGCGATGCTCGCTTCGAGCACGCGCAGCGATGGGTCGCCAAGCCGCGCTTCGAGCCAGTGGGCGGAGACGAGCACGTCGCTCACGAGACGCCTCCTGCCGGCGGCGCGTCGTCGCGGCCGACGCGCACCGCCAGCTCGCTCAGCTCGCCCGCCATGCGCTCGTCCAGCTTCATGAAGATCGCGTCCCCCTCGGCCACGACGACGCCCGTCGCGTCGCGCACCTCCGCCCGCAGCTCGAGCATGCGGGCACGGTCGCGTGTCACCCATGCCTCGACGCGCAGAGGCCGGCCGAGCCGCACGGGGCGGCGGTACCGCACGTTCAGGCGCGCCGTGGCCGCCCACGCCGAGGCGTGGTACACGGCCCAGCCCATCGCCTCATCGATCAGCGTGGCGACGACGCCGCCGTGCATCCGTCCCGGGTAGCCCTGCAGCGCGTCGTCGGGCGCGTAGTCGCAGACCGTCCGGTCCCCTTCGCGGCGGAAGTGCATGTGCAGGCCGCGCGGGTTCATCTCGCCGCAGGCGAAGCACATGCGGCCGCGGCGTTCGGGATCGTCGCTCATGCCCGCTCCAGCGATGCGCGCCCTTCGACCAGCGTCTCGCCCGCGGCATCGGTGACGCGCACGGCGTAGTCACCGCCGGCGCTCACGGGCGCCTCGGCCGATGCCGTGAGCGCCTGGCCGGGACGCGCCGGCGCCTTGAACCGCACCTTCAGCCGCCCCGACGCGAGCCACTGCTCGCCGAACGCCTCGTGCATCATCTCCCCGATGAGCGCGAGCACGAGCATGCCGTGCGCGATCGTGCCGCCGAACGGCGTGCCACGCGCGAACGCCTCGTCTACGTGGATAGGGTTGTGATCGCCGGACGCGTCCGCATAGGCGGCGACCCCCGCCTGCGTGACCTCGCGCGTCACCGGCGCGACGCCGCTCATGCGGCGGCTCCCGGCGCGATGATCGTCGTGCGGGCGCGCACCGCCGGGCCTGCGCCGTCCGCGAGCTCGTATTCGATGACGGTGATCACGAGGCCCTGGCGCTCCGAACGTTGCGCGACCCGGCCGGTCAGCATCAACTCGGCATCGCAGGCGATCGGATGCAGGTGCTCCACCTCCTGCCCGGTGTGGAGAGCGCCATCCGGGAGCGAGAGCTGCTCTTGCAGCGCCGCGAGCCCGAAGGCAACGGCGGCGAGCGGCGGCGCGGAGGCGCCATAGTCGCCGCGGTCGCCGACGGCATCGAGGTAGGCCCGGACGCGGGCGGCGGTGAGGACGAAGCGGGCGGGGGCGAACTCGTGGCCGCGGGGCAGCGCGGAGACGGGCGTGCGCGCCGGTGAGGTCATCGCGCTCACGCTATGGGCGGGCGGGGGCAATGTCAAACCGCGTCAGATGCAGGGCGTCTTCATGTACGCCTCGCCCCAGTCCTCGAGCGAGGCGAGCGCGCGGCCCAGCTTTCGTCCCTTGTCGGTGAGCTCGTATTCCACCCAGGGCGGCATCACCGCCACGATGTGACGGTCGACGATCTCCAGCTGCTCGAGGTTCTTGAGGCGGTCGCGCAGCGTGCGAGAGTTGCAGCCGCCGACATTGTGCGAGAGCTCGTTGAAGCGGCGCTTGCCGTTCATCAGTTCGTGAATGATGTGAGGGACCCACTTCTGGCCGAGAAGCGCGAGCGTCGCCCGGACCGGGCAGTAGGCATCGTTGTCGTCCAGGACAAGCTTGCGTTCGAGCACCACAGTGATCCATTTCTACTCGAAACGTCGCCCGCCTGTAAAGCGCGGCGTGTCAGCTTCGGCCCAAATCGGTCAGCTATTCCTCGAGGGTGCTGGTATCGCCTTCCGGCAGGCCCAGCTCGCGCGCCTTCAGCAGCCGGCGCATGATCTTGCCGCTGCGGGTCTTCGGCAGCACGTCAATGAAGTCGATCTCGCGCGGGGCGACGCCCGGCCCGAGCTTCTGGCGGCTGAAGTTGAGCAGCTCGCGCCGAAGCTCGTCGGACTGCTGATAGCCGTCCTTCAGCGTTACGAAGGCCTTCACGACCTCCATCGCTACGGGGTCCGGCTTGCCGATGACACCGGCTTCCGCCACCGCCGGATGCTCGATGAGCGCGCTCTCGACCTCGAATGGCCCGACGAGGTGCCCGGCGGTGTTGATGACGTCGTCGGAGCGGCCCACGAACCAGAAGTAGCCGTCCTCATCGACGCGGGCGCGGTCGCCCGTCACGTACCAGCCGTTGGCGAACTTCGAGCGGTACATCGGCTCGTTGTTCCAGTACGTGCGAAACATCGAGGGCCAGCCGGGGCGAAGCGCGAGATCGCCCTCTTCGCCCGGCGGCTTCGGCTGCCCCGTCCCGTCGACCACAGCCGCTTCGATCCCGGGCATCGGACGGCCCATGCTGCCGGGCTTGATCGGCATCACCGGGTAGTTGGCGATCATGATCGAGCCCGTCTCCGTCTGCCACCAGTTGTCGTGGAACGGCAGCCCAAGGTTCTTCTCGCCCCAGACCACGGCCTCCGGGTTCAACGGCTCGCCGACGGACATCGTGTAGCGCAAGCTCGAGAGGTCGTGCTTCTTCGGAAGCTCTCCGCCCGCCTTCATCAGCAGCCGGATGGCGGTGGGCGCCGTGTACCAGACGGTCACCCGGTGCCGCTCGATAATCTCGTACCAGCGGCTCGCGGCGAACCCGCCCTCGTAGATCACGGATGTCACCCCGTTGGTATGCGGGGCGAACATGCCGTACGAGGTGCCCGTCACCCACCCCGGGTCGGCCGTGCACCAGTAGATGTCCTCGGGGTGCAGGTCGAGGACGTACTTGCCCGTCGCATAGTGCCCGAGCACGGCCTGGTGGACGTGCACGGCGCCCTTCGACTTACCCGTCGTGCCGGAGGTGTAGTGCATCACCGCCGGGTCCTCCGGGCCGGTGCGGACGATCTCGTACTCCGTCGATGCATCGCGCATCAGCGCGTTCCAGGAGAGCTCGCCCGGGCGCAGATCCGGCTCGCGCCCGTGGTCGACGATGATCACATGCCGCAGCTCCGGCAGGTGCGGGCGCATCTCGTCGAGCTTGTGGCGCTGCTCGGGAGACGTCACCAGCACTTTCGCGCCGGCATCGGCCAGGCGGTCGCCGGCGGCGTCGGGCCCGAACGCCGAGAACAGCGGACCGGTGACGCAGCCCGCCTTCAGCGTGCCGAAGACGGCCACGTACAGCTCCGGGACGCGGTCCATGAACACGAACACGCGCTCACCCCTGCCGATGCCGAGCGCGCCGAGGACGTTCGCGAACTGGTTCGAGAGCCGCGCGGCGTCCGCGTAGGAGTACTGCTCCCGTGCGCCGTCCTTCCCCTCCCAGTCCCAGGCGACGTGCTCGCCGCGCCCCTTCGCCACGTGCCGGTCGATCGCCTCGTAGGCGATGTTCAGGCCGCCGCCGGGGAGCCCATCGAGCTCCCTGATGACGTCGGCGTACACGAAGCCCGAGCGGATCCGCTCGTAGTCATCCAGGTTGGGGCGCACGCGAAAGCGTTCGACGGGGGGCTTAGGGATGAGGGGATAATCCATGGGCGGGCACCTCTCGCTGCGTTCCCTTCGCGGTACCGCCAACTTAGCACCGGTGGCGATGCGGTCAATGCAGCCGTCGTTGCGCGCGACGCGCGGCGCGCTAGACTTGAATAGTAGACCTCATCGCTCAACAAAGGAGACCCGGAGACCCATGGCGCGGAAGGACGAGCGCGAACCGTTCTACCGGATCGACGTCGCGGAGGCGAAGGAGATGCTCGCGGACCCCGACGTCGTTGTGATCGACGTGCGAGAGCCGTTCGAGTACCAGGCAGGGCACATCCCCCATGCGACGCTGATCCCGGTGAATAGCGTCTTCGCGCGACGCGAGGAGCTGCCGAAGGACAAGAAGATCATCTTCGCCTGCGCGGTCGGACAGCGCAGCGCGCTCGCGGCCGAAATGGCGGCGGCGGCGGGACTGCCGCCCGACCGGCTCTACAACCTCGACGGCGGCACCGAGGCATGGCGCAAGGCCGGCGAGCCGGTCGAGTGAGCGCGCCCGCCACGATCGTCCTCTGGGACATCGATAACACCCTGCTCTACACCGGCGGCGCCGGCAGCCTGGGCATGGCCCGCGCCTTCCGCGACCTCTATGGCATCGACGACGCGTTCCGGAAGGTCGAGTTCTCCGGCCGCACGGACGCCGCCATCTTCCGCGACGCCGCGCTCGCCCACGGCATCGCGGTTGAAGACATCCCGTCGGAGATCCCTCGCTTCATCGATGCCTACGCCGCGCACCTCGCGGAGACGCTCGGCGAAACTACCGGCGGGGGACTGATGCCGGGGGTGCGCGCGGTGCTCGAGGCGATCGCCGCGCGCGACGACCTGGAGCAGGGCCTGGGTACCGGCAACTTTCGTCGCGGCGGCGCGTTGAAGCTCCGCCACTTCGGCATAGACGCGTACTTCCCTGGCCTGCCGGGCGGCTTCGGCGAAGACTCCGAAGATCGCGCCGCCGTCATCGCCCGCGGCATCGAGCGGATGCGCGGACGGCTCAATGGCCGCGGCGCGGCGGCGCGCGTCGTCGTCATCGGCGACACGCCGCACGATGTGAGCGCCGCTCGCGCGAACGGGGCCTTTGCGCTGGGCGTCGGCACCGGGCGCAACACGGCTTCGGAACTGCGCGCCTGCGGGGCAGACGAAGCGCTCGACGACCTTGCGGACGTCGAGCGCGTTCTGTCGCTGGTCGCCGGGCGCTAGCGCTTACTCCACGAGCTTCGTGAACGTGATGGAGGCCTCCGGGTCGTACGTCCCCGCGAGCGCCCGCGCGTTGATGTCGGCCTTCACGAACTCGCCCTTGATCTCGCAGCTGTTGCCCTGGCACTTCCCGTTGTCATAGCCCTCGAGGTACATCAGCGCGAAGCTCTGGATCGTCAGCGGGTCGGACGCGCCGTTCCCGAACTGGTCGATGATCGGGATGATGATCACGCGGCGGCTGCAGGGGGTGGCCGTCTGCGGGCATTGATTGCCCTCGAGCCATGGGTTGCACTGGCTCGCGAGGTGGTACAACCCCGTGCCGGGATCGGGGGTCCCGAATGCCTCGGCGAATGTGTCGCAGGCCGTGCTCGTGTTGCTCATGCGGAAGTCGACGCCGTCCTTCGTCGGGCCGACCATGTTGCCAGTTTCCGGCGAGCATTCCGGACCGTCGCAGCTCGGCGCGGTCTCCGCGCACCCGGACGGGTACGTCCCCGGGCAGGCGCCGGTTGAGCAGTTCGGCGTGCCCACCGCGCAGATGAACGAATTCGCGCCGTACTTGACGTCGCTTCGGTAGGTCGCGGCCCCGGAGCCATCGATGCGGATCGCACCGAAGTTCCCGTTGTTGGCGCCCGTCGCGTCGTACTTCATGGTCACCAGGTTGCCGACGCCGGCCTGGTCGACCGTGGACTGCGTAACGGCCCATGGGACGACGCCGCTGCCGCCGCCGAAGGACACTTTCGCGGCCGCCGCCTTCCCCGAGACGTTCTTGTTGTTGATGCCCAGGATGCGGATGAACTGGAATTTGTGGTTCCTGGTGATGCTGACGCGCGCCTTCGGCGCCGTGTTGCCGCCGAGGTACGTGACGGTCATGTCGCTTGTGTTGATGCCGTTCTTGGTCGCGATGGCGTTCGCCGCCGTGGTCGCCGCGGTCGTGTTCGAGCAGTCGTTCGGGTTGGGGGTGCACATCTGCTGCGACGCGGCCAGGGCGATCGCGTCGGCGGCGTTCTGCAGGTTGCGTCGTTCATCGGCGTACTTGCCGACGTCCACCGCCATGCCTGCCATGCCGAGCAGGACCGGCAGCAGCAATGCGCCGATCATCAGGAACTGCCCACGCTCGCGGCGCCGGAACAAACTGAGCAGACGCATCCGTATCCTCCTCCGGATCGAGGACGACCGGTACCCACCCCCGATACCGGGCGACGTTCTGGTGTCCCACGTCTAGCATCGAGCGCGGGCACGCCGATCCGTAGGGCAAAACGCAGCGGGATGCCCAGTTGTTACAGGCGGCGGCCGAGAACAGAGTTGTATTGACGCTTATGTCAATTAGACTTCGAGCAGCGGCCCGCCCCGGTCGAGCACCTTGCCGTCGAGGCCAACCACGCTCGGGCGCTCCTCGCAGTAGCCCCCGAGCTCACACTTCTCGAAGAGGAACGCCTGATGGTCGCGGCTATAGATGATCTGCCAGGTGCCGATCACGACGCCGTCCTGTCCCTTCGCGAGCTGGTCCTGGAGGATCTTGATCAGCGTCTCGAGTTCCTTGCGGCCCACGGCATCACTCCTGGCTTCGGCGCCGTTCCCCGGGCGCCCGATCCAGTATCGCAGACGCGGCGCGCCAGCGTCCGCGCGCCGTTATAATCGCACCGACCGATGGCCATGCCCCACTCCCCGATCGACCTCTCGGTCGTCATCGGGCGAGGGAAGCGCCAGCTCGCGCTCCCAAACCCGGTGATGGTCGCGTCCGGCACGTTCAGCTACGGCATCGAGCACGTGAAGGCGTTCGACGTGCAGCGCCTGGGCGCCCTCGTCTGCAAGACGACCACCCTGCGCCCGCGCGCCGGCAGCCCGGCCGGCGGGCGCATCGACGAGACGCCCGCAGGCATGCTCAACTCCATCGGCCTCCAGAACATCGGCATCGACCGGCTGGTCAACGACGTCGCGCCGGTCTGGGCGCGCTGGCGGGTGCCGGTCGTCGTGAGCATCCTGGGCGCGAGCGCTGAAGAGTACGGCGAGTGCGCCGCCCGCCTCGAAGGCGTGCCCGGGGTCGCAGCGCTGGAGCTGAATATCAGCAGCCCGAACGCCCAGCAGGGCGGGATGGAGTTCGGACAGGACGCGCGGACGGCGGCGGCGGTAACGACGGCGGTCGCGCGACGCACGACGCTCCCGGTCATCGTCAAGCTGACACCGAACGTCACCGACATCGTCGCGATTGCCCGCGCGGTGGTCGATGCGGGAGCTGACGCCCTCTGCGCGATCAACACGCTGCAGGCCATGGCGATCGACGCGCGCACCCGCAGGCCGCGCATCACGCGCGTGTTCTCGGGGCTGTCCGGACCGGCGATAAAACCGGTGGCGCTGCGGATGGTGTGGCAGATCGCGTCCGCGGTCGAAGCGCCCGTGATCGGCTGCGGCGGCATCGCGACGGCGACGGACGCGCTCGAGTTCCTGCTGGCGGGAGCGGCCGCGGTGCAGGTGGGCACGGCGACCTTCCGCGACCCGCTGGCGCCCGTGCGCGTGCTCGATGGCATCGAGGGCTACCTGCGCGAGCGCGGCATCGGCGACGTGCGCGAGATCATCGGCGCCGCGCGGGGTGAGGCATCGGGCGCGGGTGGCGGACGGCCGGCGCTCTGAGCGCTCTGATAGGATGAGCGCGGCCGGGGAGTGGCGCAGCCCGGTAGCGCGCCTGCTTTGGGAGCAGGAGGCCGCAGGTTCGAATCCTGTCTCCCCGACCAACTTCACCCCGATCCCGCATCCTCGCGGAGCCATGCCGTATCCCACCGTGCTGGGAACCGAGGGCGCGTCGCCGCTGTACGGGTGGCATGAGGCAGCACGCTGGCGTCCCCTGGCGCCTCGCAGCCGGCGCCCTCGCGGCGACCGTCGCGATCGCGGCCCTGGCCTGCGACGAGGGCGGACCGCAAGCGCCCTCGGCGCGGACGCCTGGCGAGACGGCGACGGCGGCGATCCCCGGCCGCGCGCAAGAGGTAACCCTGCACGGCGTGGTAACGCTTGACGGCGCGCCGCCCGATGCGCAGTTCCTTGGCGCCCGCGTGGTCCGCGACGGGCTCGTGACGGCGTGCCAGAACGTCATCCCGCGGGTCACGCAGGGGCGATACGAGATCACGGTCGCGGCCGATGCCGAGGTGCGCGGCTGCGGCGCGCCCGGCGCCGAGGTCGTGCTCTGGATTTACACCGACAGATTCATCTTCAGCAGCTCGACGATCGAGTGGCCCGGCGACGGCGCAACGGTGGAGTTCGACGCGAGCTTCTCCACGCTCGCGCCAGCGGGCGCGAGCAAGCCGGTCACCGAGTTCAAGGGTCATCTCTACGACCGCGACGGCGCGCAACTCCCGCCCGGCACCGTGCTCGAGGCCTACATCGGCGGCGTGCGCTGCGGCGTGACGTCGCTGCGCTATGGCGAGCAGAACGAGCGGTTCTACACGCTCGCCGTCGTGGGGCCCGACTCCGTGCCCGGCTGCCATGGCGGGGCGCAGATCAGCTTCCGGCTCGACGGCCGCACGGCGACGCAGACGGCGGTCAACGACTTCGGCGCCGGGCGAGACCCGGACCAGGTGCTGGACCTGATCCGCTCGTAGCCGCCGGTCGGGCCTCACCCGATGTCGCGCGTCCACCCGTCCCCGTTGGACAGAGTGATCGGGCTCTCCTACGATCCTGCTGGGCCGCCGCGGGACCGGACATCGCCAGATGGAGGGACGAGATGCAGGCAGACCAGATCAAGCTCGTAGGCGTGATGGGCGGCGGCGTGATGGGCGGCGGCATCGCGCAGACGTTCGCCGCGCACGGCTACCGGACGATCATCCGCGACCTGAGCGACGAGCTGATCGAAAAGACGCGACGGTCGATGGTCGAGGGGCGGTTCGGACTCAAGGGATCAGTCGAACGCGGGAAAATGACGCAAGCGGAGTTCGACGAGACCCTCGCCCGGTTCTCGTTCACGAAGGACGTCGCGGACCTGCGCGACTGCGACCTGATCGTCGAAGCCGTGCCCGAGAACCTCGACTTGAAGAAGAGCGTGTTCACCGAGCTGGACCAGACCATCAAGCCGGACGCGATCTTTGCGACGAACACGTCCGGATTCGCGATCTCCGACCTGAACAAGGCGGTTTCGCGGAAGGACCGCTTCGTCGGCTTCCACTGGTTCAGCCCGGCCTTCATCATGAAGATCATCGAGATCGTCTACGCACCCGAGACGTCCGAGGACACGGTCGCGACGATGGAGCAGGTCGGCGCGCAACTCGGCAAGACGACGATTCGCGTGAAGGACGCGCCGGGGAAGTACGGCTTCGTCGCCAACCGGATCTATTTCGCGATGGTCGCCGAGGCGCGCCGCGTGCTCGAGGAAGGCGTCGCGAGCGCGGAGGACATCAATACCGCGATGCGGCTGGGCTTCAACTGGCCCGCCGGGCCGCTGGAGATGGTCGCCGGCGCCCGCAAGGGCTGGCAGTAGCGCCTGCCGCAGCACGCTCCTCGGCGCACGGGAGGGCGGGCGCCGGAAGTTGCTGCTGCCTGTACTCCCTACAGCAGCAGCTTCTTCGGCGCGCCCGAGGGCTGGCGCCGGAAATTGTGCAGGAGCCAGCGGCGGAATCCGTCCTGCTCGATCTCCTCGACGCGCGCGCGGCCGACCCGGGCGAGCGCCTCGTCGACGCGCCGCACGTAGTCGGCATATGCGGCGTGCGTCTCACCGCCGATCGCGAACACGTCCGGCATGTGCACGGCGACGGCGAGCGCGCGCTCGCACAAGCGCAGCAGCCACCCCAGCTCGAGCTCCGCGAGCGCGACGTGAAACGACGGGTCGGCGAACGACAGTGCGATGCGCAGGTTGTTCGACTCGGGCCCGACGAACAGCAGCGTCGCGCCGAAGTTCGGCCGGCCCAGGTCGCTCGCCGCCCGGTAGACGAGGCGCAGCCCTTCGTCGGCGGCGAGCGTGCTGCCCGCGAAGTAGTGCCCGAGCCCGACGTCGAACGCCTTGTGCTGGTCGTCGGCCGCAAGGTGCGCGAGCATCCAGCCGATGTATTCGCCCATCTCCTCGTGCTGCACCTGGTGCTCCGCGGCGAGGAGTTCGCACGCGGACCGCACGAGGTTGGGGACGCTGGCGTAGGAGCCGCGCGTCACCAGCAGGCAGGCATCGGCCATGGCGCTCCAGGCCCGGGACCAGGAACCGATCGCCGCCGCCCAGGCGTGCGTGCGGAAGCGGGAGTGCGACGAGTCGCGCAGGATGCCCAACTGCTGGCGCATGCCTTCGGCGAACAGGCGCAGGTCCGCTCCGAGCACGAACTGGGTCTGGCGGTAGGCATCCTGCGTGGCGGCGGGCGCGGAGTCATCGGGCTTGCCGGGGAGCGCGTAATCCTCGGGGAGCGCGGCGGCGCTGACGCGCTGGCCGGGCGTCGGCAGTGGCGGCTGCGTCATCAGCGGCTGCGGCTCCAGCGGCCCCGGCCGCCATGCCCGCGGACATAGGGCATATCGGCCGCCGGCGGCATGCGCCGGCGCTTCGGCGCGTAGCCGGTGACGCGCACGGGCACGGTGCCCGTCCAGTCGCGCGCGACGACGACAACGCGCGAGATCCCCGGGAAGGCGACCTTGCGGGCGACGACCTCGATCTCGAACGACGCCGCGGCGCGCGCGGGCACGACGAACTCGCCGATCGGGCCCCAGAGCCAGGCCTCGGAGGTCGAGACCTCGCACACGAGGCTGCAATCGCACTCGTTCGTCACGGTGACCGTGCGGCGCACGCGCGCCTGGGCGCGCAGCTCATCGAGATGCACCTCGATCTCTTCCGGATCGAGGCGCGGGGGCGGGGCGTGGCGGTGCGCCGCACGCTTCGGCGGCACGTGCTCCGCGACGATGTCCTCCCAATCCGGCTCGACCGCCCAAGCCGCGTACTTGCGGTCGCGCGCGGCGTCGCGCACGATGGCTGCCCGCGGCCGGGTGCCCGCCCGCGAGAGGTCATAGGCGCGCCGGCGCTCGGGGTTGCCCAGCGTCTCGTAGGCGCGGTTGATGCGCGCCGCCTGCCGCGTGGCGCGCGCGTCGCCGCCGTTGGCATCGGGATGCACCTCGCGCATGAGGCGGCGATAGCGGCGCTTGATGTCCGCGTCGCTGGCGGTCTGGGGCAGGTCGAGGACGGCGTAGTGATCTTGTTCGGTCATCACGGTCACGGCGACGCGCCGTCCGTGCGGGGCGGCGCGCCCTTCATGTTAGCATCGGCGCGACGCGCTCAGCCGACCGGCCGGCGCACCTTCAGGGCGTCCCAGCCGGCGTATCGCGCGCCGCGCCCGAGCTGCTCTTCGATGCGCAGGAGCTGGTTGTACTTGGCCGTGCGCTCGCTGCGCGCCGGCGCGCCGGTCTTGATCTGGCCGACGCCCGTCGCGACGGCGAGGTCCGCGATGAACGTATCCTCGGTCTCGCCGCTGCGGTGGCTGATCACGCACGTCCAGCCGGCATCCGTCGCCATGCGAATCGCCTCGAGCGTCTCGGTCAGCGTGCCGATCTGGTTCAGCTTGATGAGCACGCTGTTCGCGGAGCGCTCGAGGATGCCGCGTTCGATGCGCTTCGTGTTCGTGACGAAGAGGTCGTCGCCGACGAGCTGGACGCGGTCCCCCAGGCGCTGCGTGAGCATGGCCCAGCCGCGCCAGTCGTCTTCGGCCATCCCGTCCTCGATGCTCACGATCGGGTACGTCGACGTCCACGACGTCCAGTGCTCCACCATCTCCTCGCTCGACAGCGAACGCTTCTCGATGGCGAGCACGTAGCGCTGCTGCTTCGCGTCGTACAGTTCGCTCGATGCCGGGTCGAGCGCGATCGCGATGTCGCGCCCCGGCGCGTACCCCGCCGCGCGCACCGCCTCCAGGATGATCTCGACCGCGGCCTCGTTGCCGCCGAGCGACGGCGCGAACCCGCCCTCGTCGCCGACGTTCGTCTGATGCCCGCGGTCGCGCAACAGCTTCGCCAGCGCGTGGTACACCTCGACCGCCCAGCGCAGTCCCTCGCGGAAGGCGGGCGCGCCGAGCGGCATCACCATGAACTCCTGGAAGTCCGTGGACTGCGCGGCGTGCTTGCCGCCGTTGAGGATGTTGAACATCGGCACCGGGAGCATGCGGGCGCCCGGCCCGCCGAGGTAGCGGTACAGCGGCACGCCTTCCGAGGCGGCGGCCGCGCGCGCGTTCGCCAGCGAGACGCCGAGCAGCGCGTTGGCGCCGAGGCGACTCTTGTCCGGGGTGCCGTCGAGTGCCACCAGCTTGCGGTCGAGGCCGGCCTGGTCGCCGGCAGGCATGCCGGCGATTTCGGGCTCGATCTCGCGGTTCACGTTGACGATCGCGGTCAGCACGCCCTTGCCGCCGTAGCGGTTGCGGTCGCCGTCGCGCAGCTCGACGGCCTCGTGCTCGCCCGTGCTCGCGCCCGAAGGGACGGCCGCGCGTCCGACGGTGCCGTCGGACAGCCGCACCTCGACTTCGACCGTGGGGTTACCGCGCGAGTCGAGTATCTCACGCGCGTGCACGCCTGCGATATCCGCCATGTCTCGCCTCCGCCTCGGTGCTTCAGCCGCCGCCCGGGCGCACGACGGCGAACGAGCCGCTCGCCGTCGCGACGAGCGTGCCGGCCTCGTCGCGCACGCGCGACTCCAGGAACACGACGTTCCGTCCCTGCTTGATGACCTCGGTCTCGCACGTGAGCTCGCCACCGCGCACGCCGGCCAGGTAATTCACCTTGATTTCGATCGTCGCGCAGATCTCGCCCGGCGGCAGCACGGCCATCGTCGCGCCACCCATGCTGTAGTCGACCATCGTGTAGACCGCGCCGCCGTGCAGGACGCCGTGCGGGTTCAGCAGCTCCGGCGTCACGGCGAGCCGGTAGCGCGCGCGCCCGTCGGCGCTGCCCTCGTTCGTGATGTGCAGCATCTCGGCGAGCGGGCCGATGCTGGCGCCGGGCGCGCGGGCGCCGGGCACGTCACGGCTCATCGACCCCGCCCAATCGAGGAGGCGCCGGCGCTGCGCGTCATCGAGCAGTTCGATCGCGGCGTCGAGGCGGGCGCGGAGGTCGGCATCGGGCATGGCGCGAGGATACCGTCCGCGCTGCGCTCGGGCGAGCGCCGGCGGCGTCACGGCGAGTCGAGCGAGACCGTGTAGGACGCCTGCTCGTTCGTCCCCTCCGTCGTCCCGGCGACGGCGAGCACCGCCTCTTCGACCCCCTGCGGCGAGATGCGCATGTCGCCGCGTCCGGCGGCGTCCACCGGCACATCGACGACGCGCGCGTCGCCGCCCGCGAGCTTCTCGATGACGCGCACCAGCCATGTCTGCGGCAGCGGCCGGTCGATGCGCACCCAGCCTTCGCTCTGCCAGCCGCGCCCGTCTGCATCGCTCGCGCTCGTGCCGCTGATCGCGATGTCGTCGATCGCCCAGCCCTCGCCGTGGGTGGAGCCGTCGGTCACGTACTCGAAGCGCAGGAGGATCTTCTGGCCAGCATACGCCGAGAGGTCGACGCGCTCATCGACCCACTGCGCGTCGGCGCCGCCGCCGCTCTTGCCGGTGTATCCCGGCCCGTAACTCGAGCGCAGCGGATCGTCGGTGGTGGTGTGCTCGCCGGCCAGCGCCCGCCACGAGGCGCCGCCGTCCGTCGAGACGCTGACATACGCCCAGTCGAACCAGCGCTCGATGTCGTACCAGGCCCTGAACGTCAGCACGGGAGCTGCGACCGCGGTGAGGTCGACCTCGTGCGTGAGCCGCGTGTCGATGTTGTCGCCGGCGTTCGCCCAGAGCATCGCGCCGCCGCCGACGGGCGTCACCGGCAGCACCTGCGTGTCAGCCTGGCCCTGGAAGCGCAGCGAGAACTCGCCGCCAGGCGGCAGGGCGTAGTAGTCCGTCCCGAACTGATTCGCGTCGCCGCTCGCCGGTGTCCCGGGCGACAGGTCATGGGGAATCCGGACGTCGAGCGGACGCTCGGGGTTCGCATAGGGGCCGGCCGCGCGGTTCAGCACGTTCGCCGCCACCCAGTCGGCGAACACGTCCCGGAACCGTTGGGGTGCGCCCACCGACTCGAGGAAGGCATCGACGCCGGCGACGCCGTCGGACGCCTCGCCCGCGATCGCGCCGAACTCCCGATCGCCGCCGTACCGGCTTGCGAGATAGCGGAAGAACGCCGCCCCCGCCCCGTAGTGCGGGAGGCTGCCGACGCTGTCCCAGCCGTTGAGCTGCGTCTGTGGCTGCGCCTCGAACGCGTCGATGCTCGAGACGGCGCCGCCGACGAGCCCCGACGCGTCCTCGGACAGCCCTTCGTTCACCCAGGCCTCCTCGCTCAGATCGAGGCGAAGGTGCACGACGTGCTGGAACTCGTGCGCGAGCACCACGTTGAACGCCGCGCCGCCCGCCCGCAGCGTCCGGTCGAGGTACAGCATCTCGGCCTCGTTGCTGTACGGCCGCACGGCCCGCGGATAGACGTCATCGGCGGAGACGTAGCCGCCGGCGCCGCCGCCGAGGTCCGACTGCAGGACGATGATCCGCGGGTCGCCGTCCACGCCCGGATCCGGTGGCAGGCCGAACGCGGAGGTGACGGTCGGCCAGACGGAGGACTCGAACTGGTCCGCCGCCGCCTGCACGGACGAGGCGTCGACGTCCAGCGCGTCGTCCTCGTAGAAGTAGGCGTGGGCGCTCTTGGCGCGCAGCGTCGCGTGCACGGTCTCGACGGTAGGGGGCGCGGCGTGCGCGAGCGCTGCCCCGGAGATCCGCATGACGTAGAAGTCTCGCTGCGACCCCACGTCCGGCTCCGGCTGCGCCGGGTTCTGCCGGGGCACCCGCCCCGGCGTCAGGCCGTAGCGGGCGGCGAGGTCGATCGGGTCGTTCGCGGGGAGATCGGCCCGGTCGCCGATCTGCTGCGCGAGGTCGCGGGCGTCCGGGGCGGGCGTCGGCGTCGCGTCAGCGGTGACCGAAGCCGCGACCGATGCCGCCGCACCCGATGAGCCGTGGCCGCCCCGGCAGGCGCCGGCAGCAAGCGCGAGCGCGATTGCGAGCACCAACAACAAGGCCGTCCCCGAGCGGAGACGGCCCGCGAGGGCGGCGAGCAGCAACGGTCTAGCGCGCGCGGGGGTGTGCCTTCTCGTATACCTGTCGGACGTGCTCGCTGGCGATCTGCGTGTACACCTGCGTGGTCGAGATGTTTGCATGCCCGAGCAGTTCCTGGACGTTCCGCAGCGGCGCGCCGCCCCTCAGCATATGAGTGGCGAACGAGTGCCGCAACGTGTGCGGCGTCACCGGCGAGATGATGTTCGCTTCCTTCGCGTACTGCTTGAGGATCAGCCAGAACCCCTGGCGCGTGAGCCGCTCGCCGCGCCGGTTGACGAACAGCGCCGATTCCTTCCGCGTCTTCACGAGCGCCGGCCGCCCATCGTTGAGGTAATCCGCGACAGCGCCCGCCGCCTGCTCGTGGATCGGGATCGTGCGCTCCTTGGAGCCCTTCCCCATGCAGCGGACGTACGGCGCCTGCAGGTTGAGGTCCTCGACGTCGAGTGAGACCAGCTCGGTGACGCGCAGCCCCGTCGCGTAGAGGAGTTCGAGCATCGCCCGGTCGCGCTTCGCTTCGGGCGTGTTGCGCTTCATCGGCTGCTCCAGCAACTCGTCGATCTCCGTGACGCTGAGTGGCTTCGGGAGCGAGCGGCCCACGCGCGGCGACTCGAGGCTTTCGGCGGGGTTGCGGCGGATTGTGCCTTCCGCCTGCAGGTACTGGAAGAACGACTTGATCGCGGCGACCTTGCGGGCCACGGTCGCTTCGGCGTAGTTCTTGTTCCTCAACGTCAGCAGGTAATCAATGATGAGCGAGCGCTCCAGGGCTTCCCAGTCGCGCGGCTTCCCGTTGCCGTTGATCGAGGCGATGTAGCTGTCGAACTGCTGCAGGTCGTTGCGGTACGCGGACACGGTGTTGCCCGATGCGCCCTTCTCGACCGACATGAACGTCAGGAAGTGCCCAATGTGTTCGTCCATTGTGCCCTCGTTTGCGGAACCGGCTGGGACGCGCCAAGGGGGGTTGAATCGCAGGGCCGATTGTAGCACGGCGCGTCTTGCTGTCCAGCGCCGCGCGACCCCCAATTCCCACCGTTTCGATATGAGTAGAGAATCGTCGGCGCTGACGATAATCGGTCAGGGTTATCGTACCTTGAACCTTCTCGAAGCCTCCGCAGGGTCGCCCGCCGCGAACGCCTCGGCGCCGATCAGTGGCACGAACGCGCAGGCGCCCAGCCGTTCGAGCACGATGCCGCCGCGCGCGTCCTTGCGCACGCGCACGAGCTCCTGCGCACGCCGGTCGCCGACGGGGAGCACCATCCGGCCGCCGGGCGCCAGTTGTGCGAGCAACGCCTGCGGCACGTGCGGCGCGGCGGCGGTGACGATGATCGCGTCGTAGGGTGCGTCCTCCGGCCGGCCGAGCGTCTCGCCGGCCTCGAACGCGCGGACGTTGTCGCACCCCGCGCGCGAGAGCGCTACCCGGGCGCGCTCGAGCAGCGCCTCCACCCGCTCGACGGTGATCACCTCCCGGACGAGGCGGGAGAGCACCGCCGCCTGGTACCCGCTGCCGGTGCCGAGCTCCAGCACCCGGTCGCCCGGCTGCGGCTCGATCGCCTCGGTCATGAGCGCGACGATGAGCGGCTGCGAGATCGTCTGCCCTTCGCCGATCGGCAGGGCGCGGTCCTCGTAGGCGAAGCGGCGGAGGTCGTCCGGGACGAAGTCCTCGCGGCGCACGTCGCCGATCGCGGCGAGCACGCGCTCGTCGTGCACCTCGCGGCGCAAGTCATCGACCAACCGCGCACGCGCCGCGTCCATGCGTTCGTTGTCGTTATGGTGAATCACGGTTCAGGCTAGCACGCGCGCCGGCGCTGCCGCGCCGGGCGCGTCAGATCGATGCCTTCACCCGCTCGGCGAGCGTGGTCGTGAATCCGACCGTCGCGGCGATGTCTTCGACCGACGCTTCGCGGATGCCGCGCACAGAGCCGAACTTGCGCAGCAGCGCCTTCTTGCGCTTCGGCCCGACGCCGGGCACGGCATCGAGCGCCGACTGGATGCTGGACTTCGCTCGCACGCCCCGGTGGTAGGTGATCGCGAAGCGATGCGCCTCGTCGCGGAGGCGCTGGACCAGATACAGCGCCTCGGACGCGCGCGGCAGGACGACGGGCTCGCTGACGTCCTGCACGAAGATCTCCTCGTGCTGCTTCGCCAGACCGACGACCGGGATCTCCTTCACGCCCATCTCGCGCATGACGTCCGCCGCGGCCGCGAGCTGGCCCTTGCCGCCGTCGATGACGACGAGGTCCGGCAGGGCCGCGAACGACAGGTCATCGCGCTCCGGCCGCGTGCCGTCGACCGGCGTGGCGCCGTCATCTGGGGCCGTCGCGCCCGTCTCTTCGAGCAATCGCCGGCGCGCGCGGGCGAAGCGGCGGCGCAGCACCTCCGCCATGGACGCGAAGTCGTTGGCCCCGACGACGGACTTGATGCGAAAGCGGCGGTACTCCTGCGGGCGCGGGTGCCCATCGACGAAGACCACCATCGACCCGACCGACG
>DASRHM010000003.1:0-9694 GCA_035650575.1 Dehalococcoidia bacterium | reverse complement strand
CGCGAACCAGCCGCCGATCGTGCGATGGTCGCGGTAGATGAAGCGCACGTACCCCTCGAAGTTCGCCAGCCCGCCCGCGAAGTACGTCACCTGGCGCAGCGGCTCCCACGCCAGCGCGTGCTCCATGCACCCGGCGATCGCCTGCGTATCCGCGTCCGGCCGCAGCCCGCGTAGCGTCTCGCCGTACAGCGCGAGCACCTCCTCGAGCGACCGCTCGCGCTCGCGCACCGCCGTGCGGTCGAAGAAGCGCAGGAACCCCGGCCTGGTCACGATCCCCAGGTACAGCCAGTACACCGCGAGGTCATACGCGGGCGGCCCCGCGCACGCGAACTGCCAGTCGAACAGCGCCTGCGGCTCGCCGTCGCGCACGAGCACGTTCCCGCGATGGTAGTCGCCGTGCAGCAGCGTCTGCGGCGAGCGCCCGAACGGCGCGAAGATCTCCGGCCGGGCCGCGAGCGCACACGCCAGGTCGAGCGACCGCTCCGAGATCACCCGCGGGAAGAACTCCCACTCGGCATACGTGCGCCGCAGCGCGTCCGCGCCCGCGGGCACCCAGGCGAGCGTCCGCTCGAGGTCGTCCGTAAAGGGCCGGGGCAGCCCGGCCGGCGGGTCGTGCAGGTACGCCGCGTGCAGTCGCGCGAGGTTCCGCACGCACTCGTCCGTGTCCTCCGCCGACCACTCGATGATGCGCTTGCCACGCGGCAGCGCCTCCATCAGCACCCAGGCGTCGCCGCCGTCCGCCCGCGGCGGCCCCACGCCCCACACGCGCGGCACGCGCACCGGGACGCGCGGCGCCACCTCGCGGAAGAACGCGCCCTCGCGCATCGCCGGCCCGACGCCGTCGAGCCCGGCCTGCTTGAGGATCGCGTCGTGCCGCTCGCCGCCGACCTCGATCTGCACGCGCTCGAAGTACGAGCCCGTGAGCCCCTGCGTCGGCCGCAGTCGCCGGCGCTTGCGCACGCGCGCGGGCAGCGCCGGGTCGCCGTGCACCGCGCGCACGCCCGCCACCAGTTCGTCGTCGGAGATCAGCGGCTCCGCGGGCATCGCTCCCTCGCCGCGCATTGAAACACAGCGAGATGCGTACGTCAGGCCGGCGGCGCCAGCAGCGTGTTGTCGATGAGGCGCGTCGTGCCGAAGCGCGCCGCCAGCGACGCCAGCGCCGGCCGGTCGACGCGGTCGAGCTCCGCGAGCGTCTCCGGATCCGCGATGCTCACGTAGTCGGCCCGCGCGAGCGGCTCCCCGTCGATGAGCGCCCGCATCCGCGCGCGCAGCACCCCGGCGTCCCGCTCGCCCGCCGCACAGAGCTCCGACGCCAGTCGCAGCGCGCGCGACAGCACCAGCGCCGCCTGCCGCTCCTCCGGCGACAGGTAGACGTTGCGGCTGCTCATCGCCAGCCCGTCGGCCTCGCGCACGATCGGCATCCCGACGATCTCCACCGGCAGGTCGAGGTCGCGCGTCATCCGCCGCACCACCGCGAGCTGTTGCGCGTCCTTCTGCCCGAAGTACGCGCGCTCGGGCTGCACGATGTTCAGCAACTTCGCGACGACCGTCGTGACGCCGCGGAAGTGCGTCGGCCGGCTCGCGCCCTCTAGACGCGCCGTCAGTCCCTCGACCGTCACGTAGGTGCTGAAGCCCTCGGGGTACATCTCCTCGACGCCCGGCGCGAAGATCGCGTCCACGCCTTCCCGTTCGAGCAGCGCCAGGTCGCGCGCTTCGTCGCGCGGGTAGCGCGCCAGGTCCTCGTTCGGCGCGAACTGCGTCGGGTTCACGAAGATCGAGACCAGGACGTGCGCGTCGGCCGCGCGCGCGGCCCGCACGAGCGAGAGGTGACCTTCGTGCAGGTAGCCCATCGTCGGCACCAGGCCGACGCTGCCCGCGAGGCCGCGGCGCCAGGCGCGCACCTCGGCGACCGTGCGGAGAACCTGCATCAACGAGCGCTCAGGCGTCGAGGCCGAGCGCATGGCGCCGGTTGATCGCGTCCTTGGACCCCGGACGCAGCTCGGCGAGCGCCGCCGGGTCCATGCGGAAGCTCTCCTTCTCCGTCGGGAACGCGCCGGACCGCACGTCCTCCGCGTAGTGGGCGACGGCCTCGCGGATCAGCGTGCCCGCGTCGGCGTAGCGCCGCGCGTGCTTCGGCACGAACGCGTCGAAGAGGCCGAGCAGGTCGTGAAAGACTTGCACCTGGCCGTCGCACGCCGGCCCGGCGCCGATGCCGATCGTCGGCACCGTCAGGCGCTCGGTGAGGATCGCGGCGAGCGGCGCCGGGATGGTCTCGAGCACGATGGCGAACGCGCCCGCCTGCTCCAGCGCCTGCGCGTCGTGCATGAGCTGCACCGCCGCCGCCGGCGTGCGGCCCTGCACCTTGAACCCGCCGAGCTGGTTCACCGACTGCGGCGTCAGGCCAATGTGGCCCATCACCGGGATGCCAGCCTCGACGAGCTTCTGGACCGTCTCGGCCGAGCGCACGCCGCCCTCCAGCTTCACCGCGCCGCAGCCGGTCTCCTGCATCATGCGGCCGGCGTTCTTCATGGCGTCCTGCCAGCCGGTCTGGTAGCTCAGGAACGGCAGATCGCCGACGACGAGCGCGCGCTCGGTGCCGCGCACGACCGCCTTCGTGTGGTGGATCATCACGTCCATCGTCACGGGGAGCGTCGAGTCGTACCCGAGCACGACCATTCCCAGCGTGTCCCCGACGAGGATGACGTCGGCGCCGCCCTGCTCGACGAGCCGCGCCGTCGGGTAGTCGTACGCGGTCATCATCACGATCTTCTCGCCGCGCGGCTTCATCTGGCGGATGTCGGCGGCGCTGAGGCGCGTCATGGCCATGCTCCTTCGCTCAGGCGGTCGCGGCGGGTACGGGCGCGGGGTCGATGTGGCTGCCGGTGCGGACGATGCGGTTCTCGCGGTCGACGTAGACGAGCGAGGGGCGGACCTCGCGCGCCTCGGCTTCGGAGACCGTGGCGTAGCTCAGGATGATCACGGTGTCGCCCGGGCTGACGAGCCGCGCGGCGGCACCGTTGATGCAGATCTGCCCGCTCTCTGCAGCGCCTTCGATGGCGTAGGTGGTGAGGCGCGCGCCGTTGTTGACGTCGAGCACGTGCACCTGCTCGAACGGCAGGATGTCCGCCGCGCGCATCAGCACGGGGTCGATGGTGATGCTGCCCTCGTAGTGGAGGTCAGCCTGCGTGACGGTGGCGCGGTGGATCTTGCTCTTGAGGATGGTGCGCACGTCTTCTCCCGTGCCCCGGGCAACGGAAAGCGCCTCGACTCGCAAGCGGAGAGAGGCGCGCGAAGACGCGGACGTCCGCGATATGTCGCCGTCTCGGTCCGCCGGGGATCCAAGCAGCTCTCGTCGTTCCGGGTCTGTCCCTTTCCCGCGCTGGCCGTCCGCATGAGAGCGGATCGGCGGCGCGGTTCAGTATGGGATGCGCCGAATCGAGCTGTCAACGCGATAGTCAACGGGCTCCGTGGCTCCTCCCGACGGCTTCGCGCCTGTCCTCTCCCAGGGGCGAAACGGCTCGCCGAGAGGCATGTGGTGCCGGCCTCCAACCGCCGAACAGGCATCGAGATCTGATCACGATCCTGATCGAGAGGCTTCCCATGCCCGATCCCCACGGCTATACTCGCCGCAATGCACCAGGCGACCCGTGCGACCCGGGGCGGGGTGGGTACGGTCGGCATCGCGCTTGCGCTCGTGGCCTTTGCGCTGGCCGCGGGCTGGGTCGCCGGTTCGCTGTACGCGGGCCACGCCCCGCGCCCCTGTGCCGGCCAGTGCGGCAGCTCCGCCGAAGCGGCGCCCGCCACCAGCGAGGTGCTCGCCGCCTCCGCCACGCCGACGGCCGTCCCTACCGAGCCAGCCGGCTTCCCGTTCGTCAGCGCGCGCTCAATCGCCGTCATCGAGGGCGCGTGCGGCGCGCTGGTCTACGGCCGCGACGAGCACCGGCATCTCCCACCCGCGAGCCTGACGAAGCTCATGACCGCGGCGGTCGCGACCGACCAGGCGAGCACCGACACGCTGATCACCGCGCACATCGATGGCGCGCAGCTCTACGACCAGACGGGCTCGACGATCATGGGGCTCAAGCCCGGGATGCAGCTCTCGCTCCTCGATCTGCTCTACGGCCTGCTGCTCCCATCCGGCAACGACGCCGCGATCACCATCGCTGAGGGCGTCGGTGGCACGCAGGAGAACTTCGTCGAGCTGATGAACGCGAAGGCGCAGTCGCTGGCGCTCGAGGACTCGCACTTCACGAACCCGCACGGCCTGTACGACCCCGACCTGTACTCGAGCGCGTACGACATGGCCGTGCTCGCGCGCTATGACCTGCAGAACCCGACCCTGCGGCAGATCGTCGCGACGCAGACGTGGCAGCCGAAGTGGGACGGGCCGCCGGTGTGGAACGGCAACCGCTTCCTGGGCGAGTACCAGGGCGCCGACGGCGTGAAAATCGGCTACACCGAGGAGTCACAGCAGACCATCGTCGCGTCCGCGACGCGCGGCGGCCGGCAGATCATCGCCTCGCTGATGCGCAGCCAGGACCGCTACACGGACGCCGAGCGGCTGCTCGACTGGGCGTTCGCCCAGCCATCGGCCTGCCCGTAGCGCCGGCGGCGTCCACGCCCACGCCCCGCCGTCGATCATCGCCCCAGAGGTCGCGCCTCACTGCGGACGCGGACGGCGCGCGGGATCGGCGCGTCCCGCCCGCTCCTCCTCCTGGTACTGCGTGAGCACGGCGTAGATCAGGTTTTGCGAGGCGCGCGTCATCGTGTCGATCGCGTTCACCATGTTCTGCAGCTTGCGCTCATCGACGCTGATCGCCGTCACGTTGACCGTGTGCCGCCGCTCGTCGAGCGCGATCGCCGCGACCTGGTCCGGGCGCAGGCCCACGTTGTCGAGCCACGCCGACTGGTGCGTCATCGCCGCGCCCGCCCGCCGCTCGCCCGCCATCTGCGCCAGCGCGAGCGCCCCCGCCTCCCCCATGTCCACGGTCTTGCGCAGGTCGGCGAGCAACTGGTGCACCGCGCGGTCGAGGTCCCGCGCGTCGGACTTCGAGAGCGACGCGAAGCGCTCCGGGATCTGCTCCTGGCGGGGCAGGCCGAGCGCATCGAGCAGCTCCGGGCCCGGCGTCGACGCCACTTCCCGGAAAAACGCGAGCGCCGACGCGCGGTCGAGCCGGAAATCGAGGAACGTGCGCATGATCGGCTCCCGGCCGCGCGCCTTCAGCGCATGCCAGAGGCCGATGAGGTCGCCCGCCGCCTGCGCGTACTGCTCCATGACCGTCATCGCCAGCACCTTGCGCGCCGGCGGCGATTCCATGACGAGCGCGCGCAGGCAGGTCTCGGCGACGACGCGGCGGCTCGTGACGCCGAGCTCCGAGTAGCTCGAGAGGAAGGCCGCGTCCCGCGCCCGCAGGAAGCCATCGAAGCACTCGCCGCAGCGGGCGGGCGCCGTCCCATCGTGGAGGGAGAGCGCGCGGCCGCAGTCGCGGCAGACGGCATCGAGCGCGCGGTCGGGCATCGGGCCTCCGGGTGTCGCCCCCAGCCTCGCGCCGCGCCCGGGCGCTGTCAAGCGAGGCACGGGACCGGGCCCGGCACCCGCACTGCGCGCCGCCTCTCCCTCATGTGGCGGACGGCGCGGCTGCGCTGGGGGCGAGCTTCACGCCGTAAGGAGCGGGGACCGCGTTGCGAAGCACCGTGCTCGTTTCGTCAGTTTTGGTATTTCACGCGGCTCTCACGGGGCCGGCTCACGCCCTCGTGCACAGGAGGGGGAGGCCACATTGCGGTACGGTCGTTGTCTGGCCACGCTTCGTGACCTCATCTTCGCCGGGCGCGAGACTCAATCCAATCGGCAGAGGATCCCGCGATCGGACGCCGACCTGCCAGCGTCGCGTGTCACTATCCGACGGCTGACCGCGCGTGGAGCCGCGGCTTGCGCGTCGTACGCGCGGGGCGGCGCTTCCCACCCGCTGCGCGGCGTGCGCGCGGCGCAGGCTGGCACTTGGGGCAGAAGACGCTGCTCCTGCCGCCGACCTTGATGCGCCGCATCGGCGTGCCGCACGCGAAGCACGGCTCGCCCTCGCGGCCGTAGGCCTGCACGGTCTCCTGGTTCTGCCCCGGCGCGCCATCGACGTTGATGTGGTCGCGCAGCGTCGTCCCCAGGCTCGAGCCGCGCGCATCGATCCCCATGCGCAGCGCGCGGACGATGCCGGCGTGGAGGCGCGCCCAGTCGTCGCGCTTCAGCCGGTCCGCCGGGCGCAGCGGGTGGATCCCCGCGTAGTGCAGCGCCTCATCGGTGTACACGTTCCCCATGCCGGCGAGCACCGACTGGTCGAGCAGGACGGCCTTGATCGGCGCCCTGCGGCGGCCGGCGCGGGTGCGCAGCACCTCCGGCGTGAAGGCGGCGTCGAGCGGCTCCGGCCCCAGCGCCTCCATCACCATCGTCGCGTCCTCGACGAGCCACATCGTCCCGAACTTGCGCAGGTCCGTCCACCGCAGCTCGTGGCCGTCGTCGAGCGCGAAGACCGCGCGGGTGTAGTCGTCGGGCGGGTCGCCGGCGGTGCGCCAGAGGATGTTGCCCGACATGCGGCGATGGATCACCCACGCCCGACCGTCGTCGAGGTCGACGATCAGGTACTTGCCGCGCCGCCGCAGGCCCTCGATGCGGCGGCCGATGAGCTGGCGGCAGAACTCGGCCGGCGGCACGAGCTGGACGAGGCGTGCGGCGTCGGGCGCGACGGCGCACGAGACGACCGTGCGGCCGATCGCGCGCGCTTCGAGGTCGCGGCGGACGGTCTCGACTTCGGGCAGCTCCGGCATGCAGGATGAGCATAGCGGGCGCGTGTGCGCGCGGGCAGCGGCCGCTATGCTGTGATCCGGTTTCGGCGCGCATGCGTAGTGGATCATCGGACGCGGACGGAGGCGACGACATGGGCGAGATGCCGGCGACGGTCGGGAAGCTGCTGGATGCGGCGCTGGTCTGCGAGCTGACGGTGGTCAACGCGCGCGGCGAGCCGGTGGTGCACCCGCTGATCCCGCTGTGGGACGGCGAGCGCGTCTACATGACCTCGAGCGTGCTGTTCTCGAAGAAGCTCGAGCACATCAAGCGCCACCCGAAGGTCAGCCTCTCGATCACCGACCCCGTCGCCTGCGCCGGACAGACGGCGCGCTGCACGATCCAGGGCGACGCACGCATCGTCGAGGACGACCCGCACGAGACGTGGGAGTCGGTGATGCCGCTCTGGCGCGCGAAGGAACCGGCGATCGACAGCTTCCTCGGGAAGCGCTTCGCGCTGCCGTTGTTCTTCGAGCGCTCGGTGATCGAAGTGACGCCGCGGCGGGTGCTCTGGTGGGAGGACGGCGACCCGGCGAAGGCGCCGCAGGAGGCATCGCTGCAGGAGGCCGCGCGATGAGCGTCGACGCCACAAGCTTCCAGAAGCTCGCGCAGTATCCGCACGCCGTCGTCGCCTGGGTCAGCGACGACGGATATCCCGTCCAGACGCCGGCGCTGTTCTCCGTCGATGAGGCGCGGCGGGAGGTGCGCATCACACGCACGGGGCTGGCGATCCCGGCCGACCGGGAGGTGAGCATCACCGGCAGCCACATCCGCCCGCGGCCCGGCGAGGGCTACGACCAGCGCCGCTACCTGACGATGTGGGGGCGCGTCATGGAGGGCGCGGACGGGTACGTGCTGACGCCGCGGCGCGCCTGGGGCTGGGACGAGAAGGAGACGCCGTTCTTCGAGTACTCGGAGCGCTCGAACGAGCAGGCGCGCCGGTACCTGGCGAGCCTGTCCGAAGAGCGTGGCACGCCGGTGAAGCCGCGGCTCTCGGCGCTCTGGACGTTCATGGTCGCGACGCGGCTGCCGTTCCTGACGGCGACGATCATCCCGGTCGTCCTCGGCATCCTCGTCGCCGCGCGGGCGGGGGAGTGGCACTGGTGGGCGGCCGTGCTGACGCTGATCGGCGGCGCGGCGATCCACATCGGCCTGAACGTGGCGAACGACGTCTTCGACGACCTTTCGGGCGCCGACCGCGCGAACGTGACGCCGACGCAGTTCAGCGGCGGCTCGCGCGTGATCCAGCGCGGACTGCTTTCGCTCAAGCAGATGATGGCGATCGGCGGCGCGGCCTATGCCGTGGGCATCGCGATCGGGCTCGTGCTCGTGCTGACGCGCGGGTCGATGGCGCTGCTCTGGATCGGGGTGGCGGGCGTGGCGCTGAGCATCGCCTACACGGCGCCGCCGTTCAAGCTGGTGCACCGCGGGCTCGGCGAGATCACGACGGCGCTGGGCTTCGGGCCGATCATGGTGCTCGGCGCGTACGTCGTGCAGACGAAGGACCTGGCGTGGGAGCCGGTCGTGGCGTCGATCCCCGTCGCCATCCTGATCGCGCTCGTGCTCTACGTGAACGAGATCCCGGACCGCAGCAGCGACGCGAAGGCCGGGAAGCGGACGCTGCCGGTGCGCCTGAGCCGCGAAGTGGTGACGCAGGGCTTCCTCGTCGCGGCGCTGGCCGCGTTCGCGGCGATCGCCGTGTCGGCGAGCGCGGGCGTGATCCCGCGGCCGACGCTGCTCGCGCTGCTGGCGCTCCCCGTCGCGGTCGAGGTCTATCGCGGCATCCAGGCGCAGTACAGCGCGCCGTACGAGCTGATGGCCACAATGGGCAAGAACGTGCAACTTCACGCGCTCACGGGGCTACTGCTCATCGTGGGGTACGCGGTCGCGCTGGTGGCGCAGCACGCGTTCAACTCGCCGCCGGGGATCTTGAACTAGGCCGGGTGGGGCCCGGAGGCCGGGGCCCCCGCCCTACTGGGTTCACGCGCAGACAACCCGCATCGCGCAGACCCGCGCGCCCTCGACGGCGAACCCGTCGAAGCATCCGACCGTCTTCCCAGGCACGGTGCCGGCCCGGCAAACGTGGACCTGTCCGTCACGACCTCTGCCTCATCTCCGGCGCGGGGCGGCGGGCTCGATTCGCCGGAGTAGAATCACCCGGCGTAACCGGCGTCCTCGATCGCGCGCTGCAGGCCCTGCGCGAGTCCGACGGTGTGCCCTTCCGGGTCGGCGATGAACGCCAGCTTCAGCGCCTTGCCGGAGACCTCGTGGATCGGGGCGACCACCGAGCCGCCGAGCTTCTCCGCGCGCGCGACGACCTCCTCGATGTCCTCGACTTCCACGTACACGGTGAGCTGCCCGGTGCCGCCGTCCCAGCCCGCCTCTCGCGACGCGTTGGGCCCCGAGCGCGTGGGCCCGATCGCGCCGGGGATGCCCGACTCGGTCGCGGACGTGCGCTGATAGCTCGCGGTCTGGCCGCCGGCGGTGCCCTGCAACTGCCAGCCGAACAGGTCGCTGTAGAAGCGCTGGAGTCTCGCGGCGTCGCGGCCGGTGATCTCGAACTGCACGATGGCTGGTTTGTTCATCTGCCCTCCCCTTGGCCGCGCATGCACGCGCGATCTCCAAGCGAGATGCGTGACTGATCAATCTGTCACACGTGGGACAAATCGATCACCTTCGACGCGCAAAGCCGACCGCGCCGCACCTCACGCTTCCGCGAACTCGAGCTCCTCTTCCACGAGCGGGCCGCGGGCGACTTCGAGCTCGCCCCAGTTCTTGCCCGTCTTGACGTCGATCTTCAGCGGGACGACGAGGTCGAGCGACTGCGGCATCAGGCGCAGGCATAGCTCGCGCACCGTCTCG
>DASRHM010000002.1:0-7653 GCA_035650575.1 Dehalococcoidia bacterium | reverse complement strand
GAACGCCATTTCCGATGAGTCCACCGGGTGGTAGTCACCACCCGTCAGCGTCACGCGCACGTCGACGACCGGGTAGCCGGCGACGACGCCGCTCTCGAGCGCGCTGCGCACGCCGTCCTCCACGGGCTTGATGAAGTTGCGCGGGATCTCGCCGCCCACGACCTTGTCGACGAACTCGAAGCCCGCGCCCCGCTCCAGCGGCTCCAGCTCGATGCGGACGACGCCGAACTGGCCGTGGCCGCCCGTCTGCCGGACGAACCGGCCCTCCGCGTGCGCCGGCGAGGTCGCCGTCTCCTTGTATGCCACCTGCGGGCGGCCGACGTTCGACTCCACGCGGAACTCACGCTTCATCCGGTCGACGATGACGTCCAGGTGCAGCTCGCCCATGCCGGAGATGATGGTCTGACCCGTCTCCTGGTCGTACTTCATGCGGAAGCTCGGGTCTTCCTCGGCGAGCTTGGCGAGCGCCTCGCCCATGCGGTCCTGGTCGTCCTTCGTCTTCGGCTCGACCGCGATGTGGATGACGGGCTCCGGGAAGCTGATGGACTCGAGCAGCACCGGGTGCTCCGGGTCGCAGAGCGTGTCGCCGGTCGTCGTCACCTTCAGGCCCATCGCCGCGATGCCGCCGGCGCCAACCTCGGGCACTTCCTCCCGGTGGTTCGCGTGCATCTGCATGATCCGGCTCACGCGCTCGGTCTTCTGGCGCGTCGAGTTGTACACGGCCGTGCCGGAGGTGAGGCGCCCGGAATAGACGCGGAAGTAGGCCAGCCGGCCGACGTAGGGGTCGGTGACGATCTTGAACGCGAGCGCGGAGAACGGCTCGTCGTCTCTCGGATGGCGCTCGACGGGTTGTCCGGTCTTCGGGTCGATCCCCTGGACCGGCGGCACGTCGTCCGGCGACGGCAGGAACTCGACGACCGCGTCGAGCAGCAGGCGCACGCCCTTGTTCTTGAGGGCGCTCCCGCAGAGCACCGGGGTGGCGGTATTCGCCAACGTGACGCGGCGGAGCGCGGCGAGGATCTCGTGCCGGGACAGCTCGTGGCCTTCCACGAAGCTGATCATGGTCTGCTCGTCGACCTCGCCGATCGACTCGATCATCTTCTCGCGCCACTGCTGCGCCTCGGCGCGCAGCGTCTCCGGGATCGCGATTTCGGTCGGCGGGTCATCGCGCTCGCCCGTGAACGTCCAGCCCTTCATGTCCACGAGGTCGATGACGCCCTGGAAATCCTGCTCGGCGCCGATCGGGATCTGGATCGGGATCGGGCGCGAGCCGAGGCGCTCGGAGATCATGTCGACCGTACGCCAGAAGTTGGCACCCATGCGGTCCATCTTGTTGACGAAGCAGATGCGCGGCACGCGGTACTTGTCCGCCTGGCGCCAGACCGTCTCCGACTGCGGCTCCACGCCCGCGACGGCGTCGAACACGACGACGCCGCCGTCGAGCACGCGCAGGCTGCGCTCGACCTCGACCGTGAAGTCGACGTGGCCCGGCGTGTCGATGATGTTGACCTGATGATCTTTCCACTCCGCGGTCGTCGCCGCCGCGGTGATCGTGATCCCACGCTCGCGCTCCTGCTCCATCCAGTCCATCACGGCGGTGCCTTCGTGCACCTCGCCGATCTTGTAGGTGCGGCCCGTGTAGTAGAGGATGCGCTCGGTCACGGTCGTCTTGCCCGCATCGATGTGAGCGATGATGCCGATGTTCCGGATCCGCTCAATCGGGAATTGTCTCGCCATGGATGCCTGTCGCCCCGGTCCCTTCCCCGCCGGCGCCGGCCCTGGGGCCTTCACCGGCAAAATTCACCGCCGGTGACTGGTGTCCCCGGCGGCCTTGCTCCGCACGAAGCGGATGAGTTGTCGTCCTACCACCGATAGTGGATGAAGGCGCGGTTCGCCTCCGCCATGCGGTGGGTGTCCTCCTTGCGCTTGATCGTCGCGCCCTGCCCGGAGGCAGCGTCCATCAGCTCCGCGGCGAGGCGGTCGGCCATCGACCGGCCGCTGCGGGCGCGCGCCGAGCGCAGCAGCCAGCGGATCGCCAGCGCGACGCGGCGCTCCGCCCGGATGTCCACCGGCACCTGGTACGTCGCGCCGCCGACGCGCCGCGGCTTGACCTCGATGGTCGGCGTCGCGTTGCGCATCGCCATCTCGAACGTGTCCATGGCGCTGCGCCGGGTCTGCGTCTCGACGCGCGCGAGCGCGTCGTACATGATCCGCTCGGCGGTGCTCTTCTTGCCGCGCTCCATGATCTTGTTGATGAACATCGTCACGGTGCGGCTGTTGTACCGGCCGTCCGGCAGGACTTCGCGCTTCTGGATCTTCGCCCGTCTCGGCATGGCCCCGTCCGCCTACGA
This sequence comes from Dehalococcoidia bacterium, assembly GCA_035650575.1. Lineage (GTDB taxonomy): Bacteria > Chloroflexota > Dehalococcoidia > DSTF01 > JACRBR01 > DASRHM01. The sequence goes on along the minus strand of DASRHM010000002.1, from coordinate 5,302 downwards.
CTTCCGCGTGCCGTACTTGCTGCGGCCGCGCTTCCGGTTCGCGACGCCCTGCGCATCGAGCGCACCGCGGATGATGTGGTAGCGCACGCCCGGCAGATCCTTCACGCGCCCGCCGCGGATCAGCACGGCGGAGTGCTCCTGGAGCGAGTGGCCCTCGCCGGGGATGTATGCCGTCACCTCGATGCCGTTGGTCAGCCGGACGCGCGCGATCTTGCGCAGCGCCGAGTTCGGCTTCTTCGGCGTCATCGTGCGCACCTGCGTGCAGACGCCGCGCTTCTGCGGCGAGCCCTTGCCGCGCACGGTGCGGTTCTTCAGCGAGTTGTACGTGAAGCGCAGGGCGGGGGCCTTCGTCTTCTTCGTCGCCTTGCGGCGCCCCTTGCGCACGAGCTGGCTGATCGTCGGCACGCCTACCGTCTTTCCTTCGGCCGGGGCCTTTCGCCCGCCCTGCCGCAGGGCGCACGAAAGGCCGAAAGCCTTATTGCTGAGCCAGTCCGGCGTGTCCTCCGCGCCCGCGGGCCGAAGGCCACCTGTGCCGGCCGTCGTCACTTTGGGGTCTTTCGACCTGCGTGATGCTGGCGTCAATACGCCCGACGGTCCGTCGGGCGCCGAGGAATGCTATCAGCGCCCGTCGTAGAGTGTCAAGCAGCGGCGAAGCGGCGGCCATAGCCCGCGCGCGGCGCACCGGGCTGCGGCAAACTAGCCATAACCCCTGCGCGATCCTAGAATCGCGACAGAGCCGCCACCGCCGCAAGAAACGAGGACAACGAGCACCCATGGCACGCCGCAACGGCCGCAACGACCTCCCGACCGCCACCTACACCTTCAGTTTCCAGGCGCAGTACCCGAACCGGCCCGGCATGCTGGCGAAGATCGCCAGCGCAGTCGGGGACTGCGGCGGCAACATCGGCGACATCGACGTCGTGCGGTCCACGGGCTCGACGATCGTGCGCGAGATCAGCGTCCAGGCGCGCGACAGCAACCACGCGCAGGAAATCGTGGAGCACGTCCGGGCCCAGAAGGGGGTCCAGGTCCGGAGCGTGACGGACCGGGTCTTCCTGAGCCACCGCCGGGGCAAGATCGAGATCCGCAACAAGGTGCCCGTCACCAGCCGCCGCGACCTCTCGGTCGTCTACACGCCGGGCGTCGCCCGCGTCTGCCTCGCCATCGACAAGGACCCGGATTCGGCCTGGGACCTGACGATCAAGGGCAACACCGTCGCCGTCGTCAGCGACGGCACGGCGATCCTTGGCCTGGGCGACCTCGGCCCGAAGGCGGCGATGCCGGTCATGGAGGGCAAGGCGATGCTCTTCAAGGCGTTCGGCGGCGTCGACGCCTGGCCGATCTGCCTCGACACGAAGGACCCGGACGAGATCGTCGAGATCGTCAAGAAGCTCGCCCCGGGCTTCGGGGGCGTGAACCTGGAGGACATCTCCGCGCCGCGCTGCTTCTACATCGAGGAGCGCCTGAAGAAGGAGATGGACATCCCCGTCTTCCACGACGACCAGCACGGCACCGCCGTCGTCGTGCTGGCGGCGGTGCTGAACGCGCTGCGCATCGTCAAGAAGGAGATGGACGACCTGAAGGTCGTGGTGCTCGGCGTCGGCGCCGCCGGCGTCGCCTGCTCGAAGATCCTCATGTCCGCGGGGGTGAAGAACATCGTCGGCGTCGATCGCTCCGGGATCATCCACAAGGGCCGGTCCGAGGGGATGAACTTCATGAAGGAGTGGTTCGCCGACAACACGAACAAGGAGTGCGTCTCGGGCAGCGTCAGCGACGCGCTGGAAGGCGCGGACCTGTTCCTCGGCCTCGCCGGCCCGAACATGATCACCGTGGACGACCTCAAGAAGATGAACCGCGACCCGATCGTCTTCGCGATGGCTAACCCGGACCCGGAGATCCGCCCGGAGCAGGCCGCGGGCCACGTCGCCGTGATGGCGACCGGCCGTTCGGACTACCCGAACCAGATCAACAACGTGCTCTGCTTCCCGGGGCTCTTCCGCGGCGTGCTCGACGTCCGGGCGCGCGAGATCAACGAGCGGATGAAGATCGCCGCGGCGGAGGCGATCGCGGGCGCCGTCAGCAAGAGCGAGTTGAGCTCCGAGTACATCATCCCGAGCGTCTTCCATCCGACCGTCTTCAAGAACGTCGCCCGGGAGGTCGCGAACGCGGCGGTCGAGAGCGGCGCGGCCGAGCGGCCGGAGAAGGTGCGGGCGACGACCTTCGTCTAGGGCCGCCCATCCGGCCGTACTCCGGACGTCATCCTCAGCCCGACGGTACCCGGCTGTGGGGCGGAAGACGCGCCCTCGGCTCGGCACGACGTGGCTCGCCGCCGCCCGCGAGGGCTCCGGACCGCGCGGTGCGGCTGGCTATGCGCGCTCGCCGCGCTCCTCGCCGATGCGCGTCCCGGGCTCCGGGGTCGCGCCGGCCGCCCACGGCCACGAGCCGGGGGTCGCCGCGTAATCACCCGTCCGCCCGCGCACGATGGCGTCGGCGATGCGCGCCGCCTGCACGTTCGCCCGCACCTCGTGCACGCGGACGATGTCGGCGCCCCCGGCGACCGCGAGCGCCGTGACGGCGACGGTCGCCGCGTCGCGCTCGGCCGCCGGCACGCCCCTGAGCACGCTGGCGATGAAGTGCTTCCGCGACGCGGCCACGAGCAACGGATAGCCGAGCCCGCGCAACTCGGGCAGCCGGCGCAGCACATCGATGTCCTCGTCGTGCGACTTGCCGAAGGCGATGCCGGGGTCCAGCACGATGGCGTCGTCGCGCACACCCGCGGCGCGCGCCCGTCCGAGCGCCGCCGAGAAGAACGCGCGGTGGGCGCCGAGCAGGTCGTCGTATCGTGGCGGCGCGGCTGGCCGCACCTTCGGCCGCTCGACGGTGTAGTTGATGACGAGCGCGGCGCCGTGCGTCGCGGCGGCGCGGGCGGTCGCGTCATCCTCCAGCAGCCCGCCGATGTCGTTGATGACGTGCGCGCCCGCCTGGAGCGCCGCCGCGGCGACGGCGCCCTTGTAGGTATCCACGGAGACCACCAGCGAGCACTCGCGCCGGATCCGCCGCACGGCTTCGGCGACGAGCGCGGCCTCGACGCCGGGCTGGCGGGCCGGGACGTCGGCGCGCGCGCTCTCGGCGCCCACGTCGATGATGTCCGCCCCGTCCGCCTCGGCGCGCACGGCGCGGCGCACCGCCTCGTCGAGGTCATCGCCCGCGCCGTCGCCCGAGAACGAGTCGTCGGTGAGGTTCAGGATCGCCATCACGTAGGTGCGCCGGCCGAGCGGCAGCGCCCGGTCGCGCGCGCGGAGGACGCGGCCCGTCGCCGTCACGCCGCCCTGCCGCCGACGGCGCACCGCATCGCGGATCAGTCCCAGAAGTCGAGCGTCGTGCGCATCGCCTTCTCGAAGTCCTCGTCGGAAGCCTGCTTGTGCAGCCCGCCGATGAGCTGCGCGTCCTGGCCGACCAGATAGCGCCGCTTCGGCTCGGCGGCCAGCGCCGCATCGACGATGACGTCCGCGACGTCCTGGGGGTCGGCGGCGCCACCGCGCCCCGGCAGGCGGGCCATCGAGTCCTCGAAGCGCCGTTCGAGTTCGACGTAGGGCGAGCCCTCGTTGAAGCGCCGGGCGAGGATGCGGTTCGCCCCGAACGCCGTCTCGAAGCCGCCCGGCTCGACCAGCACGACGCGCACGCCGAAGGCGTGCAGCTCGTAGTGCAGCGCGTCGCTGAGCGCCTCGACCGCGTGCTTGCTCGCCGAGTACACGCCCTGGAACGGCGCCGACACCTTGCCGGCGAGCGAGCTGACGTTGACGATGGCGCCCGATTTCTGCGACCGCATCGAAGGCGCGACGGCGCGGACCGTGCGCACGACGCCGTAGACGTTGGTCTCGAACACGCGCGCGATCTCGTCGTCGTCGCAGTCCTCGACCGGCGCATGGATGCCGACGCCGGCGTTGTTCACGAGCACGTCGATCCGCCCGGCCTCGCGCAGCACGCGCGCCACCGCCGCATCCACCGATGCCTGGTCGGTGACGTCGAGCGCGAGGACCTCGACGCGCAGCCCTTCGGCCTCGGCCGCCTCGCGCAGGCCCCCGGCCTTTGACACGTCGCGCATCGACGCGTAGGTGGTGACGCCGCGGCGGGCGAACTCCAAGGCGGCGAGCTTGCCGAATCCCGTGCTGCAGCCGGTGACGAGTGCGATGCTCATGTGGGACTCCTCTCGCGCGCCCCCGGGGCGGGTCAGTCCTCCGGATGGAACTCCTCGAGCGCCTTCAGCGCCTCGTCGTCCAGATCGACGCGCACGATATCGGCGACGACCTCGACGATGTGCTCGACCGGCAGCACGACGTCCCTGCCGAACACCAGGCCCCGGCGGATTACGAGGCCGATCATCTTGCCCGTCCGCTCGTCGAAGATCAGCCGCTCGACCTCGCCGATCTTCTGGTGCGGATTGAGCCGCCATACGGGCGAGTCTTTCTTGATGTCTACCTCGTCCGGCGCCTTCGTCATCACCTCATGGATGAGCCATGGGCCAGGCTCGCCGGGGATCGAGGTCGCGAAGCGGCGCAGGTCAGACCAGTCGACCCGGCCGGGTTCCGCGTCGGGCAGGCGCGCGAAGCGCTCCTGGATATAGTCCTGCGAGAGGTCGCGGAACTCCTCGCCGCTCATCGTCAGCCGGATCTCGTCGGACGTGGCCGAAGCGAGGGCGCCGATGGGGACGACGCGGTCGTGCGACAGTCCCCAGCCGCCCTTCAGCGGCGACTCGCCGCTGCGCAGGATGCCCGTATCGACGACGATATGGGTGAGCCGCAGGCTGTCGCGGTTCACGACGAACCGGCTCAGCGTGCCGAGCTTGTGCCCGTCGCGGCTGACAACGCTGGCGCCGGTGTGCAGATCTTCGCGGGTCACGCGCGTCCCGATCGCTCGCGGCACGGCGGTCGCCGGCCGCTGCTGCAGTGTGTCATCGCGGCCCTGCCGATGCCAGCGTCAGGCGGGCGCCGGCTCGGCGTTCGCCGGCGGCGCGGGCGCGATCACGTGCCGCTCGAGGAACATCGCGATGAGCTGCGCGCACTGGCGCCCCAGGTCCGGGGCGGCGTCGAAGCCGTGCGGCGCGTTGTCGAAGAGATGCAGCTCGACCGGCACGCCGGCCTCGTCGAGGGCGCGGTACATGCGCAGGCTCGCCTCGTGCGGCACGAGCAGGTCGCGGTTGCTGTGCATCAGCATCGTCGGCGGGAATCCGGCGCGCGCGTAGGTGATCGGCGAAGCCGCGCGGAGGCGCTGCTCCGAGCGGTCCGCGCCCATCAGCCCCGCC
>DASRHM010000001.1:0-19101 GCA_035650575.1 Dehalococcoidia bacterium | reverse complement strand
TCACGAAGGCGCGGCGCGACTTCGTGTTCGTGAAGGACCTCGCGCGCGTCGTGCTGCGCGCGGCCGACGGCACCGGCCACGGCGCCTATCACTTCTCCTCGGGCAGGGACGTCGCGATCCAGGACCTCTACGACGCGGTCGTCGCGGCGATGGAGCTGCCGCAGTATCCCGCCCCGGAAGTGCGCGAGCTCGGCCCCGACGATGCGCCTTCGATTCTCCTCGATCCCACCCGGACGTTCGCCGACTTCGGCGAGATCCGGTTCACGGGCCTCGGGGACACGGTGCGCGCGGCCGTGGAGTACTACAAGAAACACGGCACCCAGGGCGAGTACACGCACCTGCGGCACGCGGAGAAGAAGTAGCGGGATCCGGATGCGCATCCTCATCACCGGCGGCGCGGGCTGCCTCGGGTCCAATCTGATCGAACACTGGCTTCCCCGGGGTCACGAGATCCTGGTGATCGACAACTTCGCGACCGGGAAACGCGAGGTGGTCCCGGCCGTCCCGGGGTTGCGCGTGATCGAAGGCTCGGTCGCCGACGCCGCGGTCGTCGAGCGCGCCTTCGCCGACTTCCCGCCCGAGGTCGTGGTGCACAGCGCGGCCGCGTACAAGGACCCGGCGAACTGGCGCGAGGACGCGGCGACCAATGTCGGCGGCTCGATCAACATCGCGCGCGCCGCGGAGGCAGCGGGGGTGCGCCGCCTGCTCTATTTCCAGACGGCGCTCTGCTACGGGCGTCCGCGCGCGGTGCCGATTCCGGTGGACCATCCCGTCGCGCCGTTCACGAGCTACGGCGTCTCGAAGACCGCCGGCGAACAGTACCTGCTCATGGCGAAGGTGCCGGTCGTGTCGCTGCGCCTCGCGAACGTCACGGGCCCGCGGCTTGCCATCGGGCCGATCCCGACGTTCTACAAGCGGCTGCGCGCGGGCCAGAAATGCTTCTGCAGCGACACGGTGCGCGACTTCCTCGACATGAGCGACTTCATCGACGTGGTCGAGCGTGTGCTGCGCGACGACGCGCCGGCCGGTATCTACAACGTCTCGACCGGCGAGGGCCACACGATCAAGGAGGTCTTCGACGAGGTGGCCGCCTTCGTGGGCGCGCCGGTGCAGGACGTGCCCATCGTCCCTCCGGGCGCCGACGACGTGCCGGCCGTGGTGCTCGATCCCGCGGAGACGACGCACCTGCTCGGCTGGAGGGCGCGAGTCGGATTCCGCGAGACGATCCGGCGCCAGCTGGAGTGGTACGAGCGCCACGGCGTGAGCGACGTCTACAGCCATCTCGCCGCCCCGGCGCAGGCCCGATGAGCGACTCGTCGATGGACGGCGCGCGCGTCCTCGTCACCGGCGGCGCGGGCTTCGTCGGCGGCAACCTCGTGCGTCGCGTGCTCGGCCTGGGCGCGGCGCACGTGCACATCGTCGACAACCTGCTCTCGGCGGAGCGCGCGACCGTTCCCGGCGGCCCGCGGGTGCGCTTCAGCGAGGCCTCGATCACCGACGATGCGCTGCTCGCCGGCCTGTCCGACGAGTACGACTACGCGTTCCACCTGTCCACCTACCACGGCAACCAGAGCTCGATCCACGACCCGCTCGCCGACCACGAGAACAACACGCTGACGACGCTCAAGCTCTACGAGCGTATCAAGGGCTTCGCGCGGCTGAAGAAGCTCGTATACTCGGGCGCAGGCTGCGCGCTCGCGGAGAAGACCTTCGGCGAGGCGCACGCCACCGAGGAGTCGGACCTCGTTTCGCTGTGGAACAACGACAGCCCGTACTCGATGTCGAAGATCTTCGGCGAGTTCTACTCGGTCTACTACCATAAGCAGCACCGGCTGCCCGCGGTGCGCGCGCGCTTCCAGAACGTCTACGGCCCCGGCGAGATCCTCGGCGCCGGCCGCTGGCGCGGGACGCCGGCAACCGTGTGGCGCAACGTCACGCCGACCTTCGTCTACAAGGCGCTCGCGGGCCTGCCGCTGCCGCTAGAGAACGACGGCGTGGCGACGCGCGATTTCATCTACGTCGAGGACGTCGCCGCGGGTCTGGTCGCCTGCGCCCTGCGCGGCCGCCCGGGCGAGGCCTACAACATCGCGAGCGGCCGCGAGACCTCGATCCGCGAGCTGGCCGAAAACATCAACCGCCTGGCCGGCAACGCGGCAGGGTTCGAGCACCTGCCCAGGCGTCCCTGGGACAATTCCGGCAAGCGCTTCGGCAGCACCGCGAAATCCGAGCGCGAGCTCGGCTTTCGCGCGCGGACCGGGCTCGAGGAAGGTTTGCGCAGTACCGTGCAGTGGACCCGAGATAATCTCGCACTCATACGCGCCGCGATGCGGAAGCACGCCGCGCACATGGCGCTGCCGTGAAGATCGTCACCGTCATCGGCGCGCGGCCGCAGTTCATCAAGGCGGCGACGGTGTCGCGGGCGCTGCAGGCGCAGGGCTCCGTTCAGGAAGTGATCGTGCACACGGGCCAGCACTTCGACGACCAGATGTCGGGCATCTTCTTCCGCGAGATGCGCCTGCCCAGGCCCGCCTACGAGCTGGGGATCGGCGGCCTCGCGCACGGCGCGATGACGGGGCGCATGATCGAGGGCATCGAGAACGTGCTGATCCGGGAGAAGCCCGACGCGGTGCTCGTGTACGGCGACACCAACTCGACGCTGGCCGGCGCGCTCGCGGCGGTCAAGCTGCACATCCATCTCGCTCACGTGGAGTCGGGCCTGCGGTCCTTCAACAAGCTCATGCCTGAGGAGATCAACCGGGTTCTCACCGATCACGCGGCGGACCTGCTGTTCGCGCCCACGCGCACGGCCGTGGACAACCTGCTGCGCGAAGGCCTGCGTTCCGAAACCATCGCCCTGGTGGGCGACGTCATGTACGACGCCGCCCTGCTCTTCGGCGACCTGGCGCAGGAGCGCAGCACGGTGCTCGCGTCGCTGGGAGTCGCGCCGCGATCGTACCTGCTCGCGACGGTGCATCGCGCGGAGAACACCGACGACCCCGCCCGGCTCGCCTGCGTCTTCGACGCGCTGGCCGAGATCGCCGCCGATCTCCCGGTGATCCTTCCGCTGCACCCGCGCACGCGCAATGCCCTGGACCGCACGCGCCGCGGCGCGCCACAGGCCGGCCTGCGCGTGATCGACCCCGTCGGTTTCCTGGACATGGTCATGCTCGAGCGAAACGCTCGCGTGATCGCGACCGACTCGGGCGGCGTGCAGAAGGAAGCCTACTTCCACCGCGTGCCGTGCGTGACGCTGCGCGCCGAGACCGAATGGGTCGAGCTTCTGGATGCAGGCGTCAATCGGCTCGCGCCGCCCGAAGGCACACGCCATATCGTCGATGCGATCCGCGCGGCCGCCGCGTCTTCGCCGCGATTCGCGGACGCGCTCTACGGCGACGGCCATGCAGCCGAGAAGATCGTTCACCGGCTGACCGCCTGATGGACGCTGCACCGGCGCGATCCTCGCTGCTCGTGCTTTCCTTCTCCGACCTGGCCCGCGACCCGCGGGTACATCGGCAGATCAGGTTGCTGCGCGATGGCTACCGCGTCACGGCGGCGGGCTATGCGGATCCCTGCGTGCCGGACGTCGAGTTCATCCCCATACCTCCGGTCCGCCGAACCGCGCTAGGCAAGATCGCCGCGGCTGCAATGCTGAAGTGCCGGCTGTTCGAGCGCTTCTACTGGTCCTCCGCGGCGGTCGTCGGCGCCCTTCGGCGTCTCGAAGGACGCTCCTTCGACCTCGTGCTTGCGAACGACGTCAACACTCTGCCGCTGGCGCTCTCGCTACGGCCCCGGCGCGGCGTCGTGTTCGATGCCCATGAATACGCGCCGCGCGAGCTCGAGGAATCCTGGCGATGGCGCTTCTTGTTCCAGGCCTACATCCGCTATCTGTGCCGTCGCTACATCGGTCGGGCCGCCGCCATGACCACGGTGTGCGAAGGGATCGCGGACGAGTACGCGCGAAACTACGGCATGGGACCGGCCGTGGTGCACAACGCGCCGTACCTGCAGCCGCTTTCTCCGCTCGGCGCGCTGGAGGGCCGCATACGGCTCGTGCACCACGGGGCCGCCATCCGGTCCAGGAATATCGAGCGCATGATCGAAATGATGCGCGAGCTCGACGAACGGTTCTCGCTCGACTTCTATCTCGTGCCGACCGACCCTGATTATCTGGAGCGGCTCCGGCGCGCTGCGCGGAACGACCCGAGGATCCGCTTCCTGCCGGCGGTGCCGATGCAAGAGCTGCCGCGGATCCTGAACACGTACGACGTCGGCGTCTACATCCTCGAACCGAACAACTTCAACAACCAGCACGCGCTCCCGAACAAGCTCTTCGAGTTCATCCAGGGCCGGGTCGCGGTCGCGATCGGGCCTTCGCCGGAGATGGCGCGCATCGTGCGACGCTACGACTGCGGCGTCGTGGCCGGCGATTTCTCCCCTTCCGCGCTCGCCGAGGAGCTCCGGCGCCTGACGCCGGAGCGCATCGACCACTACAAGCGCCGATCCGACGCGGCGGCACGCGAGCTGTGCTACGAGAACGCATCGCAGACGCTGCTCGGCGTGCTCTCGGCCGTCGCCCGGACGGAGGGCTGAAGCGGCATGTGCGGCATCAGCGCGCTGTTCTCGCCGGACCGCCGCGTCGTGGCGAGCGATATCGACGCCATGACACGGGTCGTGCGTCACCGCGGCCCCGACGGCGAAGGCTACGTCGCGTTCGAAGGGCCTGACCTGCAGCCGGCGTGCCTCGCCGGCACCGATACGCCCGGCCATATCGCGACTGCCGGCCTGCCGTACTCGCCCGCGGGCTCGATCGGCGAGGCCGGCGCGCGGGGCGCCGTCGCGGCGCTCGGACATCGCAGGCTCTCGATCATCGATCTTTCGGCCGCCGGCCATCAGCCGATGTGCACCGCCGACCGCCGGTACTGGATCGTCTTCAACGGCGAGATCTACAACTACCGTGAGTTGCGCGCCGAGCTCGAGCGCGCGGGCGCCGCGTTCTCGTCCCAGACCGACACGGAGGTCCTGCTCGCCGCGTACAGGGAGTGGGGCGAGGACTGCCTCGCGCGCCTAAACGGCATGTTCGCCTTCGTCATCGTCGACCGCGTACGGCGCGCCGCGTTTGCCGCGCGCGACCGCTTCGGCGTGAAGCCGCTCTATTACTGGATCTCGCCCGAAGGCCTGCTCGCGTTCGCCTCCGAGATCAAGCAGTTCGGCGCCCTGCCGGGCTGGGACGCGCGGCTGAACGGGCAGCGCGCATACGATTTCCTGAACTGGGGGCTGTTCGACCATACTTCGGAGACCCTCTTCGCCGGAGTACGTCAGCTTCGCGGCGGCGAATGCGCGATGCTGCCGCTCGACGCGCCCCGCGAGCTGCGGATCAGGCGCTGGTACGAGCTTGTCCCCGCCCGCGCCGTAGCCGACTCGCGGGAGGCCGCCGGAAAATTCCGGGCGCTGCTCGAGGACTCGGTGCGGCTGCGCTTGCGCGCCGATGTGCCCGTGGGCTCGTGTCTGTCCGGCGGCCTCGATTCATCGTCGATCGTGTGCCTGGTCAGCCGGCTGCTGCACGATGCCGGTGCGCACGACAAGCAGAAGACCTTCTCGGCGCGATCGTCCGATCCCCGCTACGACGAAGGCCGCTTCATCGACGAGGTCATCCGCGCGACTGGCGTCGTCAATCACCAGGTCGATCCGTCGCCCGGGAGGCTGTTCGAGCTGCTCCCGGAGATCACCTGGCACCAGGACGAGCCCTTTGGCTCGACCTCGATCTACGCCCAGTGGCACGTGTTCGCGCTCGCCGCCGAGCATGGAGTCAAGGTCATGCTCGACGGGCAGGGCGCCGACGAGCAGCTCGCCGGCTATCACTCCTTCTTTACGGCACGCCTGGCGGGTCTCGCCGGCAGGCTGCGGCTGATCGAGCTCGCGCGGGAGACGGTCGCTCTCCAGCGCCTGCACGGCCTCGGCACTCAACGGATCGCGGCTCACATCGCAGGTCCGCTGCTGCCCGAGAGCGTGCGCCAGCCGCTGCGCCGATTGCTTGGCCGGCCGGCGATCGGTCCGGGGTCCTGGCTCGACCTGGATCGGCTCGGCGCCCGGACCAGCGATCCTTTCCTGGCGTACGGCGCCGGCGCGACGACGGTCCGTGCGATGTCGCAGTCTCAACTGCTTCATACGAGCCTCCCGATGCTGCTGCACTGGGAGGATAGAGATTCGATGGCACATTCCGTCGAAGCCCGCGTGCCGTTCCTGGATTACCGGCTGGTGGAGTTCGTGCTGGGCCTTCCCGACGAGCTCAAGCTTTCGCGCGGCGTCACCAAGCGCGTATTGCGCGACGCCACCGTGGGGATCCTTCCCGAGCCGGTTCGCGAGCGCATGGACAAGATCGGCTTCGCCACGGCGGAAGAAGACTGGCTGCGCCGGGAGCAGCCCGACGATTTTCGCCGCGCCGTCGACGCCGCGGTGCGCGCGAGCGACGGGGTACTGCGCCCGGAGGCGCGAGCGGTGCTCGAGGAAGTGATCCAGGGCTGTCGCCCGTTCTCCTTCCTTCCCTGGCGCATGATCTCGTTCGGCGCGTGGCTGGAACGCTTCGGCGTATCGGTGAGCCCATGAAGCTGGACCTGCGCTCGACATTGGCGTAAAAATGCCGGACAGAACAAGGGTTACGGCAAGGCGATCGCAGGCGAATGCTCCGGATCCTCATCGTCACACACGCGTTTCCGCCCATGAACTCCATCGGATCCCACCGGCCGTATGGTTGGGCGCGGGCATGGCGCGACGCGGGAAACGAAATCCACGTGCTGACGCCCGCCAAATACGGCTTCGACGGCGCGATGGATCTCCAGCTCGACACGACCGGGATCGAAGTTCACGAGGTCGACTACCTGCCTTTGCACCGCAGCTCGGCGGACTCGGCCGGGATCGGCCAGGGGGTGAAGCGCTGGGAACGCATGAAGACGCTGACCCGGCGAGCGCGTTTCAGCATGGCGATGTTCGCAGACCTGCGATTCCTTGCCTACCCTCCCATGCTGCGCAAGGGGCTCGCCATGCTGCGGTCGCAGCGGTTCGACATGATCGTCGCCACATCGCCGCCGGAGGTCTCCTTCCTCATCGCGCGCGGCCTCTCGGCTCGGACCGGGATCCCCTGGATCGCCGATTTCCGGGATCTCTGGTTCCGCGACATGCGTCTTTACCAGTCGCGCGTGGCTTCATGGCTCGCGGGTCGCGTCAACCGGTGGATGGTCAAGTCCGCGTCGGGGCTCGTGACGGTTTCGGACGGCCTGCGCAAACGGCTGTCGGGCTACCTCGGGCGCGAGGCGCTGATCTCGTACAACGGCTATTTCGAGAGCCAGCGGTGCGCACCCGAAGCGGTATCCAGCGTCGACCAGCGCATCCACATGGTGTACACAGGGCGACTCTATCCCGGGAAATACGACCCAGAGCCGCTCTTCCGGGCGCTCACCCGGCTTCGCGAGGCGCGTGACGAGCGCGTCCACCGGATCTGCGTCGAGTTCTATGGCCACGAGGAGCCTTGGCTGCGCTCGATGATCGGCCGATACGGCCTGGAGAGCATTGTCCATATCCGAGGCTTCGTACCGTACCGGGAAAGCCTGGCGGCGCAGCGCGCCGCCGACGTCATCCTTTTCCTCGACTGGACCGAGGCCGAGGGAGTTCTTACGGGCAAGCTGTTCGAATACCTCGGCAGCGGACGTCCGATCCTCTCGCTGGGACGGCGCAAGGATTCCGAAGCAGCCAAGCTGATCGAGGAAACGGGGGCCGGCGTGACTCTCACCTCCGACGAGGAAATCGTCTCGTTCCTGAAGTCGCTCGTCAAGGAGCCCGTCGCGTCGACCGGATCGCCCGCGAACCAGCGCTTTTCGCGCGAGGAGCAGGCGCGGGTGCTCCTCGCCGAGTTGGGAGCGTCCCTGCCGCACTCGCGATCCGAGCGGGACCGGCACTCGTACCCGGCTTGAACGGCGATCGTTTCGCACAGGGTTTCCCTCCCGCAGCGGGCGGCGTCTCGGGTTCCCTCATCGCCAACGTCACGGGCCGCCTCTGGGCGGCCGGCCTGCAGCTGGTCTTTACTCCCGTCTATATACGGCTGCTGGGCCCGGAGGCGTACGGGCTGATCGGCTTCTACACTACCCTCGTCGTCGCCTTGGGTTTTCTCGACCAGGCCGTGAGCCCGGTCCTCGTCCGCGAGTTCGCCCGCCTGTCCGTCAATCCGGGCCGCATGCCCGACATGCGGAACCTGTTGCGCACTCTCGAGACGATCACGGTGATGGTCGGCGTCGTCCTCGGAGCGGCCGTGTTCCTGTTTGCGCCTTTGATAGCCACGCTCTGGCTCAAGTATCAGACGCTCCCCGCTGACGAGGTCGTGCTTGCGGTCCGCCTGATGGGCCTGGGTCTGGCGTGCCAGTGGCCGAGCCTGCTGTACTCGGGCGGATACGTGGGACTGGTGCGGCAAGGCGTGCTCACACGGCTGCGCATCGCCGGCATGACAGTGCAATGGGCGGGCGCGGCGCTCGTCCTGTGGGCGTCGGGATCCCGCGTGGAAGCGTTCTTCGCATGGCAGGCGCTCAGCCTTGCGCTCATCAGCGCGATGCTCGGCGTGGGTCTGTGGCGGCTCCTGCCCGAGCCGTCGCATCGGCCGCGCGCCGCCCTGGCCAGCGTGCGCGGCGTGCGGCGATACGCCGCGGGGACTTTCCTGATCGGGCTCACGGCATCGATCCTGACGCAGGCCGACAAGCTGATCGTCTCGAGCGCCGTGCCGCTCGACCGCTTCGCGGCTTACTCGCTGTGCTTCATGCTCATGATGCTGATCTCGAGCTTCATCGCGGCACCGATGGCGGCCTCGCTGCTGCCGCACTTCACGCGGCTTGCCGCGAAGTCCGACGACGGGCAACTCGCGCTGGAATACCATCGATGGACGCAACTGCTCGTCGTCGCGGCGCTGCCGGTGTGCGGCGTCTTCGTTATCTTCGGAAGGCCGCTCCTCGAGACCTGGCTCGCCGGCCGCGGCCCTCTGGTGGACGAGATCATGCCGCTCCTCCCGTGGGCCACGCTCGGCACGCTTCTCAATATCGTCATGTTGATGCCGTTGCTGCTCCAGCTCGCGGCCGGCTGGACCCGGCTGTCCGTGATCAAGAACGTCATCGCCGTGGCCCTCGTGCTCCCGATCCTTTTGCTCGGCGTGCCGCGCTTCGGGCCCATCGTCGGCGCCTGGTGCTGGTTCGGCCTGAACTTCGCGTATTACCTCGTCGAGGTCCCGCTCGTGCACCGCAGGCTGCTCCGCGGCGAGATGCGCGCGTGGTGGATCCGGGACACGCTGTGCCCGGGCATCATCGCGGCGGCCTTCTTCTGGGCGGTGGCCCGGCTGTCGAGCGCCTTACAGGATCGGCCTATCGAGGCCATCGCCGCGGCCGCCGCGTCCGGCCTGGTCTCGGCCGCGCTGCTGGCGCTCGCCCTGCCCCATCCCCGAGCTATGATAATGGAGGTGTCGCGTCGCGTCGCGCGATCATGGAAGCAGCGGCGCGCGAAGAACGGCGCTTGATCGTTCGAACCGGCATGACCGGCACGTCATGAGCATACGAGGGAGAGGACCCGCGCGATGAGCGGCGACAATTCAGCGATGAAATGCGTCATCCTCGCCGGCGGCCTCGGCACGCGCATCAGCGAAGAATCGGGCGTGCGGCCGAAGCCCATGATCGAGATCGGCGGCCGCCCGATGATCTGGCACATCATGAAGATCTACTCGGCGCACGGGATCAACGACTTCGTCGTGTGCCTCGGCTACAAGGGCTACGTGATCAAGGAGTATTTCGCGAACTACTTCCTGCACATGTCGGACGTCACCATCGACATGGCGAGCAACCGCACCGAGGTGCACCAGAAGGGCGCCGAGCCCTGGCGCGTGACGCTGGTCGACACGGGCGAGGCGACGCAGACCGGCGGCCGCCTGAAGCGCGTCGCGCGCTACCTCGGCGACGAGGATTTCTGCTTCACCTACGGCGACGGCGTCGCCGACGTGAACGTCGCCGAGCTGATCGCCTTCCACAAGGCGCGCAAGGTGAAGGCGACGTTGACCGCGGTGCAGCCGCCCGGCCGCTTCGGCGCGCTCGTGCTCGAGGACCGGCTGATCACGAGCTTCCAGGAGAAGCCGAAGGGCGACGGCGGCTGGATCAACGGCGGCTTCTTCGTCCTGTCGCCCGCGGTGCTCGACGCGATCGAAGGCGACCACACGGTCTGGGAGCGCGAGCCGCTCGAGCGCCTCGCGCGCGAGCGCACGCTCGCGGCGCATTTCCACCGCGGCTTCTGGCAGCCGATGGACACGCTGCGCGACAAGAACCATCTCGAGGAGCTGTGGGCGAGCGGATCGCCCCCGTGGAAGGTCTGGTGACGAAGCGCGATTTCTGGGCGGGCAAGCGCGTCTTCCTCACCGGCCACACCGGCTTCAAGGGCAGCTGGCTCGCCCTCTGGCTCGACGCCCTCGGCGCCGAGATCGCGGGCTACGCGCTCGAGCCGCCGACCGAGCCGTCGCTGTGGCGGCGCGTCGCGCCGCCGCGCGTGCGAGACGAGCGCGGCGACGTGCGCGATCCCGAGCGCCTCTCGCGCGCGGTCTCCGAGTTCCGTCCCGAGATCGTGTTCCATCTCGCGGCGCAGTCGCTGGTGCGGCCGTCGTACGCCGACCCCGTCGCCACCTACGCGACCAACGTGCTCGGCACCGTGCACCTGTTCGAGGCCGTGCGCCGCGCGGGCGGCGTGCGCGTGATCGTCAACGTCACGAGCGACAAGTGCTATGAGAACCGCGAGCAGGATCGCGGCTACGCGGAGGACGACGCCATGGGCGGCCACGATCCGTACTCGAGCAGCAAGGGCTGCGCCGAGCTCGTGACCGCGGCCTACCGGCGCTCGTTCTTCGCGCCCGAAAACAGCACGGTGCTGACCTCGGCGCGCGCCGGCAACGTCATCGGCGGCGGCGACTGGGCGGCCGACCGGCTCGTGCCCGACCTGGTGCGCGCCGCGCGCGCGGGACGCGAAGCGCGCATCCGCAACCCGAACGCGACGCGTCCCTGGCAGCACGTGCTCGATCCGCTGCACGGCTATCTGCTGCTCGCCGAGCGCGCGTGGCACGACCCGGCGCTCGCCGGCGGCTGGAACTTCGGGCCCGACGAGCGCGACGCGGTGCCGGTCGGCCGGATCGCCGACGGGTTCGCTTCGCGCTGGGGCTCGGGCGCCGCCTGGGCCGCGGACCCGGGCGAGCATCCGCACGAGGCGCGCTATCTGAAGCTCGACTGCGCGAAGGCGCGCTCGCGGCTCGGCTGGGCGCCGCGCCTGCCGCTCGCCGCGGCGCTCGACTGGACCGTCGAGTGGTACCGCGCGGACGCGGCCGGCGCCGACGTGCGCGCGCTCTCGCTCGAGCAGACCCGGCGCTTCGAGGCGCGGCCATCGAGGACGCCGTCGTGAGCGCGCGCCGCTGCCGCTTCTGCGCCGCGCCGCTCGAGCTGTCGTTCGCCGACCTCGGGATGAGCCCGCTCTCGAACGCGAACCTCCGGGCCGGGCAGCTGAACGCGATGGAGCCCTTCTACCCGCTGCACGCCTGGGCGTGCACCTCGTGCTTCCTGGTGCAGCTCGAGCAGTTCGAGTCGCGCGAGCGCATCTTCGGCGGCGACTACGCCTACTTCTCCTCGTACTCGGATTCCTGGCTCGCGCACTGCCGCGCCTACACCGAGGCGATGATCGCGCGCTTCGGCTACGGCGCGAAGAGCCTCGTGGTCGAGATCGCGAGCAACGACGGCTACCTGCTGCAGTACTTCGCGCAGCGCGGCGTGCCGGTGCTCGGGATCGAGCCCGCCGCCAACGTGGCGCGCGCGGCCGAGGCGAAAGGCGTCCCGACGCGCGTCGAGTTCTTCGGCGTCGAGACCGCGAAGCGCCTCGCCGCCGAGGGCCGGCGCGCCGACCTGCTCCTCGGCAACAACGTGCTCGCGCACGTCCCGGACCTGAACGATTTCGTGCGCGGCATGGCGCTCGCGCTCGCCCCCGGCGGCGTCATCACGATGGAGTTCCCGCACCTGCTGCAGCTCGTCGCCGGCAGCCAGTTCGACACGATCTACCACGAGCATTTCTCGTACTTCTCGTTCCGCACGGCGCAGCGCGTGTTCGCCGCGCACGGCCTCGTGCTGTTCGACGTCGAGCGCATCCCGACGCACGGCGGGTCGCTGCGGATCTACGGCCGCCACGCGGACGACGCGGCGAAGCCCGTGTCGCCGCGGGTCGAGGCGCTGCTCGCCGCCGAGCGCGACGCCGGGCTCGAGCGCCCGGGGACCTACGCCGCTTTTGCCGAGCAGGTGAAGGCGGCGAAGCGCGCGCTGCTGCGCTTCCTGATCGACGCGAAGGAGGCCGGCAAGCGCGTCGCCGGCTACGGCGCGCCGGCGAAGGGCAACACGCTGCTCAACTACTGCGGCGTGCGCACCGACCTCCTCGAGTACACGGTCGACCGCAGCCCGCACAAGCAGGGCCTGTTCCTCCCGGGCACGCACATCCCGATCCACGCGCCCGAGCGCATCGCCGAGACGCGTCCCGACTACGTGCTGATCCTCCCCTGGAACCTGAAGGACGAGATCACGGCGCAGATGGCGCACGTGCGCTCCTGGGGCGGGCGCTTCGTCGTCCCCATCCCGCGGGCGACGGTGCTCGAATGAAGTTCGTCGCGACGCCGCTCGCCGGCGCCTTCGTGGTCGAGCTCGAGGAGCTCGCCGACGAGCGCGGCTTCTTCGCGCGCTCGTTCTGCCGCGAGGAGTTCGAGAGGCACGGCCTCGTCGCCGCCGTCGCGCAGTGCAACGTCTCGTACAACGCGCGGCGCGGCACGCTGCGCGGCCTGCACTACCAGGGCGAGCCGCACCCCGAGGCGAAGCTCGTGCGCTGCACGCGCGGCGCGGTGTGGGACGTCGCGGTCGACCTGCGCCCCGGCTCGCCGACGCGCTACCGCTGGTTCGCGCTCGAGCTGAGCGCGGACAACCGGCGCGCGCTGTACGTCCCGGCGGGCTTCGCCCACGGCTTCCAGTCGCTCACCGACGCGAGCGAGCTCCTGTACCAGATGTCCGAGTGCTACCGCGCGGACCTCGCGCGCGGCGTGCGCTGGGACGATCCGCGCCTCGCGATCGCCTGGCCGGTCGCGCCCGCGATCGTCTCCGAGCGCGATCGCGCCCTGCCGCTCGTCGGGGACGCCGCGCCGTGAGGATCGTGCTGATCGGCGCCACCGGCCAGCTGGGGGCGGACCTCCTGCGCAACAACGGCGCGCACGAGATCGACGCGCCCGCGCGCGACCGGCTCGACCTCGCGCGGCCGGCCGAGGCCGCCGCGTATCTGCGCCGCGCGCGACCCGACCTCGCGATCAACTGCGCCGCCTTCCACAACGTGCCGCTGTGCGAGACCGAGCCCGAGCAGGCGTTCCGCGTGAACTGCGTGGCCGTGCGCGACCTCGCGCTCGCGTGCCGCGACATCGGCGCCCGGCTCGTGACCTTCAGCAGCGACTACGTCTTCCGCGGCGACCGGCGCACGCCCTACGCCGAGGACGACGCGCCGGGGCCGGTGCAGATGTACGGCATCACGCGGCTCGCGGGCGAGAACGCGGCGCTCGCCGCGGCGCCCGAGCACGCGATCGTGATCCGCACCTGCGGCCTCTACGGGCGCTCGGGGGCGAAGTCGAAAGGCGGCAACTTCGTCGACAAGGTGCTCGAGCTCGCGCGCCGCGAGAGCGCGTTCGACATGAGCTGCGACCAGACCGTCGCGCCGACCTCGACCGACGACCTCGCGCGCGCGGTGCTCGCGCTGATCGCGCACCCGGGCGCGCGCCCCGGCGTCTACCACCTCGTGAACGAGGGGCAGTGCACCTGGCACGAGTTCAGCCGCGCGATCGTCGAGCTCGCGGGCCTCGCGGCCGAGGTGCGGCCCGTCGACCGCGGCGGGCGCACGGGCGACATGCGCCGGCCGCTCTACTCGGTGCTCGCCAACACCCGCGCCCGCGCGCTCGGGATCGCGCTGCGTCCCTGGCGCGACGCGCTCGCCGACTACGTCGCCGCGAAGGCCGCGCCGCGGAGCGCGTGAAATGCCCGCGATCGCGGTCGTGCACCTCGTGCGCCGCAAGAACGGCGTCGAGCCGCTGCGCCGCTTCGTCGAATCGTACCGCCGCCACCCCGCGGGGCGCGAGCACGAGCTCGTCGTCCTGCTGAAGGGATTTCCGGGCGCCTCCGATCTCGGCGAGCACGAGGCGCCGCTCTCGGGCGTGCCGCACCGGCGGTTGCCGGTGCCGGACGCCGGGCTCGACATCGGCGCTTATTTCGCCGCGGTCGATCGCCTCGAGCACGGGCATTTCTGCTTCCTCAACTCGTACAGCCGGATCCTCGCGCCCGACTGGCTCGCGAAGCTGCACCGCTGGATCACCGCGGGCGGCGTGGGCCTCGTCGGCGCGACCGGGTCGTGCCAGCGCCTCGGCCATCCCGCCGACGCACGCGGCCTGGAGCGCCGCGCGCTCGCCCGATGGCGCAGGGGCGACCTGCTCCAGCCCATCGCGTACCGGCTCCTGCGTCTCGCCGGCCTGTGGCGCCCGGCGCGCGACTTCCCGCCGTTCCCGAATTACCACCTGCGCACCAACGCGTTCATGGCGGCGCGCGCGACGCTCGAGCGCGTGCGCCCCGGGCCGATCCGGACCAAGCTCGGCGCCTGGAAATTCGAGAGCGGAAACGACAGCCTGACGCAGCGCGTGCGCCGGCTCGGGCTGCGCGTGCTGGTGGTCGGCCGCGACGGCGAAGGCTACGAGCCCGAGCGCTGGCACCTGTCCAACACCTTCCGGCAGTCGCGCCAGGAGAACCTGCTCGTCGCCGACAACCAGACCGACGACTACGAGGCGGCCGACCGCGCGCTGCGCGACGTCGTGTCGCGCGACGCGTGGGGCGAGTGGGCGCGACCGGGGTGAGGCCGCGATGACGCGCATGGCGACGGTGTGCAGCGGATGCGGCGCGCTGATGCGGCCGCTGTTCGAGACGCGCGACTGGAACCGCCGCGTCTCGGCCCA
The DNA here is from genome assembly GCA_035650575.1 of Dehalococcoidia bacterium. GTDB lineage: Bacteria > Chloroflexota > Dehalococcoidia > DSTF01 > JACRBR01 > DASRHM01. Next base: position 4,037 of record DASRHM010000001.1, on the reverse strand, counting down.
GAGCTTCCGCTACGAGCGCTGCCCCGCCTGCGGGCTGATCTCGCTCGCGAACGTGCCCGACGATCTCGCGCGCTACTACGCCGGCGACTACCACGCGGTGCCCGCCGACGCCGACGCGCTCGAGCCCGTCGCCGAGCGCGAGCGCTACAAGATCGAGCTCGTTTCGCGCTACGCGCGCGGCGGCCGCCTGCTCGAGATCGGCGCGTCCTGGGGCGCCTTCTGCCTGCTCGCCAAGCGCGCGGGCTTCGCGGTCGAAGCGATCGAGCGCGACGCGCGCTGCTGCGCCTTCCTCGAGTCGCGGATCGGCGTGCGCGCGATCCGCGCCGACGACGAGGTCGCGGCGCTCGCCGCCGCCGCCGCGCCCGATGCGGCGGCGCTGTGGCACGTGCTCGAGCACCTGCGCGATCCCTGGCGGCTGCTCGCCGCGCTCGCGCAGCGCCTCGCCCCGGGCGGCATCCTGCTGATCGCGACGCCGAACCCGCTCGCGTGGCAGTTCCGCGTGTTCGGCGCGCGCTGGACGCACGTCGACGCGCCCCGGCACGTGCACCTCGTGCCGCCCGGGCTGCTGCGCCGTCGCGCGCAGGCGCTCGGCCTCGAGCAGCTCCTGTGCACGACCGCCGACGCGGGCAGCCTCGGCTGGAACGCCTTCGGCTGGGGCTGGTCGCTCGCGAGCTTCGCGCCCGGGCGCTTCGCGCGGCGCGCCGTGCGCTTCGCCGGCCGCGCGCTCGCGCCGCTCGCCGCGCCGCTCGAGCGCCGCGAGGGCGCGGGGAGCGCGTATACGGCGGTCTTCCGCAAGGCGGCGCGGTGAGGTTCTCGATTCTCCTGCCGACGCGCAACCGGCTCGATCTGCTGAAGCTCGCCATCGAGTCCGTGCGGACCCAGGACTACGCGGACTGCGAGATCGTGGTCCAGGACAACGCCTCGGACGAGGACGTCTGCGGCTATGTCGCGTCGCTCGGCGACGCGCGCGTCGCGTGCGCGCGCAACGCCGCTCTGGTCCCGGTGACCGAGAACTGGAACCTCGCGCTCGAGCGCGCGCGCGGCGACTATCTCATCATGCTCGGCGACGACGACGCGCTCGTGCCGGGGTGCCTCGCGCGGCTCGCCGCGCTCGCGCGGGAATGGCGCGAGCCCGAGGCCATCTACATGCAGGCGCTGCAGTACGCGTATCCCGGCGTGATCCCCGGGCATCCGCGCGGATTCGTGCAGCGCGCGTACAACGCCTTCCTCGAAGGCGCGCAGCGGCCCTTCCTGCTCGAGCGCGCGACCGCGCTGCGCATGGTGCGCGGCGCGATGAGCTTCCGCCTGCTGTACGGCTTCAACATGCAGTATTTCGTGGTGAGCCGCGCGCTGGTCGAGCGGCTGCGCGAGCGCGGCCCCTTCTTCCAATCGCCCTATCCGGACTATTATGCGGCGAACGCCGTGCTGCTCGCCGCGCGCACCGTGGTCGCGTGTCCGCAGCCGCTGGCGCTGATCGGCATCAGCCCGAAGTCCTTCGGCTACTATTACTTCAACCGGCGCGAGCGCGAAGGCATGGATTTCCTGCAGAACACGGCCGCGGACGCGACGCCGCCCGGGCGCGTGCCCGGCACCGACATGAACGATTGCTGGCTCACCGCGATGGAGACGCTCGCGCGCAATTTCGGGAACGAGGCGCCGCTGCGCGTCGATCGCCGGCGCTACCGGCTGCTGCAGTTCGCCGCCACGCTGCGCCTGCGCTCGTGGCGCGGGCTGCCGACCGTATTGCGCCACGCGCGCGCCTCCGAGCTCCTCGGGTACGGCGCGGCGCTCGCGCTCTACGGCGCCGCCTGGCTGCTGCCGCCGCGGCTGCGCCGCTCCGGGCAGCGGCGCATCCGCGCCGGGTTCAGCGCCACTCCTCCTTTCGATCCCGGGCGGAGCGACGTCCCCTACTCGGACATCCTCGAGGCCGCGCGCGCGTACGGCGCCGCGCCGAGCCCGCCATGACCGCGCCCGCCGTCAGCATCTGCATCCCGACCTACAACTACGCGCACTTCCTCGGCGACGCGATCGGCTCGGCGCGCCTGCAGAGCTACCGCGACGTCGAGATCGTGGTCACCGACAACTGCTCGACCGACGGCACGCCGGAGCTCGTCGCCCGGCTGATGCGGCAGGATCCGCGCATCGTCTATCACCGCAACGAGCACAACATCGGGATGGTGGGCAACTTCAACCGCTGCCTGGAGCTCGCGCGCGGCCGCTACGTGAAGTTCCTGTGCGCCGACGACATGCTCGGGCCCGCGTGCGTGGCGCGCATGGTCGAGGTCCTCGATCGGCACGAGGACATCGCGCTCGTCACCTGCGGCCGCGTGTGGGTCGACGACGGCGGGGCGCGGCCGCTCCGCTACGCCGGGTACGCCAGGCGCTCGGTCAGGGTCCCGGGCGACCAGGTGATGGCGCGCTGCTTCTTCTACGGCAACCTCATCGGCGAGCCGACCGCGGTCATGTTCCGCAGGGCGGCCGCGGGACGCCTGTTCAGCGACCGCTACACGCAGCTCATGGACCTCGAGATGTGGTTCCACCTGCTGCGGCAGGGCTCGCTCGAGTTCCTGCGCGAGGCGCTGTGCAGCATCCGCCAGCACGCCGGCCAGGCGACGCAGGAGAACGTCGAGTGGGGCGCGGTGCTCGAGGACAAGCGCGAGCTGTTCAAGGAGTTCCACGCGAAGGCGGCGGTGCGCGCCTCCCTGCTGAAGAAGGCGTCGTGGGACCTGCGCATGGCGGTCACGGTGCGGCGCACGTCGGCGGCGGGCCTCGCGATCAGCCCGCGCGAGATCGACGAGGTGTTCTTTTCCCGGGTGTTCCGCCGGCTGACCTATCCCCTCGTCTCGGCGCTCTGGACCGCGCAGCGCCCGCGGCCGCCGCGCGAGCAGGAAAATCCCGATTGATCTCGATATCGATCGTCAGCCACGGGCAGGGCGCCATGGTCGCGCGGCTGCTCGCCGACCTCGCGCGCTTTCCCGCCGCGCGCGAAGGCGAGGTCATCGTCACGCACAACGTGCCCGAGCCCGCGCTCGAGGCGCCTTCGGCCGCGCTGCCGCTGCGCGTCGTGCGCAACGCCGCGCGCCGCGGCTTCGGCGCCAACCACAACGCGGCCTTCGCCGCGGCGCGCGGCGGCTTCTTCTGCGTGCTGAACCCGGACATCCGGCTGCCGCACGACCCGTTCCCGGCGCTGCTCGAGGCGCTCGCGTCCGCGAGCGTGGGCGTGGCGGCGCCGCTCGTCGTCGGCCCGGACGGCGCGCTCGAGGACAACGCCCGGCGCTTCCACACGCCGCTCGCGCTCGTGCGGCGCGCGATCGCCCGCGGCGTGCGGCTCGACTATCCCGACGCCGCCGGGCCCTTCTCTCCCGATTGGGTCGCGGGGATGTTCATGCTGTTCCGCCGCGAGGCGTTCGCGCGCGTCGGCGGCTTCGACGAGCGCTACTTCCTCTACTACGAGGACGTCGACGTCTGCGCCCGCCTGCGGCTCGCGGGCTACGACGTCAGGCTCGCCGCGGGCGCGCGCGCGGTGCACGACGCGCAGCGCCGCAGCCACCGCGACCCGCGCTACTTCGCCGCGCACCTGCGCAGCGCCCTGCGCTATTTCAGCTCGCCGACCTACGCGGGCATCATGAGCCGCGCGCGCACGCCCCGATGACGGGCCCGGGCGAGGTCCTGGTCACGGGCGCCGCGGGCTTCATCGGGACCGCGCTGGTCGAGTCGCTGCGCGCTCGGCAAGTCGCCGTGCGCGCGCTCGTGCGCGGCGCGGCCGCGGACGCGCCGGGCGTGAGGACGGTGATCGTGCCCGACCTGCCGTCGCACTCCGACTGGCGGCCCGTGGTGGAGGGCGTCTCGGCGGTCGTTCACCTCGCGGGCGTCGCGCACCGGCGCGCCGGCGCCCTCGCGTACGAGACCGGCAACGTGCTCGCCACCGAGCGCCTCGCGGCGGCGGCCGCGCGCGCGGGCGTCCGGCGCTTCGTGTTCGTGTCCTCGGCGAAGGCGAGCGGCGAGTCCTCGGGCGGCCGCCCGCTCAGCGAGGACGA